>DATDFL010000028.1:0-21423 GCA_036522595.1 Gaiellaceae bacterium
AGCAGCCAGCGCGCAGCTTCGGCCGCGTCGCGTGCGTCGGCGTCCTCCGGCAGCAGCACGACGAGCCCGCGCCCGAGCTGCTCGTAGAGCGCCGCGAGCACCACGGGCAGCACCGGCTCGGAGACCCGCGCGCGCTCGGGCAGCGCCTCCGCGTAGGCAGCGAGTCGCTCGTCCGCGAGCAGCTGCTCGACGAGCGGATGGAGGACGGGTCGGGTGGTCTCTGCCAGGTCCAAGACGAACGACGGAACTCCCGGTTCCGCCCTCCGATCTTAGCCCCGGCTAGTGAGTGGCAGGCGCGAGCCCGGGAGCCAGGACCGGCTCGGGGACGCGCTCGGCGATGCGCTTGCCGCTGCGTATGAGCGGCTTCTCGACGACCCGGTGGATCCCGTACGCGAGGCCGAGCGAGAGCACGATCCCCACGGCGAGGTACGCCAGCTCGGTGAGGAGACCGCCCGGAGCGACGACCATCGCCGCCGCGGCGAGCCCGAGCGGATGCGTCAGGTAGAGCGGGTAGCTCACGCGCCCGACGAACCGCATCGCGCGCGACTCGAGCCAGCCGCTACCCGGAGCCCGAAGCGCCAGCGCGCAGACGACCAGGGCGGCCGCGAGCGAGTAGGGCAGGTAGTACCAGGCGGCCGCAACGCGGAAACCCGCGGCGGTGGGGTTGAAGACGTGGGTCAGACCGTGCACGACCACGAGCAGCGCCGCCGCGCCGAGGAAGAAGGGCGTCGACCCGAGCCGGCTCAGGCGCGCGAAGCTCGAGCGGTTGTGCATGAGGAAGGCGAGGACGCAGCCGGCGAGAATCGCCGAGTAGGGCGCGAGCGCTCGTCCGTTCGAGCTGAACGCGATCGGAATCTGAAGCACGAACGCAAGGGCCAGCGCGACCCCGAGCCGCGAGCGCGCCCGGCGGCGCAGCAGCACGAAGGCCACGAGCGGCCAGAGGAGATAGAACTTCTCCTCGATCCCGAGCGACCACGCTAATGAGAAGACGATGTGCGTCCGCGAGAAGAACGGCACTTCGGGGAACGGCGACAGGTACCACGGAACGGCGTCGAAGAAGGTCCCCCGGTGCGATGCCGCAATCCCGACGATGCCGACCGCGACGACGTAGAGCGCGAGGCTGACGAGGTAGACCGGGATGATGCGGAAGACGCGGCGGACGAAGAACGCGCGCCAGCGCAGCGCGCCGAGCGCGTCCTCCTCGCGCAGCGCGAGCGTCGTGATCAGGAAGCCGCTGAGGACGAAGAAGAGCGTCACGCCGTTCCAGCCCTCGAGCCAGCCCCAGAGCCAGTGCGAGCGCGTGTGGTGGAAGACGACCAGCAGCGCCGCGATCCCGCGCAGCCCTTCGAGCGCAGGGAAGAACGCGGCCGCCCGCCAGGCGTCGTAGCCCGAGATCCTCCGCATAGGAATCTGGTCGGCAGCGGGAGCCGACCGCTTGAGCGATCATGGGCGGCGTGATCAGGGCGATCGTCGGCGTCGCGGCGCTCCTGGCCCTGACGGGGTGCGGCGGCTCGCACGCGCGTCCGCGGCCGGCCCAGGTTCGCCTCGTCTACCTGAAAGGGATCGACCCCTCGGCTGCCACCGTCTGGATCGCCGGTGCCGACGGGTCGCACCCACGCAAGCTCGGGCGCGGTTCGGCGGCCGTTCTCTCGCCTGACGGCCTACGGGTTGCAGTCCGCCGGCGGGGCGGGATCTACCTCATTCCGGCCAGAGGCGGCCCCGCGCGCCTGCTGACGACGCGCCACCTGCATCCCGAGGGGTGGTCGCCGGACGGCGAGACGCTCATCGCGTCGAGGCAAGGGGAGCTCGCGGTTTTGGAGCTCGACGGCATCGACCGGCGCACCGGTCGGGTCCGGGTGATCGCGAGCGGCTCGGTCTACGGCTTCGCGTTCTCGCCGGACGGCGAGGACATCGTCTACTCGAGAGCAGGGTTCGCCACCGGCGAAGGCCCGTGCGGCGACCAGTTCGATCTCTACAAGACGACGCTCTCCGGAGGCAAGCCGACCCGGCTGACGCACGACGGCGTCAGCGGCTTCCCGGTCTGGGGCCACGCAGGCATCGCCTTCTCGCACTTTCCAGCCGGAACCGACCCGACGGACTGCCAGGCGCCGGGGATCTGGACGATCGACAGCAACGGCTCGCACCCGCGCTCCGTGATCTCGCGCGCACCCGAGGCGCTGGCAACCGAAGGGCTCTACGGCCTGCAGCCGCTGGGCTGGGTCGACGACCGGCACATCCTGGCCGGAATTCGCACCGACTCGGGCACGCTGGGCGCCGTGCTGGACACGAAGAGCCACAAGCTCCGCTACCTCCGCGACTTCGCGGACTCGGCATCGAGCGACGGCCGCTTCTCGGTCGGCGGCGGCGGCACGGCCGAGGGCGTCCACCTCTCGATCATGCGGCTCAGCGACGGGCATCGCGTCTTCCGCGTCAGCCAGGCCTGCTGCCCGAGCTGGAACCGCTGAGGCGTCGTGGCGGCCGGAGAACGCTTCGGGCCGCTGAAGGAACGGCCGTTCCGCCTGCTCTGGCTCGGCCGGACCGGATCGTCGCTGGGCGATGCCCTCATTCCGGTCGCCCTCGCCTTCGCGGTGCTGCGGATCGGCGGCGGCTCTTCGGGGCTCGGAATCGTCCTCGCGTCGTGGACGATCGGGCGAGCGGGCTTCACCGTCGCCGGCGGCGTCTGGGCCGATCGGCTGCCACGGCGCACGGTGATGATCGGCGCGGATCTCGTCCGCCTCGGCACGCAGGCGACCACTGCGGCGCTCCTGCTCGGCGGCACCGCACGCGTCTGGGAGCTCGCGCTCCTGCAGGCGTTCGCCGGCGCTGCGGGCGGCTTCTTCAACCCGGCCTCGACCGCCCTCCTACCGCAGGCCGTCAGCCCCGGGCGCCTGCAACAGGCGAACGCCCTGCTCTCCCTCTCGCAAAGCGCCACGAACATCTTCGGGCCTGCGCTCTCCGGCGCGATCGTGGCCGCGGCGGGTCCCGGTTGGGTCTTCGCGATCGACGCGGGCAGCTTCGTCGTCAGCGCTTCGTTCCTCGCGGCGCTCCGCGTGGAAGCTCACGTACGCCCGGCCGCCAAGCGCTTCTGGCACGACGTCGCAGAGGGCTGGCAGGAGGTTCGCCGGATCCGCTGGCTCACCGCGGGCTTCCTCGGGTTCGCACTCGGCAACGTGGGGATCGGGATGTACCTGGTGCTCGGCCCGGTCGTGTCGCGCAACGAGCTCGGAGGCGCCCAGGCCTGGGGGCTGATCCTCACGGCCGGCGCGGTCGGCGGGGTGCTCGGCGGGCTCGTTGCCTACCGCGTCCGCCCGCGGCACCCGGTCGCCGCCGCCTTCGGGATCTGGGCGATCGGCTCGCTGCCGCCGTTCGCGCTCGTGCCGCCGCTTCCCGTCGCGGTCATCATGATCGCGAGCGCGATCTTCACCGGCTCCGTGCTCATCGGGAACACGCTCTGGGAGACGGCGATGCAGCAGGAGGTGAGGCAGGACCGCCTGGCGCGCGTCGGGTCGATCGACTGGCTGCTCTCGCTGTGCCTTATGCCGGCCGGGCAGGGCCTCGCGGGGCCGCTTGCCGGCGCGATGGGCGTGCGCAGCACCCTCCTGCTCGCCGGCGGGCTGATGACTGTGCCGAACCTGTGCGTGATCGCGTTAGTGCGCGAGGTGCGAACTGTCCGCCGGCGAGAGGCGCCTGGGGCCATGCCCGCGGTCGAGTGACGGGCTCAGGCCCAGGCGACCTCGAAGCGGCCGTCGCGCTTGAGGCCAGGCAGCCGCGCGATGGCCGGGGTGAGCTCGACCGGCGCTGCGTGGCCCGAGACGTCGACGACCGCGGCCCGCAGCTCCGTGTCGGAGTACAGGAGATACCTTCCGCGCCACGACAGGTCGGCCATGCGCTCACAGACCTTGAAGAGGAGTTTCTCCGTCAGGACCGGCCGTGCCCGGTGCTCGCCGGCGCGCAGCACATAGACGGTTTCGCTCCCCCGGGAGCCGTAGGCCGTGTTGCCGCTTGTAGCCGTGAACGCGACCGCAGTCGCGGACGCATTCGCGACGACGGCGCTCGAGACCCCGTCCGCCATCTTGGGTCCATGCGGGAGCGGGGTCTTGGCGACCAGGCGACCCGCCCGATCCAGGATCACCAGGCGCCGCTGGTCGCGGAGTGCGACGAGCCGTCCCAGCGGCTCGATGCTCAGAGACTTGGCCGTGAAGCCGAGCTTGCGCAGCGTGGCCAGCTCGCGGACCCGGTCGCCGTCGAAGGCGAAGAGCTTGCCTTTCACACGAAAGACGACGCCCCGGCTCCTCGGGCCAGCCTCCACGTCGCTCACGCGCCGGGCGAGGACGCGAAGGCGCCGGCCGTCCAGGCCGCGGAGGACGACCGTGCTGCGGTTGGACTGCGTGACGAGCTTCCCGTCCGTGAACGCGACCGGCCACTCACCACGAGCGACCGTGTGCTCCGGCCCGCCGTAGCGCGCGACGTACAGGAGCGGACGCCGGCCGCGGTAGTAGCTGAAAGCGAGCGTGGTTTGACCCAGTGCGATCCTGCCGACATCCCCCGCGTGCGCCCCCCGGTACGCATCGTGTGAGCGCCAGAGCCGATCCATCGCACGCCCGATCACGATGTGATGGCGCTCGAGCCCGAACCAGCTGAAGTCCATCCAGTAGGCACGAGCGACCCGAGGGACCGGGCTTGTCCACGGCCCCTCGTAGGTCGCCTTTCCGTCCGCCCCGAGACGGAATCGCGCGCAGTTCGTCGTGATGACCACCGGCAGTGGGGGCCGGGCCCCCAGTTGTGGCACATCTCGCGCACAGCGAGGCGCGGCGCTCGTAGCCGTTCCGGCGCCTGCGAGCAGCAGAATGGAAACGACAGCCAGGACGAGCCTCACGCAAGGACTACGGCGCGAGGCCGGCCCGAGGTCCGCTCAGTTGAAGCGCTGCTGCGTGGCCTCCAGGCCCTCGCGCACCAGCGTCTCGACGGCATCCGCCGAGCGCGCGATCAGCGCTTCGGCGTCCTCTTCCGGCGCGAAGGGCGACAGGACCCAGTCCTTCACGGGCCGAGGGTCGCCTCGCTCCGGGCGGCCGATGCCGATTCGCAGGCGCAGGAAGTCCTGCGTGCCGAGGTGCTGCGCCAGCGAGCGCAGGCCGTTGTGCCCGGCGAGCCCTCCCCCGCGCCGCGCCTGCAGGCGGCCGGGCTCGAGGTCAACGTCGTCGTGCACGACCAGCAGCGACTCGGGCTGCACTTTGAAGAAGCGCGCTGCGGCCGCGACCGAGCGGCCCGACTCGTTCATGTAGGTCTCGGGCTTGACGAGCGCGAGCTTCGCGCCGTCGAGGCGGATCTCCGCGAGCGAGCCCGAGAACTTCGAGCGCCACGAGCCGCCCTGCCTTCGCGCGAGCTCGTCGAGCACCAGCCAGCCCACGTTGTGGCGCGTGCGCTCGAACTCGCGGCCCGGGTTGCCGAGCCCCGCGACCAGCAGGTCCAGCGTCGAGGCAGAGCCCCGACGGAAGAGGCGCACTTATTCCTCTTGGGACTCTTGCTCGCCCGAGGGCTCTTCGCCCTCGCCCTCGGCAGCCGGCTCGCCTTCGCCCTCTTCGCCCTCGGGGACCTCGCCCTCGGGCAGCTCGCCCTCCTCGAGCTCCTCCTCGCCCTCGATCTCTTCGGGCTCGGGCTCGACGAAGCGCGTCGGCATCGTGACCGTCGCGAGGACCGTCTCCTCGGGGTCGTCCAGGAACTTGACGTCCTGCTGGACGGGCAGGTCGACCAGGCGCAGCGTGTCGCCGATCGCCATCCCGGTGACGTCGAGGTCGAGGTGCTCGGGAATCTCCATCGGCAGCGCCTCGACGGTGATCTCGCGGTTGACCTGCGAGAGCACGCCGCCCTCGGTGACGCCGACGGGCTCGCCGATCAGCTCCACGACGACGCGCGCCTGGATCGGCCGGTCGAGCCGGACTTCCTGCAGGTCGATGTGCGTCAGCGTGCCCTTGATCGGGTCCTGCTGGTACGACTTGAGGATCGAAGGCCGCGCATCGGCGCCGTCGACCGTGACGTCGAGGATCGCGTGCAGGCCGGCGTCACGCGTGAGCACTCGACGCAGCTCGCGCTCGGCGACGCAGAACGCGTGAGGCTCCTTGCCGCCGCCGTAGAGGACGCCCGGGATCAACCCCTCCTTGCGCAGGCGGCGCGAATCCGCGGAGCCTCGGCTCTCGCGCGGCTGTACCTCGAGCTTGACTCTCTCGCCGGCCACGGCGGCGAAGTGTAGCCGAGCGGCTCAGGAATCCTGGTCCACGATCGCCTCGAGCGTGCGTGCGCCCATGACCGCCGTGGAGATGGCGGAGACTCCGAGCGCAGCTTCGTGCCACGGTTCGAGCGGCAGCGAGTCGAGGATCCGGTCGAGATGGTCACGGTGACCCGGGTCGAGCTCGGCATGCTCGACATACGTGGTGAATGCATCGCGCGGGAAGCCCGTTCGCTCGATCAGCGTCTCGATCAGCTCGGGCGTCGGCGGGAACCCCTCCATCACCGCGACGTAGCCCAGGAACGCGATCGGGTGGAAATGGAGGATCCAGTAGTACTGCTGGCCGACCAGTGCCGCCACGTCCGGCGAGGGCATCCGCTTGAAGACGCTTCTCCGGTCGATCCCCAAAACCTCGAGGTCGCCGAGCAGCGTCTCATCGTGGTCCAGCTCCTCTTCGACGTGCTCGGCCAGGTACTCCGCGAGCGGCTCCGCCAGCGGGTCCTTGCCGGCCAACGCCCGTGACCGCTCCAGCGCGGCCTCTGTCAGCGGCACGGTCGCGCGGATGATCTCGTGCTGCAGGATCAGGTAGTCCGGCCAGAGCTCAGACAGGCGCGGGCTTTCGATGAGCGCCTTGTAGGCCGCGCCGAACGGGCCGACGACAATGTAAATCTTCCGGCGGAGCCGGAAGCTCGCGGTCGTTGTTTGCTCGGCGGCGATTCTCAGTGAACCGCTTTGAGGGCCTTACCCAAGTCGACGTTCGTATCGGTGAGGGCCTTCCCTACCTTGTCCATGGCCTTCAGCTCCTTGTCCGAACAGTCGTTCATCGCGTCGATGACCGCATCCGGGAGCGAACTGGGGTCCACGTGGTTCTTGTCGAGGTGGTCCTTCGTGCCTTTGTTCGGCTGTGACATCGCTCGTGCCCTCCCTGTCGCAGATGGCCGCCGGTGAACGAATATCGTGCGCTCGCCCGGCGCTGTCAAGCGGTAGCAAGCCGCGCAGTGGCCGTCCGGGCGCGTTCGAGCGACGGGAGATTTCCCTTCTGCTCGAACCGCTTCGCCGCCTCTTCCAGCTCCGTGATCGCCTCATCGCGGCGGCCGCTCAGCGCGTGGATCTCCGCAAGGTCGACGATCGCATTCGCGTGCTCGTCCAGGAAGTCGGTCTGCGCAGCGAGCTCGACCGCTTCCCGGGCCAGCTCCTCTGCTCGCTCGAGGTTTCCTTCGCGCACGAGAAGCATCGCTCGTGACCGCCGCCAGAGCATCTGAGACGCCGCGTCGTCCGGAGCCGCCAGCTGCTCGCAGGTTCGGCTGAAGCGGGCGCTTTCGTCGTATTCGCCCTGTGCATAGAGCGCGTGGGACAGAAAGCCCGCAGTCGTCGAGAGGAAGCCGCGCTCGCCCATCTCCTCCAGGGTTTTGCAGCTGCCGCGGAGGGCCTCGATCGCGGCTTCGGGACTGCCGGCCAGGCTCTCGATCAGAAACCGCTCATGGGCCGTGTTCGCCGCCGCCAGTGTGAGCCCGAGCTCCGTCAGGGCGCGCTTCCCCTTGGCAAGGAGCTCCCGGGCACGGTCGAAATCGCCACGCATCGCCTGCAGGACCGAGCCCTCGGTCCAGCACCAGGCCCGAATCGTGAGATCGGCGCCGGCGAGCTCGAGGAACTCGTTGCAGCGCTCGATTCCCTCGTCCACCGGCAGGGGCCCGAAGATCGTGCTCATCAGCAGCCAGCCGACGATGTCCGCCCGCTCGGCAGGGAACCCGCCGCGCTCGGCGTGCGTCAGGGCCTGTCGCCACGAGTGCTCGGCGCGGCCGAGCTGCCCCAGGACGCTGCCGTCGATCCTGCCGAGCAGGTTCCAGGCCTGCGCGAGGGTGAAGTCGTCGTCCGTGCTGCGCAAGACCTCCTGGCAGGCCTCGGCAACGCCGGTGCTGTCGCCACTGAGCATCTTGAGCGTGCACGAGCCCAGCAGCGCGCGCGGCGCATGCTTGTCGGTCACGGCGAGCGCGTCCTCGAGGGCGCGTTGTCCTCCTGCGATATAGCCGCGTGCGGCCCAGAAGCCCCAGAGCGCCGTCGCCAGCCTGAGCATCAGGTCGCCGTCACCGGCCCCCCGCGCCCACGCAAACGCCGTGCGCATATTGTTGCGCTCCTCGTCGAGCCGGGCGAGCGCGGCCGAATAGTCGCCGGTGCGCGAGTCGACATCGAGCCGCTCCGCCTCGGCCGCGAAGTGCTCCGCGTGGCGGCGCCGCGCCTCGTCCGCGGTGCCTCCGGCCTCCAGCAACTCGCACGCGTACTCGCGGATGGTCTCGAGCATCCAGAAGCGCGGCTCGCCGTCCGCGTCTGCGCGCCTCCGCACGAGGCTGTTCTCGACGAGGGCCTGCAGCCCGTCGAGGATGTCGAGGTCGGCCTTGCAGAGCTCTTCGGCCGCCTCGAGCCTGCAGCCGCCGACGAAGACTCCGAGCTGCGCGAACAGCGAGCGCTCCGCATCCGGCAGCAGGTCGTAGCTCCACTCGATCGTCGCCCTGATCGTGCGCTGGCGCTCCTCGGCATCGTTGGCGCCGCCGGTCAGGAGCTTGAGCCGGTCGTCGAGGCGCCGCAGGAGCGCCGCGGGCGGCAGCGTCCGGACGCGGGGCGCGGCGAGCTCGATCGCGAGCGGCAGGCCGTCCAGGCGCGCGCAGATCTCCGAGACGGCGCGGGCGTTCTCGTCGGTGACGGCGAAGTCCGCATCGGCCGCCTGCGCGCGCTCGACGAAGAGGTTGACCGACTCCGAGTCGACGAGCGGCGGCACGGAGTACGTTCGCTCCCCCGCGAGCCGCAAGGGCGTGCGGCTCGTGACCAGCAGGTTGACGCCGGGGGCCGAGCCGAGCAGCCCGGAGAGCGCCGGCGCCGCCGGCAGCACCTGCTCGAAGTTGTCCAGCAGGAGCAAAATCCGGCGGTCGCGGAGGTATTCGCCGAGGGTCTCGAGCGCGCTCTCGCCCGGCTGCTCGCGCAGCCCGAGCGTTTGCACGATCGACGGCACGACGAGCTCCCAGTCCCGGACCGGCGCGAGGGAGACGAAGAAGACGCCGTTCGGAAAGTGCTCCACCGCACCCGATGCGAGCCGCAGCGCGAGGCGGGTCTTGCCCGCCCCGCCGGTGCCGATCAGGGTCAGCAGCCGCGCATCCTCGCGGGTGAGCAGCGACCAGGCCTCCTTCAGCTCGCGCGTCCGCCCGATGAACGCGTTCGGCTCGAGCGGCAGGTTCGTCGGCCTGTGGTCGAGCGTCTTGACCGGCGGGAAGTCGCCGGGCAGGCCCTCGACGTGCAGCTGGAAGAGCTGCTGCGTCCCCGGGAGATCCTTCAGCCGATGCGCGCCGAGGTCGCGCAGCTGGAACCGGTCGTCGAGCAGTGCGCGGGTCGACTCGGAGACGAGCACCTGGCCGCCGTGCCCCGCCGCCATGATCCGCGCCGCAGCGTGGACCACCAGGCCGACGTAGCGTCCGTCGACGGCCTGCGGCTCGCCGGTATGGAGGCCCATGCGAACCCGGATCTCGTGCTCGTCCGGCCAGTCGTGGGCCGCGAGCGCGCGTTGGGCGTCGGCGGCCGCGGCGGCCGCGTCGTTGGCCGACTCGAACGCGACGAAGAACGCGTCGCCCTCGTTGTCCATCTCGAACCCGCGGTTGCTCGCGAACGCCTCCCGCAGGAGCCGGCGGTGATCGGCGAGCAGCTCTGCATACGCCTCCCCGGCCCGCTGCAGGAGCCGCGTCGAGCCCTCGATGTCACTGAACAGCAACGTGACGGTGCCAGTCGGCGGCCCGGACATGTCGCCTCACTATCGCGCCGCCCGGGAGGAGCGGCAAGTTTCGTCAGGCTTTTGCCGGCGCTTGGAGCTCGCGTTCCGCGGGCTCGCCGCGCCGGAGCTCGCGGCTCCGCTCGGCCTCCACGTTGACCTCGGCTCCGAGCAACAGAGCGACCGAGCTCAGCCACAGCCAGGTCAGCATTACCACGACCGCCGCGAGCGAGCCCCACGTCTTGTTGTACGAGGAGAACTTGCTCACGTAGAAGGCGAAGGCGCCGGAACCGACGAGCCAGATCACCAGCGAGACGACGGCGCCGAACGTCAGGAAGTGCCACTTCGGGTGCTTCACGTTCGGCCCGTAGTACATGAAGGCTGCAAACGTGAGCAGCAGCCCAAGCACGAGCAGCGGCCACTCCGCGATGTACCAGACGATCTTCGTCACCGTGTGCGCCCCGAGCGCGTCGCCGATCCAGGTCGACACGTGCGGCCCGAGCACGAGCACGCCGAACGCGAGCGCGAACCCGATCATCGCGAAGAGCACCATCCAGAGCGCCACGATTCGCCTGAGGACGAACCCTCGTCCCTCGTCGCGGTCGTAGGCGATGTTCAGCGCCCACATCAGGTTCTGCATCGCGCCCGTCAGCGACCAGAACGCGAGCACGCCGCCGATGCTGAGCACCGTGATCCCCGTGCCTTTGTTCTGGACCATGTTGCGGAGGCTGCTCTCGAGGAGGTTCAAAGCCTGCCCGGGCACGATGCCGTGCAGCTTGTGAATCAGCGTCGTGATGGTGCTGGGGCTGGCGACGAGGCTGAAGATCCCCACTGCTACCAGCAGCGCCGAGGGGATCGCGAGGAACGCGTAGTACGCGAGCGCCGCCGCGATGTTCGTCATGTGGTCGTTGTTGAACTTCTTGACCGCGCGCTTGATGATCGCGACGTAATCGCGCTTCGAGAGGTCGGTCGGCCCCGGATCCGCGAGGCGCTCTTCTTCCGTCTCGGGCAGCGGCTCCGGCGCCTCGTCGGCAGCGGGCCGCCTCTCGTCATGCGCCTCGTCCCTTGCCTGTTCGTGACGATTCCGGTGCAGAAGTCTCATTGCGTTGTGATTACGCGGGCGTCGAATCGGCAAACACTCGGGCTCCCGTGCGCTTCCGCAAAAACGTCGAGCTCGACCCGTCTCAGATCGAGGATCGCCGTGGCCGGAGCGGCCTCCCAGGCGGCGGGCTTGCCGTGGGCGGCGGTGGGCTCGGCGTCACCGGGCTGGTGATCTACCTCCTCGTGAGCCTGCTCTACGGGGGCGGGGGGCTCTCAGGCCCACTCGACAACCTGGACGGCTCGACCGTCTCCGAAGCGCCGCCGAACCAGGTGCTCGGCCAGGAGTGCCGGAGGGGCGCGCAGGCCAACGAGCGCATGGACTGCCGCATCGTCGCGGACGTGAACAGCATCCAGAGCTACTGGGCGGGCAACTTCCCCGCAAGCGGCGGCTACACGCCCGCCAAGACGGTTTTCTTCACCGGCTCGACCGGCACGGGCTGCGGCGCGGCGAGCACCGATGTCGGGCCCTTCTACTGCCCGGTGGACAAGCACGTCTACATCGACCTCGGCTTCTTCGAGGAGCTCCGGACGCGCTTCGGCGCTCGGGCCGGGCCGTTCTCGCAGGCGTACGTGCTCGCGCACGAGTACGGCCATCACGTCCAGGACCTGCTCGGCACGCTCGGAGCCGACTCGGGCCAGACCGGCGCGCAGAGCCGCTCCGTGCGGATCGAGCTCCAGGCCGACTGCTTCGCCGGGGTCTGGGCGCACAACGCGACCCAGACGCGCTACATCGCGGCGCTCGGCCCGGGTGACGTCGCCGACGCGCTGGACGCCGCGGCCGCCGTCGGCGACGACCGGATCCAGGCCGAGACGCAGGGGCAGGTCAACCCGGAGACGTGGACGCACGGCTCGTCGGCACAGCGCCAGCGCTGGTTCAGCGTCGGCTACCGGACCGGCCGGGCCGGCGCGTGCCACACGCTGGAAGGGAACATCTAGCACGGGGCGATGTTTTGGCGTTCGCCGTTCTGGAAACGGAGCGGGCCATGCATTGGATCTGGTTCATCATCGTCGGCGCCATCGTCGGCGCACTCGGCAGGCTCCTGCATCCGGGGAAGGATCCCATGGGCTGGCTCTTGACCATCGCGATCGGAATCATCTCGATGATCGTCGCCGCCGCCATTTCCGGCGGCTGGCTGGCGTTCATCATCGGGGTGATCGTTGCGGTGATCCTGGTCGCGCTCGTTGGTCGCTTCTTCCGCAGGGACAGCGCCATTCCGGGCCGCGCCTAGCGGCGTCGTGAACATCACGACGATCGGCCGGGGGAACATCGGCGGCGGCCTCGCCAGGCTCTGGGAGCAGGCGGGCCACACCGTGAATTCCCTCGGCCGCGACGGAGGCGATGCGTCGGATGCCGACGTCGTGCTCGTCGCGGTCCCGTCCGGCTCGGTCTCCGAGGCGCTCGGCACCGTGAGGGGGCTCGAGGGCAAGATCGCGATCGACACCGCGAACGCGTTCACCGGCCGGAACGAGGAGTACGAGTCGTTCGCCCACGAGGTGAAGGCGCACACGAACGGCCCGGTCGCGAAGGCGTTCAACGCGAACTTCGCCAAGCTCTACGACCAGATCGGCGAGCAGCAGACCCGGCCGAGCTGCCTCTACGCCGCCGACGACGAGGCACGCGCGGTCACCGAGCAGCTCATCCGCGACGCGGGCTACGACCCGGTCAGCGTCGGCGGGCTCGAGAACGCGCGGGCGCTCGAGGACTTCGTGCCGGGTGTGCTCGGCAAGATCGGCCTGGTTTTCTACCGCTTCGCCCCGCCCGGCGAGCTCTAGCGCAGGGCCGTCTCCGTTTCGGGGTCGAAGAAGTAGAGCGACCTCGGATCGACGACAAGGCGCAAGACGTCGCCTCTCGACGCCTTCGTCCGCGGGTCGAGACGCGCCGTGCAGGACACTCGGCCCGCGTCGTCGCTTTGTGGAGCGTCCAGGTCGTCGACGTCACGCGCCAGCTCGATCGTGTCCTTCGTCAGGACCGGCGGCGTGTCGAGCTCGAAGTGGGCGATCACCTCGGCGCCGACCGGCTCGGCGAGCGTCACCGGCGCCTCCAGTACGAGCCGCCCGTTTGCCGGCGTGAGATCGGCGTCCTCGAGGTGCTCGGGGCGAATGCCGACGATCACTTCGCGGCCGTCGCGACCGGCGACCGAGGCGGGCAACGTGTCCTTCGGCAGCTCCAGCGTCCTCGACCCGACCTCTGCCAGCAGCGAGCCGTTCGAGGCGCGCAGCCGTGCGCGCACGAGGTTCATTGCCGGCGAGCCGATGAAGCCGGCGACGAAGAGGTCGACCGGCCGGTCGTAGAGCGCCTGCGGCGTGTCGACCTGCACGAGCCTCCCCTGGCGCATGACGGCGACCCGGTCGCCCATCGTCATCGCCTCGGTCTGATCGTGCGTGACGTAGATCGTGGTCGTTCCCAGCCGGTGCTGGATGCGCTGGATTTCCGCCCGCATCTGGACGCGCAGCTTCGCGTCGAGGTTCGAGAGCGGCTCGTCCATCAGGAATACCGCCGGCTCGCGCACGATCGCCCGCCCCATCGCGACCCGCTGCCGCTGCCCGCCTGAGAGCTGGCCGGGCTTGCGCTTCAGCAGCTCGGACAGGCCGAGCGTGTTCGCGGCCTGGCCGACGCGAGCCTTGATCTCGCTTTTCTTCGTGTGCCGGAGCTTGAGCCCGAAGCCCATGTTCTCGGACACCGTCATGTGCGGGTAGAGCGCGTAGTTCTGAAAGACCATGGCGATGTCGCGGTCCATCGGATGGAGGCGGTTGACGACCCGGCCGGCGATTGCGATCTCGCCCTTCGTGACCTCCTCGAGCCCGGCCGTGAGGCGCAGGACGGTGGTCTTGCCCGAGCCGGACGGGCCCACGAGAACCATGAACTCGCCGTCGGCGATCTGGAGGTCGACGGAATCAACCGCCAGGGCCCCGCCGTCGAATGCCTTGGTCAGCTCGCTGAAGCGAAGGTCGGCCATGGCTAGCGCCCTCCATTCCGGTGCTCGGTGATCAGGTCGCGGTACCAGAGGCCGCTTCGTTTCGGCGTTCGGCGCTGGCTCTCGAAGTCGACGCCGACGATGCCGAAGCGGCTCGCGTAGCCGTGCTCCCACTCGAAGTTGTCGAGGAGCGACCAGACGTAGTAGCCGCGCACGTCCACGCCCCCACCGATCGCGCGCTCGACCGCCGCCACGTGGTCTCGGAGGTATTCGACCCGCTTCGGGTCCTCGACGACCCCGTCGCCGTTGACCGGTGGATCGTCGAACGACGCGCCGTTCTCGGTGATCAGGAGCGGGAGCTCGCCGTAGTCGCGCTTCAGGCGCAGAAGCAGCTCGGTCAGGGCGGCAGGCTCGACGCGCCAGCCCATCGCCGTCGTGGGGCCGTCCGGCAGCAGCTCCTGGACCCCGACCGGTCCCTGGTCGCCGTCGAGCCGCGCGACCGCAGGTTGGTAGAAGTTGACGCCGAGGAAGTCGATCGGCGCCGCGATCTCCTCGAGGTCGCCGGCCTGGACGAACTCGAGCGCGCCCAGTCGCTCCTCGTAGAGATCGACCATGTCCGCGGGGTAGCCGCCGCGGAGGACCGGGTCGAGGAACCAGCGGTTGCGGTTGCCGTCCAGCCTCAGCGCCGCCTCCGCGTCGCCGTACACCTGGGTCAGGTCGAGCGTGATCCCGATCCGCCCGGTCCGGCGCCCCTCGCGGAACGCCGCCACGGCCTTGCCATGGGAGAGCAGGACGTGATGAGCTGCGGTGAGCGCCGCCCGCCAGTCCTTGACCCCGGGCGCCTTCGTCCCGTAGCCGTAGCCGAGGAACGCCGTCACCCAGGGCTCGTTGTGCGTCACCCAGTTCTGGACGAGGTCGCCCAGCCCCTCGAAGACGAGCTCCGCGTAGACCTCGAACCGCTCGGCGACCTCGCGCGAGGCCCAGCCGCCTTCGTCCTGGAGGGCCTGCGGGAGGTCCCAGTGGTAGAGGGTCGCGAGCGGCTCGATCCCGCGCTCGAGCAACCCCTCCACCAGCCTGCGGTAGAAGTCGAGCCCCTTCGTATTCGCGGGCCCGCGGCCGTGCGGCTGGATCCGCGGCCACGAGATCGAGAAGCGGTAGCCCTGCAGGCCGAGCTCGCTCATGACCTCGAGATCCTCGCGCCAGCGGTAGTAGTGCTCGCACGCACGGTCGCCCGTGTCGCCGTTCGCGACGTTGCCCGGGGTTTGGCAGAAGCGATCCCAGATCGACTCCCCGCGCCCATCGGCCTCTGTGGCCCCCTCGATCTGGTACGCAGCCGTCGCCGCGCCCCACACGAACTCCGGCGGGAACCTCATCCCTTCACTGCTCCTCTCATGATCCCGCTGATGATCTGGCGCCCGAGGAACAGGAAGACGATCAGGAGCGGGAGGATCGACACGAACGTTCCGGTGAGGACGAGCGCGTAGTCCTCGACGTAGCCGCTCGCGAGCGTCGAGGTTGCGACCTGGACGGTCGGATTGCGCGGCCCGAGGACGATCAGCGGCCAGAAGAAGTCGTTCCAGATCGTCATGAACGTGAGCAGGCCGAGCACCGCGGCCACCGGGCGCACCACCGGCACGATCACGTGCCAGAAGACGCCGAGCGTGTAGCAGCCGTCGACGCGCGCCGCGTCGATCAGCTCGTCGGGCACCGCGCCGGAGATGTACTGGCGCATCAGGAAGACGCCGAACGCGGTGACGAGGTTCGGGGCGATCACCGCCGCGAGGTGGTTCACCCAGCCGAAGTGCACCATCTCGATGTAGAGCGGAATCACGCCGAGCTGCACCGGCACGAGCATCGTCGCGACCACCAGCAGGAAGAGCGCGTTCCGGCCGGGGAAGCGCAGCTTCGCGAAGGCGAAGCCGGCCAGCGCGCTGAAGAACACGACGGCCACGGTGACCGTCGACGCGACGATCGCCGAGTTGATCAGCGCCGTCCAGAAGTTGACGTTGACCTCACCCGAGTCGAAGAGCCGGGTGAGGTTGTGCCAGAGCTGGCTCCCGGGAGTCAGCACGGGCGGGTACGCGGCGACCGCGGAGTTATCGTGCGACGCGACGACGAGCGACCAGTACAGCGGGAACACCGAGACGATCCCGACGAGCCCGAGGACGAGATACGAGAGCGGCCCCGCCGAGCCCAGCCGCCGGGAGACTCTCACGGTCGACATCAGGCGTCCGCCGTCCTGATCCGGCGCACGATGAGCAGGTTCACGGCCGAGATCACCGCGATCAGCAGGAACAGCGCCCAGCCGATCGCCGCCGCGTAGCCGAACTTGAACTGCGTCCCCGCGAAGGCCTTCTCGTAGAGGTACATGACGACGGTCTGGTACTGACGCGCGGAGCCGCCGGTCGCACCTTGCTTGAGCGGCTCGAACAGGTACGGCTCCGTGAAGAGCTGCAGGCCGCCGATCGTCGAGATGATGACCGTGAAGATGATCGTCGGCCGGAGCTGCGGGATCGTCACATGGATGAACTGCTTCCACGCCTTCGCGCCGTCGATCGCGGCGGCCTCGTAGAGCTCGTCCGGGATGCCCTGCATCGCGGCGAGGTAGATGAGCGCGTTGTAGCCCGCCCAGCGCCAGGTGACCATCACCGAGAGCGCGATCCACGACGAGAGCCGGCCCGCCTCCCAGTCGATGTGGTGGATCCCGACGAAGTGCAGCGCGTAGTTGACGAGGCCGTAGTCACGCGAGAACAGCTGCGTGAAGATCAGCGCGACCGCGACCAGCGACGTCACCTGCGGCAGGACGACGGCCATCCGGAAGAACGTGCGCGCGCGGAGCTTCGTGTTCAGCAGTGCCGCGAGCCCCAGCGCGATCAGCAGCTGCGGCACCGTCGCGATCACCCAGATGCCGAGGGTGTTCTCGACGGCGTTCCAGAAGTAGGAGTCGTGGAGGAGCGCGCTGTAGTTGTCGAGGCCGATGAAGTGCGCGTGGGGATCGAGCAGCGTCCGGTCGGTCAGCGAGACCCAGGCGGTGTAGCCGAGCGGGAAGAGCCCGAAGACGAGGAAGAGCAGGAAGAACGGCGAGATGTAGAGGTAGGGCGACGTGCGCGCGTCGAGCCGGTGCAGGCGGCCGCGGATGCCGATCCGCTGACGGGCCGGGGCTGCCCCTACCGAAGATTGCATTGCCGTCCTTTCGCTCACGTCGCTCTCCACACCTCCTCGAGACCGTCGGCTAACGAGGGGCGTCCTGCCCGAGCGGAGGGTGCGCCCGGGCTGGACGCCCATCGTCGTCGGGGCAAAGCCCTACGCCACGTCCTTGACGTCCTTGAGGAACTGCTTCCAGGACTGAGCAGGCGACTGCTTGTGCTGCTCGACCCGCTGGATGGCGTTGGAGACCGCGGTCTGGATGTCACCCTGGTGCGGTCCGAGGATCTGCGGCTTCAGCTTCAGCGCCGAGGTCGCGAAGATCTTGCCGACCGGGGCGTTGCTGAAGAACGGGTTCTTGAAGCCTCGCACTGCCGGGCTCTTCAGCAGCGTGGGCTGACTCGGAAGGTTGCCCGTCTGCTTGAAGACGTACTTCTCGGCGGCCGGCGAGGTCAGGAACTTGACCAGATCGGCAGCCTCGGCCTGATGTGACGACTGCTTCGGGACGGACAGGAACGAGCCGCCCCAGTTGCCGCCGCCGCCCGGAACCGCGGCGATGTCCCACTTGCCCGCGGTGTTCGGGGCCTGTCCCTGGATATAGCCCATCATCCAGGCGGGGCACGTCACGGTGGCGAACTTGCCGTTCTTGAAGCCGGTGTTCCAGTCGTTGCTGAAGGCCGCGTAGCCGGCGCTCTCGTGCGCCTTGATGCCCTGCATCGTCAGCTTCCACGCGCTCTTGACCTTGGGATTGGCGCCGACGACGACCTTGCCGTTGGAGGTGTAGTAGGCCGGGTTGAGCTGGCCGACCATCGCGTTGAAGACGTTGCTCCCGGAATCGAAGAAGGAGCTGCCCTTCGAATGGGCCTGGAAGCGCTTGCCGACGGCCATGAACTTCTGCCAGGTCGGCCACAGCTTCGAGACCGCCGCGCGACTGCTCGGCAGGCCGGCCTTCTTGAACAGGTCGCGCCGGTAGCAGATCGCGAGGCTGCCGACGTCGGTGCCGAGGCCGATCTGGGCGCCGTTGCTCGCGAGGGACTGCTTCCACTTCCAGAGCAGCCAGCGCTTGCTCAGGCCTTTGGCGCCGTACTTGTTCAGGTTGACGAAGAGGTTGGGCTTCGCCTTGAACTGCGCGATGAACCCGACCTCGATCGCCTCGATGTCGTCCGCGCCGGACCCGACCGCCAGGTTCTTGGCCAGGTTCGCGTGGTGGTCCGCGTAGCTCTGGATGTCTTCCTTGATGTCGATGTTCGGATGGGACGCCTCGTACTGCTTGTAGAGGTCGTGGTAGCCGAAGTCGCCGAACAGGCTGACGCGCAGCGTGACCTTGTCCTGACGGCTACCAGACGCGGTTCCGGCCACGAGGCCGGCCGTGACGATTCCGCCGACGACGAGGAGTGCGGCCAGCAGCCTCAGGCGGACTCGTGGCTTCTTGGCGAATGTTGCGATGTGCACCTCTTGTTCCTCCCTTTGTTCGCTCGCACCTACGTGGGATGCCCCGTCGTGCGGCGGCCGCTCAGGGCCGCCGGGTAGCGGTCAGCGCACCTCCTTGTCGGTTGCGAGCGTCCGTTCCCTCGGCGCTCTCTGCGCTCCACAGGACGACCGCACGACCAGCCGCGTCGGCACGATTCGCCGCACCGGCTCTGCGTCGGGGTCGTCGATCATCTGGCTCAGCCCTTCTGCTGCGGCCTCCCCGATGTCGTGCATCTCCTGCCTCACGGTCGTCAGCGACGGTTGGATCAGCCCGGCCACGTCGATGTCGTCGAAGCCGACGACGGCCAGCTGGTCGGGCACGCGGATCCCGAGCTCGCTCGCCGCACGCAACGCTCCTGCGGCCATGAGGTCGCTCGCCGCGAAGACGGCTGTCGGGGGCTCGGCCAGTTCGAGCAGCTGGCGCGTGGCGCGATACCCGGTCTCGTCGTAGAAGTCTCCCTCGGCGACCCACTCGTCCCGCACGTCCAGGCCGAGCCGTCGCATCTCGTCGCGGTAACCCTCGAGCCGCGCGGCGCCCGGGGATGTGCGGGCCGGTCCCGCGATCGTCGCGATCCGCTCGTGTCCGAGCCCGTGCAGGTGGCGCACGGCCTTGTTGGCGCCCTCGCGGTTCTCCGACATGACGTAGCCGCAGTGCGGCTCGCCGGGGTCCGCGTCGATCGTGATGCAGGGCAGGCCGGACGCGACCAGCTTCTGCATCTCCGGGTCGCCGGGCTCGTAGCCCATCACGACGACGCCGTCGACCCCGTGGTGGCCCGCGCGGCGCAGGTAGGAGTGCGTCCCGCCGAATCCGTTCCCCGGCTCGTCGGTGGCGAAGAGGAGCAGGTCGTAGCCCCGCTCACCGGCCCCGTGCTTGAGGCCGACGAGCACCTGCTGGAAGAAGGGGTGCATCAGGTCCGGATGGCCGGCGCCCGTCTCGAGGATCACGCCGACGACGTGCGAGCGGCGGCTTTGCAGCGTCCTCGCCGCCGCGCTCGGCGTGTAGTCGAGCTCACGGGCGAGCGCGAGGATCCGTTCGCGGGTCGAATCGCTCACCTCGGACGAGCCGTTCAGCGCCCGAGAGACGGTTGCGACCGAGACGCCTGTTCGCTCTGCCAGTTCCTGGATCGTGGTCAAATTTGCCTCTCCGGAAACGTTTACGAAGCCACCGTAAACGTTTACGGAAAGGCTGTCAAGTGCCCGCGTTCGCTACAGGCCGGGGTCGCGCGTGGAGATCGCAAACGCCCCGTGGGCCGGAACCGGCACGCTTGCGGCGCCCGTGCCGTCGGCCTGCACGGGAGGAAGGGAGGCGAGCGCTCCGTGCCCGTCACGGTTCCAGGCGACCGCGAAGTATTCCTGGTTCTCGCGTAGCCCCTGCAGCTTCACCGTCCGCGCGCGGGTGTTGTTGTTCCACACGAGCACCGATTCGTCCGACCCGTCCTCCGCCGCGAACCGGCTGGCGATCACGTTCGCAGCCGGGCGGCTCAGGCCCCGCGGGAGCCAGCCGCGCGGGACGAAGTGCGAGAAGAGCCGCGTGACGCGGTAGACGGGAAACCTCGGGAACTGGGCCCCAGGCGTCCCGATCATGCCCCACTCCCCGAAGCCGGCCGCGCGGTCGGTGCGGTAGAGCGTCCACTTCGAGAAGCCGACACAGCCACGCTGCGCGGCGATCGCCGTGAACCACCCGTGCTCGAACGCAGCGAGAGACGTCTCGTCGATGCGCACACCGCCGATGCTCCCCGGCTTCACCCGCGCGCGGACCTGCCGGACGCCGTACTCGGCAACGTAGATCGGCGCGGCGAGGCCGAGGCTGCGTGCGGTCCGCTCGAGGTTCGCAAGCCTGCGCTCGGGCTTCGCCGGAAAGCCCTGCGCGCCCGCGGTCGGCTCCCAGTAGACGTGGACGGAGTAACCGTCGAGCACGCTCGGGAAGTGCGCCCGCGGCACCTCCATGTTCCGGTGCAGGTAGCGAAGCCAGACGTCCTGCGTCGAGTTCCCGCGCTCGACGAGGTCGCCGGCGATGAAGCGCAGCGCGTCGCGCATCGTCTGCCCGGACACGAGCGGATCGTCGAGCCCCCGCAGCGCCTCGTCGAGGAACCGGTAGAGCAGCTCGTAGAACCGCATCGAGAGGTACTGGTCGCGCTGCTTCGCGATGTCGACCCCGGCGCCGTTGACCTCGTTCTGGATCGTCACCGAGGTCACGCAGTCCAGACCGCGCCTGCGGATCTCGTGGAGGACGCCGGCGAAGCGCTGCATCAGAAGGCGCGGCTCCGTGATCCCATGCGGGTCGGTAAACGCCGCCGGCCACTTGCGCCGGCTCGGGTCGGGCCAGTCGCGGAAGGAGCGGTTGGGCCACCGGAGCGCCTGCAAGCGACGGCTGTTCGCGTACGGCCCCTGGCCCCAGTACGTCAGGTTCACCTGCGCGCCCGCTTGCTGAGCGAGCTCGATCGTCTGCAGCAGCGCGATGAACTCGGCCGCCCGCCTGCCCGCGGCGGTATCGGCGCGGAGGCCACGCCGGACGAGGATGCGGCTGAAGCCGGGCTGCAGGTTGTCGATCGCCGCCCGCAGTGCAGCGAGCTGTTGCGGGGTCAGGGGCCGCGGCTCGCCGGCGGTGGCGCCGCGGGTGATGAAGAGGTTGGTGTTGAGCTGTCCGCCGAACCCCTCGAGCGGATGAGGCGTCACGCCCTGAGGTCGGCTGCCATCTCCTCGAAGGACGCGACGAACGTGTCGCAATCCTCCGGCGTGTGCGCGACCGTCAGCGTCCACTCCTCCTCGCGGCCCGGAGTCATGTAGACGCGGCGGTTCATGTTGTAGAGCCAGGCGAG
>DATDFL010000029.1:0-21450 GCA_036522595.1 Gaiellaceae bacterium
AGGGCGCGACAGGCGCGCGCGGCCCGACCGGCCCGCAGGGCCCCGCCCCTACGACGGTCCGCAAGGCCTCCGGCGATGACACGAACGCCACGACCAACCTCGCCAACACGACCGGCCTCGGCCTCTCGGTCGGGACAGCAGCCACGACCTACACCTTCGAGTACGTGATCCTCTTCCAGACCGCGGCCGCAACTACGGGAATCGGCCTGTCCGTCAACGGGCCCGCGGGCGCCACCGTGGTCAGCTACACGGTCGACATCCCGGCAGGCACCGACGGCACGGGCGCACTCTTCTCGGGCTGGGGAACGGCCTGGGACGACGCGGTGGTCGGCACGGGCGTTCAGACGGCGAACACGACCTACGCAGCGCACATCTTCGGCGTCGTCAAGACGGGCGCCACCACAGGGACGATCATTCCGCGCTTCCGAAGCGAGACCGGCACCCAGGTCACCGTGAAGGACGGCTCCTGGGGCGAGGTCTACACCCCGTGACAACGCTTGCCATCCGCCGCATGACGCTGCTCGTGCTCGGCCTGGGCATCGGTGTGGCGGCCCTGGTGATCGTGTGGCTGCTCGGGAGCGGCGGCGGCTCGAAGGCGACGCCTGCAGCGAACAGCAGGCCGACGATCGTCTCCCAGGCGCAGCTCGAGCAGTTCGCCGGCGCGGTCGACTACCCCGTCTACTGGGCGGGCCCGAAGCCCGGCTTCTCGTACGAGCTCACCGCGGCCCACGGGCGAGTGTGGGTGCGCTATCTCCCCGCCGGCGTCAAGGCCGGCGACCCGCGGCCGAACTTCCTCGTCGTCGGCACGTACAAGCAGACCGACTCGTTCGCGGGCCTGCGCCGCGCGGCGAAGCAGCCGGACAGCATCTCGGAGCGGATCTCGGACGGCGGCCTGCTGGTCTACAACGAGAACCGCCCCACCAGCGTGTATTTCGGCTACCCAGGCGTGAAGTACCAGGTCGAGGTCTACGCGCCGTCCGGGCAGACCGCTCGCAGGCTCGTCGCCGACGGCGACGCCACGCCCGTCAAATAGCCGCAACGGCGCTCAGCCGTGAACCTGGATGTTCCCGTCGATGAGCGTCCCGCCGGCCGAGTACGCGCCTGCCTCGATCGAGAACGCATCGGACCCGACGCCCGGCTCGTCGCTGTCGACGACCTCGATCGTGTACGTCGTGCTCGCGCCGTCGACAGTCGCGTGGCCGCTGAAGGTGACGACATTGTCGGTCCGGCTGTAACTCGTCACGTCCAGACACTTCACGCGCGTGCCCGTCGTGTGATCGACGAGGCTGCAACGGCCCTTGGGGCCATCGCTCATCGCTTCGAACCCGAAGCTGACGTCCGGCGCCACCCTGCCTCCACCGGTGGTCTGCGAATGGTCGAGGTCCGAGTAGAAGTTCTCGACGAAGCTGAACGTGTTCAGGTCCGGCAGGTCGCGGAACTGCAGGTCCTGGTAGGTCACGACCGCGTGCCCTGAATCGACGGCACCCCCAGGCAGGTTCGCGGTGTAGCGCGTCGTCGCCTGGAAGTTGATCGAGTTCGGGTCGTTCGGGACAAACCCCGTGAACGCCCCGCAGGTGGCCACGTTGATGGGACCGAGGTCGGCCGCGAGCGCCTTCGTCCCGGTCACGGTGCCGGCCGGGGAGGTGATCGTGAAGGTCGAGTTGAATGCGGTCAGCACGGGGTTGGTGATCGGGGCAATCGTGAACGAGCCGTCCTCGACGTACGTTCCGGTGTAAGGGCCGATCGCCTCGCCTTCGACGTGGAAGGTGTACGAGGAATTGCCAGAAGGCGTGCACGTCCCGGTCGCCTGTGAGAGCCCGCGCGCAGGAAGCCCTGACGTGATGAACGCCTCGCCGGTGAGGCTGGGCGGAGCCGGACTCGCTGCCTGCGCCGCCGGCGCCCACAGGACGAACAGCACTGCAGCGACGATCGGAAGAACGCGTGTCATCTCTGGCCTCCTGCTGAGTTGACTCCGGGGGATTAACGCGTGACCGGAGTAAACATAACCGGACTAGCCGCCGGGCTTCCAGAGCGGCTCGTCGCCGGCGTTCGCCGCGCGGGCCAGGATGAAGAGCAGGTCCGAGAGCCGGTTCAGGTAGACGAGCGCCGCGGGATTCACCGGGCGCTCGTCCGCGGCCCAGAGCGCGACGCTCTCGGCGCGGCGGCAGACCGCCCGCGCGATGTGCAGGCGCGCAGCCACCTCGTTGCCGCCCGGGAGGATGAAGCTCTTCAGCGGCTCGAGCCCCTCGTTCACCTCGTCGCAGTCGTGCTCGAGCGCTTCGATCTGCGCCTGCGTGACGCGTAGCTTCTCGTCGTTTTCCTCGTAGGGCACGGACAGGTCGGCGCCGACGTCGAAGAGATCGTTCTGCACCCGCTGCAGTCGCTGGTCGCGCGCCTCGACCTGGGCCCAGCCGACCACGGAGTTGAGCTCGTCGACCGCGCCGTACGCCCGGACGAGCGGGTCGAGCTTGGAGACGCGCGAGCCGTCGCCGAGGCTGGTCTCGCCAAGGTCGCCGCCGCGCGTGTAGATCTTCGTCAGCCGGACCGGTTCATCCGGCTTGCGCGTCTTCTTCATCCCTGCGCGAGCTCGCGGCTGCGGAGGCCGAGGATCGAGCGCGCGATCACGAGCCGCTGGATCTCGCTGGTGCCCTCGTAGATCTCCGTGATCTTCGCGTCGCGGTAGTAGCGCTCGGCCGGGAACTCCTTCGTGTAGCCGTAGCCGCCGAGCACCTGGATCGCCTCGGCCGTCTGCCGGCGCGCCATCTCGGACGCGAACAGCTTCGCCTTCGCGCCCTCCTCGGTGTGCGGCCGGCCTTCCTGCTTCAGCCAGGCGGCCCGGTAGACGAGCAGCCGTGCCGCGTCGATCTCGGTCGCCATGTCCGCGAGCTTCCACTGGATCGCCTGGAAGTCTGCGATCCGCTTGCCGAACTGCCGCCGCTCCAGCGCGTACTCGCGAGCCGTGTCGTAGGCGGCCTGCGCGATCCCGAGCGCCTGCGCGGCGATCCCGATCCGCCCGCCGTCGAGGGTCGCCATCGCGACGGTGAAGCCCTTGCCCTCCTCGTGCAGAAGCCGGTCGCGGCCGACCTCCGCGTCCTCGATCACGAGATCGACGGTGGAGGACGAGTTCAACCCGAGCTTCTCCTCCTCTCGGGTCACCCGGACCTGCTCGCCGTCGAGGATGAACGCGGACACGCCCTTCGCGCCGGGCGTGTCCGGGTCGGTTCGGGCGAAGAGAAGCACGGTGCCGCCGAATGCTCCGTTTGTGATCCACTGCTTGGCGCCGGAGATCTTCCAGCCGTCGCCGTTCTGCTGCGCGGCCGTGCGCAGCGAGCCCGCGTCAGAGCCCGCCTCCGGCTCGGTCAGCGCGAACGCGCCGATGGCCTCGCCGCGCGCGAGCGGCGGGACGAAGCGGCTCCGCTGCTCGTCGGTGCCGAAGCCGAGGATGGGCAGCGTGACGGCGCTCGTGTGCACCGCGACAGTGACTCCCACGCCCGCGTCGGCGCGAGAGATCTCCTCGAGGACGAGGATGTAGGAGAGGAAGTCGGCGCCGGCGCCGCCGTACTCCTCGGGGATGCAGACGCCGAGCAGCCCGAGATCTGCCAGCTTCGGGAGCAGTTCGCGCGGAAAGCCGTGCGCCCGGTCCCACTCCGGCGCGTTCGGCGCAATCTCGGCTTCGGCGAAATCCCGCGCCAGCGCCTGGATCTCGCGCTGATCAGCGGACAAGTCGAAGACCATTCGGGGCGCGAGTATAGTCGCGCCTGGTTTGGCCTCCGGAACGGCTCACACGACGTCGCCGTGGAGCTGGTACTCCGACCCGCAGACGCTGCCACTCGAGCAGGAGCGCATCTTCCGCCGCGGCTGGCAGTACGTCGGGCCGGTCGAGCACGCGGCACAGCCGGGCGAGTACTTCACAAGCCGCATCGGCGACGTGCCCGTCCTGGTCGCGCGCGGCCGGGACGAGCAGCTGCGCGCATTCCTGAACGTCTGCCGCCACCGCGGGGCGGTGCTCGTGGACGGACGCGGCCGCCGCGAGACGCTGCAGTGCCACTACCACGCGTGGACGTACGACCTCGACGGACGCTTGCGGAACGCTCCGCGCTCCGAGCGCGAGCCCGGCCTCGAGACCGACGGGATTTGCCTGCTCCAGCTCGGCATCGAGACGTGGGGCCCACTGGTCTTCGTGAACCCTGGCAGCGAGTCGCGGCCGCTGTCCGAGACGCTCGGGCCCGTGCCGAAGCACATGGCCGAAGGCGGCATCGACGTCGACTCGCTGCGCTTCCACCGACGCACCGAGCTCGAGGTCGCGTGCAACTGGAAGATCGCCGTCGAGAACTACCTCGAGTGCTACCACTGTCCGACCGCCCATCCCGGCTTCAGCGCGGTGGTCGACGTGCGGCCCGACGCCTACCGGCTCGAGACGCATGCGCTGAGCTCGAGCCAGTTCGGGCCGACGAAGAACGGAACGGGGCCCGTGGAAGGGCAGTTCCACTGGCTCTGGCCGGTCACGAAGCTCTATGCGCTCCCCGGCCCGCCGAACCTCGTCGCGGGGCCGCTCTACCCGCTCGCGCCAGACCGCACGGGCGGCTGGTTCGACTACTTCTTCGCCGAGGACGTGGGCGAGGAGCAGGCCGAGGAGCTGATCGCCTTCGACGACCAGGTCGGGCTCGAGGATCGACAGCTGGTGGAGTCGGTTCAGCGCGGCGTGGGGTCCGGGCTCCTGGCCGGCGGACAGCTCCTCCCGCAGAGCGAGCAGCTGATCGCCCATTTCCAGGGCCTCGTCCGCGAGGCCCTGGCGTGAGAAGGCTGCTGCCCCTCGCAGCGATCCTGCTGCTCGCGGGCTGCGGGGGCGGCTCACCTTCCGCCGAGAGCGTCGTCCGCGCCTGGAGCGCCGCGCTGAACCAGGACGACAACAACACGGCCGGGAGCCTCTTCGCGAACAACGCGGAGATCGTCCAGGACGGCCACGTGCTCAAGCTGAAGAACCGCCGCCAGGCGGTCGCCTGGAACAGCGCCCTCCCCTGCTCCGGCCGCATCGTGTCGATCCACTCGCGCGGCCAGACCGCGACCGCGACGTTCCTGCTGGGGGACCGCCGCCACAGCCGGTGCGACGGGCCCGGCCAGCGAGCGACGGCGATCTTCAGGGTCGTGCACGGGAAGATCGTCCTCTGGCACCAGACCGACGCACGCGGGCCCACCGGGCCGACGATCTAGGCCGCTGCCAGCTCTTCGCGGATCTCGCGCAGAACGTGCTCGCGGGCCGTGAACGCCTCCACGACATCCGGGTCGAACTGGCTCCCGATCTTCGCGGCGATCTCGTGGCGCGCGTCCGTCCAGCTCAGCGCGAGACGGTAGGGGCGGTCGCTGGTCATCGCGTCGAGGGCATCCGCGACGGCGAACACACGGGCCGCCATCGGAATCTGCTCGCCGACGAGCCCGTCGGGATAGCCCTGGCCGTCCCAGCGCTCGTGGTGCGAGCGCACGACCTCGAGGCCGCCGTGCTGCAGCAGCGTGACGCCGGCCAGCATCTGCTCTCCGAGGACGGTGTGGGTCTGCATCACGCGCCGCTCCGGCTGGGTGAGCGGCCCGGGCTTCTGGAGGATGCTGTCCGGGATCCCGATCTTGCCGATGTCGTGCAGGACGAAGCCGTAGGCGACGCTCTCGTCGTCGACGAGGCTCGGCGCGACGACGCGGGCGAGCTCCGCCGCGTAGCGGTGAACGCGCTGGGAATGCTCGCCGGTGCCAAGGTCCTTCGACTCGAGGGCGCTTGCGAGCGCGCTGACAGTCTCGTGGTACGCGCGCTCCAGCAGCGTCCGCTGGCCCCGCTCGAGCTCGAGCAGGTGGCGCAGGTCGCGCGCGTAGAGCAGCAGCTGCTCGTCGGGTAGCCGCTTCCCGCTCGCGCGATACGGCCTCGCGTGCAGCCCGCCGGCCAGCCGCTCGACCACGGCAAGCAGTTCCAGCGGGCTGAACGGCTTGAGCATGAACGCGTCGGCACCGACCTCCTCGGCGATCGTCTCGTTGGCCAGGTCGGAGCCGGTGAGCAGCACGACCGGGATGTCGCGCGTCGCCGGCGAGCCCTTCAGGACCGCGCAGAAGGACACGCCGTTCTGGCCCGGCATGCTCACATCCAGCACGATGGCGTCGGGCCTGGACTCGACGATCCGCTGCCGAGCCTGCTCGGCGTCTGCGGCCTCGTCCACGTCGACATCGACCGCTTCGAACGTCGTTCGAAGCAGTGCCCGCAGGCCATCGTCGTCGTCTACGACCAAGAGGCGGACGGCGCGTCCTCCTTTCCGGTGCGGGCTCAGCTCGGGTCTGAGCTAGCTGTGGTTCCTAATAGATGTAGAAACCGGCACCAGACTTGCGGCCTAATTTGCCTGCATTGACGAAATCTTTCAGCAGGGGACACGGCGCATAGCGCTCGTCTTCCAGGCCATTACGCAGAACTTCCATGATTGCAACACAAGTATCGAGGCCGATCAGGTCTGCCAGCGCAAGCGGTCCCATGGGGTGCGCAAAGCCCAGTTTCGCGATCGTGTCGATGGCCTCGGCCTCGGCGACGCCGTCGTGCAGAGCCCAGACGGCCTCGTTGATGAACGGCATCAGGATCCGGTTGGACACAAAACCGGGGAAGTCGTTCGCAACCGCTGGCGTCTTGCCCAGGTCCTGCGCCAGCTCGGTGATCGCCTCGGCGGTTTCGTCGGAGGTCTCGCGCCCGCGGACGATCTCGACGAGCTTCAGCACCGGCACCGGGTTGAAGAAGTGCATCCCGATGACGCGGTCCGGCCGGCTCGTTGCGGCCGCAAGGGTCGAGATCGGGATCGACGAGGTGTTGGAGGCGAGCACGGCCTCGGGCGGTAGCGTCTCGTCGGCCCGGCGAAAGACGTGCTCCTTCACTGCCGCGTCCTCGACGACGGCCTCGATCATCAGGTCGGCCGGCACGAGGTCATCGACCGGCTCGACGCGGCCCAGCACCTCGTCGGGGTCGGCCCCGCCCTTCTCGGCCAGCTTGGCGAGGCTCTTGCGCATCGTCTCGAGCCCGCGCTCAACCGCGCCGGGAGCCGCGTCGTGCAGCGAGACGCGCCGTCCGGAGCCCGCGACGACCTGCGCGATGCCGCCGCCCATCTGGCCGGCGCCGACCACCAGGACGTGCTCGAAACTCATGTCGCCGGAGGCTAGTGCCTCGTCCGGTAATGCCGCCACCCTTCTGGGTCGCGAGCACCAGGCCAGAGTCCGCACTTGGCCGCAGCAAGGCTGGGTTGCCTTGCTAAGGCACGGGTGGGCTCTGGCGCCGCGTGATCGCGGGCCAGAAGCTGGCATGTATTGCTGGACGGGGCACTAGTCGAGCCTGGTCACTTCGAGCAGCACGAGGAGGCCCCACGCCGCCCCGATGACCACGCCGATGTCCCGCGAGTGCCCGACGTCGAGGCCGGCGAGCGCGCCCCAGGCCACGAGATACCCCCAGCCTGCGAGCGCGGCGGCGTAGACCAGGGCGACCCCGATCTGGTACCTAGGGGTGACGAAACCGAAGAGCTTCCGGCCCTCGGACGGCCCCACGAGCTCCCGCCCGAGCAGGTGCCGCTCGAGCTCGAGGATGCGGGCCCTGAGCTCCTTACGCGTCTGCGTGTTCCGGAGCTCGTAGACGAGAACGCCGATCGTCGCGGCGAGGCCGAGGATGCCCACGGCGAGCAGCGTCACGGCCGACTCCCCCGTCCGCAGCAGCCCCACCGCGGTGCCGGACAGCGTGGGCACGAGCGCGAGGAGCTTGAAGCGGATGTCGGTCAGGCCGTCGATGAGCGCGGTCGCGCGGTCGTACTCGAGCCGAAGCTGGTCGGTGGCCATCGCTGCCGATTACGGGGCCACACGGCACTCTCCTTTGACGCGTTGCTGGTCGACCTCGGCACGGAACAGCCTGTCTTGGTGGCGTCGCGTCGTCAGTCCGGCAGCTGAGCGAAGAACCACTCGTGGCCCTGCGGATCCCGGCAGCCGTAACGGCGGCCAACCGGAGTGTCACTCAGCTCTTCCACGATCGTTGCGCCGGCGCCCTTCGCCCGCTCGTAGTGCGCGTCGACCGCCCTCACGAGAACGTGCACGAGCGATGTTCGGCCGATCTCCGCCGGATTCCGGAAGCCGCTCGGCGGCTGGCCGAGGTACACGCGCCCACCGCCGGGCTCGACCTCGAGCTCGGCGTGGAGACCGCCCGCGCCGCCGATCTGGCGGTCGACCTCGCGGAAGCCGAACGCGTTCGTCACGAACTCGATCGCGGCCTCGCCGTCCTCGTAGAGCAGATACGGATGTACTTGCTGTGCCATGCCGCCGAGACTAGGCGGCGGAAACGAAGGTGTCTTGGAAGAAAGTTTCCGGCGTCCTACCGGTGACGGCGCGAAAATCGTTGATCAGGTGCGACTGGTCGTAATAGCCGGCCGCGCGGGCGATCCAGGCCCACTCCGGTCGCGGCGCCGCCGACTCGGCCAGCGCCCGGGCTCGCTCGAAGCGGAGCAGCTTCGCGGCCCGCTTCGGGGGCAGTCCGATCTCCTCGCGGAACCGTCCGACGATCCGCTTGCGGCTCCAGCCGAGCTCGCGCGTGAGGTCGCCGATCGGCACTGCGCCGTCCGTCTCGACGAGGCGCGTCCAGGCCCAGGCGATCTCGGGTGACGCCGCGCCTGCGAGCCGCCTCGTGAGCACGTCGTCCAGAAGCCGGAAGCGCGCCTCCCACTCCCCCAGGTCGTGCAGCCGTTCCGCGAGAAACGGCTCCTCGAGCACTTCCTCGAGCGGCACCTGGCGCTCGGCGAGCTCATGCAGCGGCAAGCCGAAGATCCGGTGCGCCGCGGGCGGCGTGAGATCGACGTGGATCCCGTGCGAGCGGCCCTCGTGGCGGGTCTCGACCTGACAATTGCGGAGGCCGCCGACGAACGAGCAGAGCCGGTCGCCGTCGATCGTCCACCCCTCGCCGAAGCTGATCAGCAGCACGACGTGCGAGCCGGGGCCCTCCCGTCGGCTGACCGGTGCCTCAGTCTCTTCGAGGAAGCCGTGGTACGCGGAGACGTGACCGTGGAGAGCCTCGCCCACCGCGCCGCGAACGGCCACTACACCTCGATGAGCAGCGCGTCGCCCTGGCCGCCGCCGGAGCAGATCGCCGCGAGGCCGAGCCCGCCGCCGTTGCGGTGCAGCTCGTGGATCATCGTCGCGAGGATCCGCGCGCCCGAGGCGCCGATCGGATGGCCGAGCGCCACCGCGCCGCCGTTCACGTTCACCTTGTCGGGGTCGGCGCCGAGCATCCCGACGGAGTTGAGCGCGACCGAGGAAAACGCCTCGTTGATCTCGACCCGTTCCACGTCGCCGATCTTCTTTCCGGCCTTCTGAAGCGCGATCCCGCCCGCCTTCGCGGGTGTGCGCGCGAGGTAAGCGAACTCGTCCGCGACGTACCCCTGCGAGAGCACCGTGGCGAGCACGTCCAACCCGTGGCGCTTCGCGAACTCCTCGCTCGTCACCACGAGCGCGCCGGCTCCGTCGTTCACGCCGGGCGCGTTCCCTGCCGTCGTGGTGCCCTCCGGGTCGAACACCGGCTTCAGCTGGGCGAGCTTCTCGAGCGAAGTGTCGCGGCGCGGCCCCTCGTCGACCGCGAAATCGCCGACCGGAACGATCTCGTCCTGAAAGCGGCCCTCGTCGATCGCCTGCACCGCGCGCTCGTGGGAACGAAGCGCCCACTTGTCCTGATCCTCCCGCGAAATTCCGAGCTCGCGCGAGACGAAGGAAGCCTGCTCGACCATGTGCTTGTTGTCGAAGCTCGACGTGAGCCCGTCATGGGTCATCAGGTCGATCAGCGTGCCGTCGCCGAGCCGGTAGCCGAAGCGCGCCTTCTTGAGCACGTACGGCGCGTTCGTCATCGACTCCATGCCGCCCGCGACGACCACCTGCGCGTCGCCCGAGCGGATCATCTGGTCGGCGATCTCGACGGCGCGGATCGAGGAGGCGCACACCTTGTTGATCGTGTCCGAGGGCAGCTCGATCGGCAGCCCGGCGCCGATCGTCGCCTGCCGCGAGGGCGCCTGGCCGGCCCCGCCCTGCAAGACCTGGCCCATGACCGCGTACTCGACCTCCTCGTTCTCGACGCCGGCGCGGTCGAGCGCGGCCCGGATCGCGAGGGCACCGAGCTCGGTCGCCTCGTAGTTGGCCAGGGCGCCGCCGAGCTTCCCGAAAGGCGTGCGAACCGCCGAAACGATCACGGATCTGGACACGCCGGGAGGGTAGCCCTTGACGTGGGCGTGCGGCTCCCCCTACTCTGAGCGCGATGACTTCCGTTTCGCACAACTGGGGCTGGGCCTGGCGCCACGAGCGGGGCGGGAGCGTCGCCTGACCTGATCTAGACGCAACCCCGTTCCGCTCGAGACCTTCCAACCGGAGGGTCTTTTTGTTTGCTCATGAACGCATTGACCGTCGTCTCAACAGATCTCCTCACCCCCCTCGGGGCATACCTCCGGCTGCGCGAACGCGGGCGGGCGAGCTTCCTCCTCGAATCGGTCGAGCGGGGCCGGCTCGGGCGCCACTCGTTCGTCGGCTCCGGCTCCCGGATCGTGGATCTCGCGGAGGCCGAGGCGTGCGGGCTGCCCGTGGTCGGCTACCTGGGCTACGACCACGCGGCGAAGCTCGAGCCCACCGTGCAGCTCCCCGATGCGGGGCGCGGGCTGCCGGAGAGCCGGTTCGTCGTGGCCGAGACGCTCGTCCGCTTCGACCACGGGCTCGGGATGGCCGAGGTGCTCCAGGGCGACCCCCTCGAGGTGGCGGACCTGCTGGAGGGCCCGCTCCCGGAGACGAAGCGTGGCGGCGACCGATTGGCCGGGTCGACGCGCCGCCTGCCATCGCGACACCAGTACGAACGCGCGGTCGTCAAGGCGAAGGAGCACATCCGCGCCGGCGACGCGTTCCAGATCGTCCTCTCCCAGCGTGCCGAACGGCCGACCTCGGCGAGCGCGCTCGAGCTCTACAGGTCTCTGCGTAGGGTCAACCCCTCCCCCTACCTCTTCCTGCTCGAGCTCGACGGGCTCGCCCTGGTCGGCTCCTCGCCCGAGACGCTGGTCAAGGCCGAGGGCCGCGCGGCCTCACTGAACCCGATCGCCGGAACGACGCGGCCCGGCGAGGGCGACGCCGAACGGCTGCTCGCCTCCGAGAAGGACCGCGCGGAGCACGTGATGCTCGTCGACCTCGGCCGCAACGATCTCTCGCGCGTCTGCCGGCCGGGCACGGTGCGGCTGGCGCGTTTCCTGGAGCCGGAGCGCTTCTCGCACGTGACGCACCTCGTCTCCGAGGTCGTCGGCGAGCTGCAGGACGGCATCTCGCACTTCGACCTGCTGCGCGCTTGCTTCCCCGCCGGGACCGTCTCGGGCGCGCCGAAGGTTCGTGCGATGCAGCTGATCTCCGAGCTCGAGGGCTACGGTCGCGGGCCCTACGCGGGCGCCGTGCTGTACGCGCTGCCGGGCGAGGCGCTCGATGCGTGCATCGCGATCCGGACGATCGTGCTCCACGACGGCGTTGCGCTGCTGCAGGCGGGCGCGGGCATCGTCGCCGACTCCGATCCGGGCGCCGAGCACAACGAGTGCCTGAACAAGCTTGCCGCCTTGGAGACCGCGATCGACCTCGCGGAGGCGCGGCGATGATCCTCCTCGTCGACAACTACGACTCGTTCACCTACAACCTCGCGCACCTGTTCGGCGAGCTCGGCGCCGAGGTCGTCGTTCAGCGGAACGACGCGATCGACGCCGAGGAGGCAGAACGGCTCGCGCCGTCGCATCTCGTCGTCTCGCCCGGGCCCGGCCGGCCTCGCGACGCCGGCGAGTCGCTCGCGATCGTCGAACGCCTGGGTCAGCGCGTCCCGACCCTCGGCGTCTGTCTCGGCCACCAGGTGATCGTGGAGGCGTTCGGTGGAGAGATCGGGCAGGCGAAGCGGCTCGTCCACGGCAAGCCGAGCGAGATCAGCCACGACGGCCGCGGGCTCTTCGAGGGCCTGCCCGAAGCGTTCGAGGCAGGCCGCTACCACTCGCTCGCCGCCACCCGCGTCCCAGACTGCCTCGAGGTCTCGGCCACGTGCGCGGACGGCGAGGTGATGGCGGTCCGCCACCGCGAGCTGCCCGTCGACGGCGTGCAGTTCCATCCCGAGTCGGTGCTCACGCCCATCGGCCCCGACTTGGCGCGAAACTTCCTGGAGCGACGATGAACGTGCAAGGAGCCCTCGCCCGGCTGCTCGACGGCCACGACCTGTCCCGCGGGGAGGCGCGGACGGTGATGAACGAGATCATGGGCGGCGAGGCGACTCCCGCCCAGATCGGCGGCTTCCTGGTGGCACTGCGGCTCAAGGGCGAGACCCCGGACGAGATCGCCGGCTGCGCCGAGGCCATGCGGGAGCACGTGCTCGCGGTCCGGCCCACGCGCGACGACCTCGTGGACACCGCCGGCACGGGCGGGGACGGCGCGAGCACGATCAACATCTCGACCGCGGCTGCGCTCGTCGCCGCGGCGGCGGGGGCGGGCGTGGCCAAGCACGGAAACCGCGCGGTCTCGTCCGCGTCGGGCTCCGCGGACGTGCTCGAAGCGCTGGGCTTCCGGCTCGAGCTGCCTCCGGCACGGATCGAGCAATCGATCGACGAGCTCGGCTTCGGCTTCCTCTTCGCGCCGACGCACCACCCCGCGATGCGCCACGCGGCTCCTGTGCGGCGGGAGCTGGCGGCGCGCACCGTCTTCAACGTGCTCGGGCCCCTGACGAACCCGGCCGGGGCCCGGGCGCAGGTGGTCGGCGTCTACGACGCGGCGCTGGTGCGGACGATCGCCGAGGTGCTGGCGCAGCTCGGTGCGAGGCGCGCGTTCGTCGTCCACGGCGCGGGCGGGATCGACGAGCTCTCTCCGACAGGCCCGAACCTCGTCTGCGAGGTCGTCGACGGCGCGGTGCACGAGCGCGAGATCGACCCGCTCGAGCTCGGCGTTCCCCGGTGTGACCCCGGCGAGCTCCGCGGCGGCAGCCCCGAGGAGAACGCGGCGGCCATCCACGCGGTCTTCTCGGGCGAGGACGGCGGGCGCCGCTCCGCGGTGCTCCTCAACGCGGCCGGCGCGATCGCGGCTGCTGGCCACGCGCGCGACCTGCGCGAGGGCCTCGGGCTGGCGAAGGACGCGCTGGACTCCGGCGCTGCGGCGACGCGCCTCGAGGAGCTGATCCGCTTCTCCCAGGCCGCCGAGGTGCCGGCATGAGATTCGCGGATGCGTTGGCCGGGCCCGGTCTTGCGGCGATCGCCGAGGTCAAGCGCCGCTCTCCGTCGGCAGGCGACCTGCGGCCCGACGCCGACCCTGCGAGCCTCGCCGCGGCGTTCGAGCAAGCGGGCGCGGCGGCGGTCTCGGTGCTCGTCGACGAGCGCTTCGGCGGAACTCCCGCTGATCTCGCGGCCGCGCGGGCCACGACGAGCCTTCCTCTGCTGGCAAAGGGCTTCTTCTCGACGACCGACGAGCTGGCCGAGCTCCGCCGTCTCGGAGCGGATGCCGTGCTCCTGCTGTTGCGCGATCTCGACGACGCCTGCGTTCGAGACCTTCTGGCGCGCGCGGCGGAGCTCGGCCTGGACTCGCTGGTCGAAGCCCACGACGCGGAGGAGCTCCAGCGCGCTGCCGCTCTCGACGCGCCCGTGATCGGGATCAACGCACGCGACCTCGAGACGTTCGAGATCGACCGGCGCGCCCAGCTCGCGCTCGTCGAGCAGGCGCCCGCCGATCGCGTGGTGGTGGCGGAGAGCGGCATCCACTCCCGCGCCCAGGGCGCAGAGGCCGAGCTGGCAGGCGCGGATGCCGTCCTCGTCGGCTCGGCGCTGATGCGCGCGGCTAATCCAGCGGCCAAGCTCTCGGAGCTCATCTCGCGGCCGCTGGTGAAGGTCTGCGGGCTGACCCGGGAGGAAGACGTCGCCGTCGCGGCGGAGGCCGGAGCCGATCTTGCAGGCTTCATCCTCGCGCGCGAGACGCCGCGCCGCGCTCCCGCGGTACTCCAGGTCCCGGAAACGATGCTCTCGGTCGCGGTGCACGTAGGCGAGGTGGGCGAAGAGGCGGACCTCGTCCAGCTCTACGCGCGCGAGAACGGCCATAGGGCGCGCGACGGCGTGCTGCTTCGCAACGGCCGCGAGGTCGCGCGCGTCGTCGACCGGCCCTGGCAGGACGAGGACCCGACGCACTTCGAGCGGGCGCGCGGCACGAACGGCCGCGTCGTCCTGGCCGGCGGGCTCTCGCCCGAGAACGTGGCCGAGGCGATCGAAGCGGTGCGCCCGTGGGCGGTCGACGCGAGCTCCAGCCTCGAGACCGAGCCCGGAATCAAGGATCACGCGCGCGTGCGCGCGTACGTGGAGGCCGCGCGGTGCAGCTGACCTACGGGGAGTTCGGAGGCCGCTTCGTCCCCGAGACGCTGATCCCCGCGCTGGACGAGCTCGAAGCGGGCTGGCGCGAGGCGCAGGAGGACGAGTCGTTCCGCGGTGAGCTCGACCGGCTCGGGCGCGAGTACGGAGGCCGCCCCACACCGCTCACGCTCGCCGAGCGCTTCGCGCCCGGAAAGCGGCTTTACCTGAAGCGCGAAGACCTCCTCCACACCGGCGCGCACAAGCTCAACAACGCGCTCGGCCAGGCGCTGCTCGCCCAACGGCTCGGCAAGCAGCGGATCGTCGCGGAGACCGGTGCCGGCCAGCACGGCGTCGCGACGGCGACGGTCTGCGCGCGCTTCGGCTTCGAGTGCGTCGTCTACATGGGCGCCGAGGACATGCGGCGGCAGCACCCGAACGTCGAGCGGATGCGCCTGCTCGGCGCCGAGGTGCGGCCGGTCGAGTTCGGGACGAAGACGCTCAAGGAGGCGACGAGCGAGGCGATCCGAGACTGGATCGCGACCGTCGAGACGACCCACTACCTGATCGGTTCGTGCGTCGGGCCGCAGCCGTACCCGGAGATCGTGCGCGAGCTCCAGTCCGTGATCGGCCGCGAGGCCCGGGCCCAGATCCTCGAAGCGGAAGGCCGGCTTCCCGAGGTCGCGGTCGCGTGCGTCGGCGGCGGCTCCAATGCGATCGGCCTCTTCGCCGGCTTTTTGGACGACGATGTGCGGCTGGTCGGCGTGGAGGCCGGCGGTGCGGCGAGCCTCGGGGCGGGACGCACGGCGGTGCTGCACGGCTCGCGCTCCTCGGTGCTCTCGGACGAGGATGGGCAGGTGCTCGACGCCGAGTCGATCTCCGCGGGCCTCGACTACCCCGGCTCCGGCCCGGAGCACGCCTTCCTGCGCGACCGAGGCCGCGCGGAGTACGTGACGGCGACGGACGACGAGGCGCTGGCCGCCTTCAAGCAGCTCGCGCGCACCGAGGGCATCCTCCCGGCGCTCGAGCCGTCGCACGCGCTGGCGCGGGTCGCCGACCTCGACGAGGAGCTCGTGCTGTTGTGCCTCTCCGGCCGCGGGGACAAGGATCTCGACGAGGTGCTGTCACGGTGATTCACGAGTTCGAGCCGACCACGTTCCACCTCTCGATCGGCTCGCACGAGCCCGTGCTCCGCGTCCAGAGCGGCGACACGATCCGCACCTGGTGCGTCGACTCCAGCGGCTACGGCCCGAACGGCGATGACCTCACGGACGGCGGGAACCCGATGACGGGTCCGTTCTACGTCGAAGGCGCAGAGCCGGGCGACACGCTCGCGGCGCGTCTCGACCGGATCCGGCCGAACCGCACGCGCGGAGTCAGCGGCGCGCGCATCGCCCCGAACGTTCTCGATCCGGAGTTCGTGCCCGAGTTCGGCTACGCCGCCGAGCGTGACGTCTGGTGGACGCTCGATCTCGACCGCGGCACCGCGAGGCTCGAGAATCCGCCCGAAGGCCTGGCCGGCCTCGGCGAGGTGAAGCTCGACCCGATGCCCGGCTGCTTCGGCGTCGCGCCCGACCGCGGCCAGGCGATCTCCACCGCCACGTCGGGCTCGCACGGCGGAAACATGGACTACCAGGGCTTCCGCGAAGGGGTCACGGTCTATTTCCCGGTCGCGGCCGAGGGCGGGCTCTTCCACATCGGCGACGGCCACGCGGTGCAGGGCGACGGCGAGATCGTCGGCACCGGGATCGAGGTCTCGATGGACGTCGAGGTCACCCTCGAGGTCGTCAAGAAGCGCATCGGCTGGCCACGCGCGGACGACGGGAAGTTCGTCATGGCGGTCGGCAACGCTCGGCCGCTCGACCAGGCCGTGCAGCACGCGACGACCGAGCTCGTTGCGCTCCTGCACGAGGACTACGGCCTGGAGTACCCGGCCGTCTCGACGCTGCTCGGGCAGTGCGTTCGCTACGACGTCGGCAACGTCTTCGACCCCGCCTACACGATCGTCGCGAAGGTCGAGAAGGCGATTCTGGAGCGGCTGTGACCGCGCTGGTCGTCTATTTGATGTGCGGGCCCGAGACGCCCTCGCTCGCCGAGGCCGCGGTCGAGGGCGGCGCCGATCTCATCGAGCTCGGCATCCCGTTCTCCGATCCGCTCGCGGACGGGCCGGTGATCCGCCGCGCGGCCGAGCGGGCGCTGGCGCAGGGAATGCGCACCGGGCCGTGCCTCGAGGTGCTCGCCGCGACCCGCGAGAGGCTGCCCGAGATGCCGATCGTGCCGATGACGTACTCGTCGCTGCTGGAGGCGTACGGCTGGGAGCGCTTCGCGGACGACGCGCGCGTGGCCGGCGCGACGAGCCTCATCGTCGCCGACCTGCCCGCGGACGAACGGCCTGATGTTCGGCGCGTTCAGATGGTCGCGCCGACCTCGACGGACGAACGGATCCGTCTCGCCGCCGAGCGCACCGACGGTTGGATCTACCTCGTCACTGTGACCGGGACGACCGGCGCGCGCGAGGGTCTCTCCCCCGCGCTAGCGGGCCTTGCGGAACGTGCCCGGGCGGCCACGAAGCTCCCTTTGTATGCGGGTTTCGGGATCAAGACACCGGAGCAGGCGCGCGCCGCCGCGGAGCTCGTGGACGGCGTCGTCATCGGGACGGCGGCGGTCGAGGCGGCCGAGCAAGGCCGGGAGACCCTGGCGGGCTACGTCCGGTCGCTCCGCACCGCACTGGACGCCGCTGCCGTCCCCGCCTAGGTGCCGAAAGTCTTCGTCGACGGGCGCAACGTCCAGCGCTCGCAGTGGCCGAACCTCTCCGACGAAGAGCTCCTGAAGCGTTGTCGCGCGTGGGCCGAGCGGCACGGCCACGAGCTCGTGCTCGTCTTCGACGGCGAGGCTCCGGCCGGCGCGATCGGCTCAGGGAGCGAGAGCGCAGACGACTGGCTGATCCGCGAGGTGCCTAAGCATCCGGGCGCCTGGCTCGTCACCTCGGACCGGGCTCTGCGCGACGCGGCGGCCTCCGAAACGGACAGGATCATCGGCGGCGGGACCTTCCTCGTCGAGCTCCGAAACTAAGGCGTCGCTTGCGATGCCGACCTCAGGACGCGCCGGCTCTGCCGGTGCGTCCGTCTGAAATGACCGGTCGACACCTTGGCGTTGAGGCGACGGCAAAAAAGTTTCGTCCGCAGTTTCCGAACTTTGCTCTCTGGACCTCTTGCGCTCGAACCTGATCGGCCATAGTTTCCCGCCTGCACCGAGCACGGGACGCGAGTAGGACGAAGCCGTCTCTGAGGGCACAAGGCGGAAGCCGAAGGTCAGCGGAGGCGGGGGACGAAAGCGCACCCGGCTCGGTGAACTTTGGTCCGGCCCAGACGCCTAGTAGCCCTTTCCAGTCGTGGTGTCCTCGGTCGTCGTCTCGTCCTCCGTGGACGTCATGGCGCCGGTTCCGCCGGCCGAGAGCGCGCCGGCCATGCCCATTCCCTTGTGGTACTTGCAGTAGAAGGACAGGACGCCTGACTTCGGGAAGGTGACGGTCACCTCCGCGTCCTCGCCGCCCTCGACGTCCTTGTCGATGCTCTGCGAGTCGATCGAGAAGTTGTGCTCCGTCGAGCTCTCGTTCTTCAGCTCGAGCTTGACCTTCGAGCCGGGCTTCCCCGTGAGCACCGTGGGCTCGAAGTAGTAGTTGTCGAGCTCCAGCTCCGCTTCGTCGCTCACGTTCTTGCTGCCGTGATCGTTGGCCGGGACGCCGGCGATCGTCTTCTTGCCGCCGCCGCCCGAGCTCTCGCTGGTGCTCGATTTCGACTTGCCGCCGTAGCCGCCGCAGCCTGCAGCGAGAAGCACTACGGCCACCGCCAGAAATGCACGCTTCATCCTCTCCCCCTCTCGGTGACGAAGAGGAATACGGCGCGAGCCCCGCGTCGGATCTAACACCCGGGGTCAGGTCTTGCAATCCGCCAAACCTGCTTCTTCCTGCCTCAGCGCTCGACTGACCGTCGCGTAATGGCAACCAAGGAACACGCCGATCTCGCGCAACGTGTATCCGTAGCGCCGGTAGGCCGTCGTGATCGGCCGCCTCTCGGAGACGAAGATCTCCTCCAGCTTCGGCGGCTCCGGCAACCACTGCTCCCGTGGAACTTCTGGAATCGGCTCGTCGTAGCCGAAGTCGTCGCGCAGAAACGACTCGCTGCCGAGGCGCTCTCCGCGCACACGGTCTGCGAGTGCGTCCGCGAGACTCGCCAGAACGAACTCCTCATAGCCACGTTGCCCCGCCCGCGTCGTCGGCGCGAAGAGGCTCAGAAGCTGATCACGCGCGAGCGGCACGGGTGAAGGACTCCTCCCGACCGTCGCGTTGAAGCTCGACCAAGGCCAGTCGTGCGGCTGGTCGCAGAAGCCTGCGCGGACTGGGTTGAGCACCACGTACCGGCTGACCTCGAGCAGGTAGGTCTCGTTCTCGACCAGAATCGAGCGGAAGCGCGACTGGAAGACATGACCCTCGCGGTCGTATCGGCGGTTGAAGCGGCTGGCGTAGAGCCCATTCAGCTGTCGCATCCCGATCGAGATATTCGCGAGCGGAGTCTCAACCACGAGGTGGTGGTGGTTGACCAGGAGGCAGTACGCGTAGAGGAGCCAGCTGTATCGCTCCAAGACACGGTCGAGAATCGCGAGAAAGCCCCAGTGGTCCGCATCGTCGCGGAAGACCGTCTGACGCGCGTTGCCGCGGACGATGATGTGATAGATCGCGCCCGGGTAGGAGATGCGATGGGGTCTGGCGATCCGGCGAGGCTAGCTCTGCGCCGGCAGCGTATCTAGTGGCCCTACGCCTTTGTCACAGTTTCGGCACAGGTGGAGGTTTGTCGGAATGCAAGACCTGACCCCGGGGTTGAGCTCGCCCCGGGCTGACCCCGGGGTTGAGCTCGCCCCGGGCCAGCTCAGGGCTGCGGGACGATGCGGATGTACGGCTTCGGCGACTCCCACTCGCCGAAGAGCTCCTTGGCCTCGTCGTTCGAGACCGAGCCGGCGATGATCACGTCTTCGCCGTGCTTCCAGTTAACCGGCGTCGCCACTTTGTGCTTCGCGGTCAGCTGGAGCGAGTCGATCACCCGCAGAACCTCGTCGAAGTTGCGTCCGGTCGTCATGGGATAGACGAGGACGAGCTTGATCGTCTTGTCCGGAGCGATCACGAACACGTTTCGCACGGTCTGGTTGTCCGCCGGCGTGCGCTCCCCCGCGTCGCCCGACAGCCCCGCAGGAAGCATTCCGTAGAGCTTGGCGACCGTGAGATACGGGTCGCCGATGAGCGGGTAGTTCGGCGCCGTCCCCTGGGTCTCTTCGATGTCCTTGGCCCATTCGGTGTGGTCGCTCTCCGAGTCGACCGAGAGTCCGATGATCTTGACGCCCCGCTTGTCGAACTCGGGCTTGATCTTCGCCATGTAGCCGAGCTCCGTCGTGCAGACCGGCGTGAAGTCCTTCGGGTGCGAGAACAGCACCGCCCACGAGTCGCCGATCCACTCGTGAAAGCTGATCGGGCCTTCGGTGGTCTCCGCCTGGAAGTCCGGAGCCGTGTCGCCGATTTGCAGGGCCATTTAGTACCTCCTCGAGATCTCTTGCCGCCGATCTTCTCACGAACGTAGACCTGCGCCACAATCTTCCCGTGAACCGGATCGGGGTCGCGTGCCTGGGAGCAGTGCTGGCCGTCGTGTCGGTCGCGCTGTACGCGGCGGACGGCTTCGGCCTCGCCGTCGGGCTGCTCTGGCTCGCCGCGCTCTTCCTCGTCGGCGCTGCGTTCTTCAGGCCGATCCCGCGGCCGGCGCGGGTCGACCTGCTGGCGCCGGTCGGCCTGATCCTCGCCTTCGCGCCCCTCTACATCATCCGAATCGCCTCGCTGCCCGTTCAGGTCAACTCGGACGAGGTCGCGATCATGTACTACGCCAGGAAGTACGCCGCGATGCACAACCCGGACATGTTCGGGCTGAGCGAGTACTTCGGCCACCCGGTCGCGCTTCTCGTCGTCTGGGGCAAGCTCGGCGGCCTGTTCGGCGGCGTGACGCTCGACCACATGCGGCTCCTGCACGCGCTGACGGGGCTCCTGACCATCGCGCTTTCGTACGCGTTCTTCCGCCAGCTGCTCTCGCTGCCGTGGGCGCTGCTGGCCTCGGCGATCTTCGGCATCAACCATGCCTTCCTGATGATCAGCCGGATGGCGATGCGCGAGAACACGCCCGTGCTCGTGGAGGTCGCCGCGCTCGCGCTGCTGCTCTACGGGCTGCGGCGGCGCCACCTGTTCGCGACCTTCGCCGGCGGGGTGCTCGCGGGAATGGGCTACTACGTCCACTTCCCGGGGCGCATGGTCTTCCCGCTCTGGATCGTGTTCCTCGTCGTACTCGCGCTCGCGTACCGGCGAAAGCTCCCGGTCGCCCGCCTCGGCGCGGTCGCGGCAGCCGGGTTCGCAATCGTGGCGCTGCCCTACGTCGTCGCGTATTTCAAAGCGCCCGTCGATCTCAAGCACCACCAGCGCGAGGCGCTGCTGCTCACGCGCGACGGACGCGAGCTTCAGAAAGGCTGGGTCTTCGAGGACAGCGTGTGGGGCGGAATCGCGAAGAACATCGAGTGGGGTCTCGGCGCGTTCAACAACGACCACGTCGACGAGGCCTTCATCTACCCGAACTTCGGTCACGGCATCGTCGACCCGCTCACGGGCGGGCTGCTCTGGCTCGGCGTGCTGACGCTCCTCTTCCAGACGATCAAGCGCCGTGGGCCGCCGTGGGCCGCGTTCCCGCTCGTGGCGTTCCTCGTGCTCTGGCTCGTCTTCGCGCTCATCGTCGGCCAGGCGCCCGACTATCCCCGCATGCTCGTGATCCTGCCCTTCGTCGCGTACCTCGTGACCGAGGCGATCCGACTGCTTGCGAGTCTCTCGCGGCGCTGGGCTCCGGCTGTGGCGGTGGCGGCGCTGGTCGCGATCGGGACCTGGAACGGCTTCATCGGCTGGGACTTCATCCACGCCGGCCAGTTCTACGGCGACGACATCGGCGGCACCGGCCGCTTCGTCCAGTCGCACAGCGGCATCCCCGGCGAGAAGTTCTACATCGCCGCCGACCAGGGAAAC
>DATDFL010000030.1:0-7250 GCA_036522595.1 Gaiellaceae bacterium
CGCAGCCGAGGCGGGCGAGCGGCGGTCAGCCGTGGACGTCGACCGCGCCCGGCTCGACGCGGAGGCCGCGGAGGCGCGGCGCCGCCTCGAGGAGGCAGGCTCCGAGCCGGGAGAAGGCGATGACCGCGAGGAGCTGGCGGCGAAGATCGAGCGTCTCGAGCGCCGCCGCGAGGCCCTCGGCCAGGTCAATCCACTCGCAAAGGAAGAGCACGAGCGCGAGAAGGAGCGCCTCAACGAGCTCGTCGTCCAGCGCGAAGACCTGGAGGCGAGCCTGAAGGAGCTCGAGGACCTGAGAGCCGAGCTCGCCGAGACCGTCGAGCGGCGGTTCGACGACACCTTCGCGGGGGTCAGCAAGCACTTCGAAGAGGTCGCGACGACGCTCTTCCCCGGCGGCCACGGAAGGCTGCGCCTCACCGAGCCCGAGGAGGAGGGCGGAGAAGCAGGCGTCGAGGTCGAGCTACGGCCCGCAGGCAAGCGCGTCACCCGGCTGTCGCTGCTCTCGGGCGGGGAGAAGGCGCTCGGCGCGATTTCGTTCCTGTTCGCGCTCTTCCTGGCGCGCCCGTGCCCGTTCTACCTCCTCGACGAGGTCGAGGCGGCGCTCGACGACACCAACATCGGCCGCTTCGTCGAGCTCCTGCGCCGGTACTCCGAGAGCGCGCAGTTCATCGTCGTCACGCACCAGAAGAAGACGATGGAGGCGGCCGACGTGCTCTACGGCGTGACGATGGGCGGCGACGGCGTCTCGCAGGTCGTCTCGCGCAGGCTTCCGCGCGAAGCCGAAGCTGCGGCGTAGTGCTTTACCAGCCCGAGGAGTTCGAGCCGCTCACCGACGAGCCCTGGGACGAGGCGAGCATCCGCGCCGGGATTCAGCGGATCGTCGCCGACGCGGAGGCCGCGTACGACCCCGGCGGCCTGTGGCCCGCGCACGAGTGGGACGCGTGGGAGATGCCCCTGCCGCTCAAGGACCTCTACGCCGGAGCTGCCGGAATGGCTTGGGCGCTCGACGCGCTGCAACGACGGGGGCACGCCGAGACGAAGCTCGACCTGCCGGCCGCGGCCCTGCGAGCGGTCGAGCTCGGGCGCGGGCAGCCGTTCGAGGCGGAGAGCGTCGAGCTTCCGTCCAACCCCGAGTCGTCACTGCTGCTCGGCGAGACAGGGTTCCTGCTCGTCGCGTGGCGCCTGGCGCCGGGTGCTGAGCTGGCCGACGCGCTGCTCGAGCGGATCCGCGACAACGTCGACAACGAAGCCGACGAGCTGTTGTGGGGCTCGCCCGGAACCCTTCTCGCCGCACGAGCAATGCTCGCCTGGACCGGGGAGGAGCGATGGGCCGCCGCCGTCCGCGAGAGCGCCGACGCGCTGGCCGAGCGCCGCGAGCCGAGCGGGCTCTGGTTGCAGCGCCTGTACGGGAAGGAGCAACGGTTTCTCGGCCCGGGCCACGGTCTCGTCAGCATCGTCCACTTGCTCCTGCCAGAGCACGACTTCCGGAGCGAGACCGCGCTGATCCTCACCGACGAGGCGATCGTCGAGGACGGCTTCGCGACGTGGCCCGCGCTTGCGGGCGGCGAGCTCGCGCCGCCTAGCGGCATCCGGCTCCAGTGGTGCCACGGCGCGCCCGGCGTGGTGTCGACGGCTGCGGACTACCTCGACGAGGAGCTGCTGCTCGCCGGCGCCGAGCTCACCTGGCTCGCCGGCGCACACGGCCCGGAGAAAGGCGTCGGTCTCTGCCACGGCACTTCGGGGAACGGCTACGCGCTGCTCAAGGCGTTCGCGCGCACGAGGGACGAGCTCTGGCTCGAGCGGGCGCGCCGCTTCGCGGTCCACGCGCTCCTCCAGGCCGAGAGCACCCCGGGCCGCTACTCGCTCTTCACCGGCGATATGGGGGCCGCTCTGCTCGCGTCGTCGTGCCTGAACGCCGATGCCGGCTTTCCGATCCTCGACACCTGGGACTAACCTGCCGCGATGGCGCGGAGCTGGGCGGAACTGCTCGGAGACGAGGGCACGGCAGCGGATGAGGCGGAGCGCTCGGGCTTCTTCTCGCGGCTGCGCGATTCGCTAGGCAAGAGCCGCCGCGCGCTGACCGAGGAGCTCGCGCTCGGGAGCTTCGACCCGGCTGACGACGCGTCCTGGGAGCGCCTCGAGGAGGCGCTGATCGCGGCAGACGTGGGCGTGCCCGCGACCGCCGAGCTCGTTCAGCGGCTCGAGGCCCGCGGCGACGGTGACCTTGCCGCCGGCCTGCAGGAGGAGATCGCCCGCATGCTGGGCGAACCCGGTCGGCTCGACCTCCACGAGCGGCCGAGCGTGATCCTCGTCGTCGGCGTCAACGGCACCGGCAAGACGACCACGATCGGCAAGCTCGCCGCGAAGCTCGGCGAGCACGGGCGCTCGGTCGTCGTCGCCGCTGCGGACACTTTCCGTGCCGCGGCCGAGGAGCAGCTCGAAATCTGGGCCACGCGCGCAGGCGCCGACTTCGTCGGATCCGAGCGGGGCGGCGATCCGGCAGCGGTCGCGTTCGACGCGATCGGGGCCGCTCAGGCGCGGGGCCGGGACATCGTGGTGGTCGACACCGCCGGCCGCCTCCACACGCAGACGAACCTGATGGAGGAGCTGTCGAAGGTTCGTCGCGTGATCGGCCAGAAGCTCCAGGGCGCGCCACACGAGACGCTGCTCGTGGTCGACGCGACGACCGGCCAGAACGGCCTTCAGCAGGCGCGGCTCTTCGGCCAGGCGGTTGAGGTCACAGGCGTCGCGCTGACGAAGCTGGACGGCTCCGCGAAAGGCGGAATCGCCGTCGCGATCGCCCACGAGCTCGGCCTGCCGGTCAAGCTGATCGGCATCGGCGAAGGGCTCGACGACCTCAGGCCGTTCGATCCCGGCGATTTTGCCCATGCCCTGGTGGCTTCCGGTTGAAAAGCGGGCGGCACCTCCCTAACGTCAACCTTTCCCAGCCGAAGGAGGAGTCTTGAAGAAGTACATCCGCCTCGCGCTGCTCATCACAGCCGCCGCCGCGCTCGCGGTGACAGCTGCGGGGTGCGGCGGGGGCAAGAAGAAGGCGAGCGGAAGCAGTAGCAGCGGAGGCGGCGGCAAGATCCAGGTCTGCGTGCTCCTCCCGGACACGACCTCGTCGGTCCGCTACGAGCTGTTCGACAAGCCGTACCTCGCTGCCGCGTTCAAGGCCGCCAACATCAAGTACAGCATCACGAACGCGCTCGGCGACGCGCAGAAGCAACGCTCGCAGGGCGACCAGTGCCTGACGAACGGCGCGAAGGTGGTCATGCTCGACGCGCTCGACTCCGGCACCGGGGCGGCGATCGAGAAGGCGGTTGACGCCAAGGGCGCGAAGTCGATCGACTACGACCGGCTCGTCCTGAACGGCAAGGCCGCCTACTACGTCTCCTACGACAACGTGGTCGTCGGCAAGACGATGGGCGACGGTCTCGTCAAGGCTCTCAAGGCGAACGGCAAGTACAACCAGAAGCCGGTCGTCTCGGAGCTGAACGGCGGGATCACCGACAACAACGCGACGCTGTTCAAGCAGGGCTACGACTCGGTGCTGAAACCGCTGTTCGCCAACGGCACCTTCGTGAAGGCGAAGTCCGGCGACCAGTGGACCGACTGGGACGCCCAGAAGGGCGCCACGATCTTCGAGCAGATGCTCGCCGCGAACAACAACAAGATCGACGCGTCGATCGCGGCGAACGACAACCTCGCGGGCGCCGTGGTCTCGGTGCGGAAGAGCCACAAGCTGCAGCCGATCCCGTTGACCGGCCAGGATGCGACGCCGCAGGGCGTGCAGAACATCCTTGCTGGCTGGCAGAGCGGGACCGTCTACAAGGACGTGAAAGCCGAGGCGGACGCTGCCGCGAAGGTCGCGATCGCGATCATCAAGGGCCAGAGCGTGAAGACGAACGCAACGGCCAACAACAAGGTCCGCGAGGTGCCGTCCGTGTACCTCACGCCGACCTGGATCACCAAGTCCAACTACACGATCCTCTTCGACAAGAAGTTCCTGAAGAAGAGCGACGTCTGCAAGGGCACGTACGCGAAGCTCTGCAAGTAGGGCCTGAATCCGGATGGAGGCGCCGTTCGCGGCGCCTCCATCTGTGGTAAAGACCGCACGTGAGCGCGAAGCCGCCAGCCCTTGAGCTGCGTGCCGTCACCAAGTCGTTCGGCTCGGTGCAGGCGCTCGAGGGTGTCGACTTCGAGGTCTACGACGGCGAGGTGATGGCGCTCGTGGGCGACAACGGCGCCGGGAAGTCGACCCTGATCAAGTCCGTCGCGGGGATCCACCCGATCGACAGCGGCGAGATCCTCTTCGATGGACAGCCGGTGACGATCCACGGGCCGAAGGACGCCGTCAAGCTCGGGATCGAGGTCGTCTACCAGGACCTCGCGCTCTGCGACAACCTCGACGTCGTTCAGAACATGTACCTCGGGCGCGAGGCGCACGACGCGTTCCAAGTGCTCAAGGAGCCCGAGATGGAGCAGCGGACCGCCGAGACGATGAAGTCGCTCGCGGTCACCACGATCCGCTCGACGCGCCAGCGCGTGGCTTCCCTCTCGGGCGGCCAGCGGCAGTCGGTCGCGGTCGCGCGGGCGGTGATGTGGAACTCGCGCGTCGTGATCCTCGACGAGCCCACGGCGGCCCTCGGGGTGGCGCAGACGCGGCAGGTGCTCGATCTGGTCAAGCGGCTCGCCGACCAGGGGCTGGCGGTCGTGATCGTCTCGCACAACCTCGTCGACGTCTTCGAGGTCGCGAACCGGATCACGGTGCTTCGGCTCGGGCGCAACGTCGGCGTCTACGAGCGGGAGAACGTCACGCCGACGCAGATCGTCGAGGCAATCACGGCCGGCAAGGCCGAGGAGCCCGCGGCCTGAGCGTCGGCTCCGAGAGCGCACCGCCGGGCGCCGAGCCGGAGGTTCCGGTCCGGGAGCTCGGCCGCCGCGTGTGGGACAACCTCCGCTCGGGCGAGCTGGGCGCCGGCCCGATCATCGTCGCGCTGGTGATCATCGTGCTCTTCTTCTACTTCAAGGACTCGACGTACGTCGGCTCGACGAACTTCAACAACGTGATCGTGCAGATGGCGGGGACCACGATCATCGCGTTCGGCGTCGTCTTTGTGCTTCTGCTCGGGGAGATCGACCTCTCGATCGGTTCGGTCAGCGGCCTCGCGGCCGTCGTCGCGGCCGAGCTCCAGATTCCTGACAGCGGCCACCAGATCCCGGGCCTGCTCGCGATCCTGGTCGCGATCCTGGCGGGTGCGGCGATCGGCGCGTTCCAGGGGTCGTTCGTCGCCTTCCTCGGCGTGCCTTCCTTCGTCGTCACGCTCGCGGGCCTGCTGGCCTGGCAGGGCGTGCTCTTCAAGTCGCTGCCCCAGAGCGTGATCATCATCCAGGACAACACCATCAACAACACCGCGGGCTACTTCTTCTCCCACCTGGCCGGCTGGATCATGGCCGCCGCCGCGAGCGGCTTATACGCCTTCATGGTGTTGGGAGGCGTCGTCGGGAGATTGCGCGCCGGACTCCGCGTTCCGAATCTGCCGTTGCTCGTCGCCAAGGTGGTCCTCGTCACGGCGATCGCCTTCTTCGTCGCCTACAAGTCGAACGCCGATCCCGGGCGAGGCATCCCGTTCGCCGGCCTGCTGATCCTGCTTCTGCTGATCTTCTGGACGTTCATCGCGACCAGGACGACCTTCGGCCGCCACGTGTACGCGGTCGGCGGCAACGCGGAGGCTGCGCGCCGGGCAGGAATCAACGTCGTGCGGATCCGGGTGCTGGTCTTCGCGATCTCTGGCGCGATGGCCGCGCTGGGCGGGATCGTCTTCGCCGGGCGCGTCCAGTCCGTCAACCTGGCCTCCGGGAGCGGCACGACGCTGCTCGATGCGATCTCGGCGGCGGTGATCGGCGGGACGAGCCTCTTCGGCGGTCGCGGCCGGGTCGTCAGCGCGGTGCTCGGCGGGCTGGTGATCGCGCTGATCGCGAACGGGATCGACCTCGTCGGCTACAGCTCGGCTACGAAGCTGATCACCACCGGGGTCATCCTGCTCGCCGCCGTGACGCTCGACACGCTCGCACGCAGACGGCAAGAAGCGACCGGCCGCTGAACACCCTCGGCGTCGGGCTTCTCGGCTACGGGTCAATGGGCAAGGCGCACGCGCGCGCCCTGCACGTGCTGCAGCAGCTCGACCTGCCGCTGCGGCCCGAGCTCATCTCGATCTCCCGGAGCAGCGGCGAGGTGGACTGGCGCGACCAGGTCGCGGACGAACGGATCGGCCTGTTCCTGAACGCAGGGCCGAATGCACTCCACTTCGAGCCGACCGTTGCGGCGCTGCGGGCGGGCAAGCACGTCCTCTGCGAGAAGCCGCTCGGGCTGACCGCCGCCGAGTCGCGGGAGCTGTGGCAGGAGGCGGAGCGGGCGCGTGTCGTCCACCTCTGCGGCTTCAACTACCGCTTCGTGCCCGCAGTGCGCCTGGCGCGGGAGCTGCTCGAGGCCGGAGAGCTGGGCGAAGTCGTCCACTTCCGCGCGCGCTACCTGCAGTCGTGGGGCTGGGAGGCGGATCCGGCGCTGTGGCGATTCGACCGCGCCGCGGCCGGCACCGGCGCGCTCGGCGACCTCGGCGCCCACATCGTCGACCTCGCGCGCTACCTCGTCGGTGAGATCGCGTCCGTCTCCGGCCGCGTCCGAGCGATCGTCCCGGGGCGGGAGATCGACGACCACTTCGTGGCGACCGTGGAGTTCGAGAACGGCGTTCTGGGAACCTTGGAGGCGTCGAGGCTCGCCCGCGGACGCATCAACAACGACGCGTTCGAGGTCAACGGCTCGAAAGGCTCGGTGGCCTTCGACCTGGAACGGCTGAACGAGCTCGAGGTCGCGGACCCGAACGGCTTCAGGCGCGTGCTGGTCACCGAGCCCGAGCACCCGTACCTCCGGTTCTGGTGGCCGCCGGGCCACACGCTCGGCTGGGGGGACACGGTCGTCAACGAGCTCGCGTACCTGGTCGAGGCGATCGCCGGCGAGCACGAGGTCGCGCCGCACGGCGCAACCTTCGAGGACGGCTACCGCTGCGCCGAGGTGCTCGATGCGATCGCGGGCTAGGTTCTAGCGTTCAACGCCGAACGCGATGTTCACGGTCGTGCGGTACTCGGTGATGCGCTCTCCCTCGACGAGCGCGCTCATCGAGACGACGTCCGCACCCGTGATCCCGCGCACCGTCTTCGACGCCTCCTGAACAGCCGCGTCGGCCGCTTTG
>DATDFL010000031.1:0-8281 GCA_036522595.1 Gaiellaceae bacterium
CCTTCGTCGAGGTTGCCCGGCGGCATGCGGATGTCGGTGACGACGACATCGGGCCGCTCGGCCTCGACCGCGGCGAGCAGCGAGTCGAGGTCCTCGCAGACGGCGACAACCTCGAGGTCGGGGCTCGTCTCGAGCAGTCGCCTCATCCCCTCGCGCAAGAGGTAGTGGTCCTCGGCGAGCACGAGCCGCGTCGGCGGAAAAGTCGCTCCTTTCTTGGAGGCTGTCCCGGCCCGCAGCTCGAGTGCCGGATCCTGGGCCAAGATCCCCTTCTGCAGTCGCTGCAACGCCGGGCTCGGCTCGATTCCTAGCTCCTCCACGAGGACCTCCCGTGCCTGCTGGTACGCATCGAGGGCCTCTGCCTGGCGGTCGGCGCGGTAGAGGGCAACCATCAGCTGGGCACGAAGATGCTCCCGCAGCGGATGCTCACCGACGAGCAGGTGCAGCTCGCCGAGCACGTCCTCGTGCCGCCCGAGCGCGAGGTCGCAGTCGATCCGGTCCATCAGCGCCGTCAGCCGCAGCTCGTCGAGCTGGGCCACCTCGTCGCGGCCGTGGGACTCCAGCAGCAGCCCGGCCAGGGCCGGCCCGCGCCAGAGCGCGAGCGCCTCGCTTAGGAGCTCGCCGGCCCCTTCGAGCTCTCCTGCGGCGGTGCGCTCGCGGGCCGTCGCCAGGAGATGCTCCATGCGGTTGCTGTCGAGCTCGCCGGGCTCGACCGCAAAGCGGTAGCCACCGTCCGCGGTGGCGATCGGGTCGCGGCCGTTCCGGGTCAGCGCCTTCCGCAGCTGGGAGACGTAGACGTTGACCGCCTTTCTGGCCGTCGGCGGGGGCGACTCGCCCCAGAGCTCGTCGATCAGGCGCTCGCGCGAGACGAACTCGTTCGCATGCAAGAGCAGGACCGCCAGGACGAGCCGCTCCTTCAGCCTGCCCAGCGGGACCGGCTCGCCCTCGTCGACCACTTCCAGTGGTCCGAGGATCCGGTACTCCACGAGCACGTTTTACCGCTTCTGAAGCCAGAACGGAAGAGCCGGAGCCCCCTGCGGTTATCGGAATGCTGCCGGCGCCTTACCCCGTCCGGCGACAGTCGCGGCATGGACGCCCACAACACGAGGAGGGACTGAGATGAAGAAGACCGTTGTCACAACCGCGCTTGCAGCAGTGCTCGCGCTGGCTGCTCTGGCCGCCGTGGAGGGATCCGCACGCGCCACCTACTCCGGGGCGACGAACGGTCGAATCGCCTTCGGCGTCAACCTCAACGGCAACACCGACGTCTACACAGCGCGGCCGGACGGGCAGGACCTGCGCCGGCTCACGACTGACCCGGGCTTCGACGCCTGCGCCGCCTATTCGGCCGACGGCAGGCGGATCGCCTACTGCTCGGGCCAGGGCGGCGGCCCTGTCCAGGTGTGGACGATGAAGCAGAACGGCACCGACAAGCAGCAGGTCACGCACCTGACGGGCCCCGCGACCTTCCCCGACTTCTCGCCGGACGGGGGCAAGATCGTCTTCACGGCCAAGCCGGCGGGGTCGCCGACGCGCGACATCTACGTGATCGACAGCGACGGCAGCGGTCTTACCCAGCTGACGAGCGGTTCGGTCGACAACGCCTATCCCGCCTTCTCGCCGGATGGCACCAAAATCGTCTTCAGCAGCAGGCGTACCGGCACCTCGCAGGTCTGGATGATGAACGCCGACGGCAGCGACCAGACGCAGCTGACGTTCGACGCGCAGCCGAAGGACCAGGTGCCCGACTGGAGCCCCGACGGCTCGAAGATCGCCTACCTCGCGGACACGCACGGCATCGCTGACATCGTCAATCCCAGCTGGGGCGACATCTGGGTGATGAACGCCGACGGCAGTGACCAGCACCAGATTACCCACGACGCCACCGACTACGGAACGGCCTGGTCACCCGACGGCAGCCGCATCGCCACGATGGACATGCCTACGCGGACCAACTACACGCTCAACGCCAGCGACGGCAGCGACCGGCAGGCAGTCCATCCGGTCGGGCTCCAGTTCGTCCCCGGCTGGCAGCCGCGCGGCACCGGCGACGGAGACGACGACAACTAGACGACCGCACAACCCGTCTAACCATCAGCGGACACAGGATGCCCTGCCCCACGGGCGGGGCATCCGTCCTGTTTCGCCTCGGCGAAACCAATCGACGGCCGACCGTCGGGTCCGGGCGTGACATGCCGCGTCCGGCGCACCGACGCTCAACCACGTGTGGGTCTGATCAGCCCCATTTGCAGGCGCTTTTCGCCTCGGGACGCTTCTCAGGACACGGTCCGAACGGGCAGGAGCGACCGTCCGGTTCGCCAGGCAACGGCGAAGAGCAGTGCGGCTGCTCCGGAGAAGACGCCGAGGGCTCCGACGGAAACAGACGCGGCGAGCGCCTTCGATGTTCCGACGCCCGCGGCAGCGAGCGCGGCGGTCCCGGCACCTGCCTGGGTGGCTGCGCCGGCTGGCCCGATCGGCAGCGCTGCGGCCGCGGCACCGGCGCAGAGAAAGAGCAGCGCGAGCGGCAACGAGTAACCCAGTCCCAGCGTGCCGAGCATGATCAAGCACGCCAGCCCGCGGACGAGCCAGCAGCCGAAGACGAACGCCCAAGCCTGCGTTGCGCGGTACAGCGAGGTCGTCCGCGGGCTCAACCAGCGTCCGAGCCGGAAGCGTAGGGCGCGTTCGCTTCCGGCGAGGCGTGGGAGGGCCACGATCACCGCAGCAGCTGCGATTCCAGCTCCGGCTACGACCGCGAGCGCGGCACGCGCGGCAACCCCGGCTCCCGGGAAGGCCGCGGCGACGGCGGCGAGCGGCGCCAATGCGGCGCTGTCGATCAGACCGAGCATGACAAGCGAGAGGCTGATTGCCCGCAGCCCGGCGGGACAACCCGGGTAGCGGCGCACGACCGCGATCCGCATCGCGTCGTCGAAGCGGCCGGGAAGGACGACACCGATCAGCGCCGCGCCGCCGTTACCGGCCACGAGCGCAAGCGGAGAGGGCCGCTCGCGGTTCGTAAACAGCCGCGCCCACCCGAATGCCTTGAGCGCCTGGGCAAGAAGAAGCAGCAGCCCGGCTGCGACGAGCAAGCCAGGTTCGCCACGCGAGAGCGGCCAGGAAGTGGTCGCAAAATGACGGACAGCTAGGACGGCGAGGAGGAGCATGAGGCCAGCCGATCCGAGGCCCACTCCCCAGCGGGTCCTCCGCGAGTGGCGAAGCTGCCAGAGCGAACGCATCAGCAGCCGATAGCGGCCCTCGAGCACGACCGGCGCGGCCGAGACCGCGATCGTCGCCAGCGGATCCCGCTCCGGCTGGGTATCCAGCGTTGGGGTTTGCCTCATGCGCTGCCTCCGAGGAGCCACCGGCAGCATGCCACCTCAGGCGCGACCATTCGACGCACCCGCCGATCATTGTCGACGGCCGCGCTAGGTTAGGGCGACGTGGGTCAGAGCCGGCAATCGCCTTTGAACCTGAACTCCTTGCTGGCGGCGGTCGAGGCGGCGCCGCCGGTCGCGGCGGTCGATGTGCTCGCCGCAGCGCTGGCGGAAGCGATCGGTGCCCGCGAGGTCAGCTTCCTGATCGCCGACTTCAGTGGACGGTCACTGATCCGACTGGGCCACGCGGGTGGGAAGGGGCGGTTGCACGGGAAGGAGACTGCGGAGCGCGTGCCGCTGGTCGGAACGCCGCACGGGCGAGCGCTGGCCGCTCAGACGGTCGAGGTGATCCCGGAAGACCGCGGGGCTCGGTTGTTCGCGCCGGTGACGAGCCGCGGTGAGGCTGTCGGCGTTCTGGAGCTGGGCTTGGATAACTTCCCGGCTGAGCAGACGGTGGCCGACGTCGCGCTGGCCGGGCACTTCCTGGCTTACGTCGTCATTGCGAACCGCCGCTACACCGACCTGTTCGAGTGGGGCCAGCGCACGGTTCCGTTGTCGCTGGCGGCGGAGATCCAACATCGGCTGTTGCCCGGTGCCTTTACCTGCGAGGCCGGGCAGTTCACGCTCGCCGCCTGGCTGCAACCGGCGGGTGAGATCGGCGGTGACACCTTCGACTTCTCGCTGGAGCGAGATACGTTGCATGTGTCGATGACCGACGCGATGGGCCACACGATGGACGCGGCCCTGTTAGCGACCGTCTTGGTCGGGGCTCTGCGCAACGCCCGCCGGCGCGGGGTGGAGTTGGCCGAGCAGGCACGGCTGGCGAACGATGCGCTGGCCGAGCAGGCCGACGAAAGCCAGTTTGTAACCGGCCTGGTCGTCCGGATCGACCTCCCCACAGCCACGGCCGGCATCGTGAACGCCGGCCATCCTCCGCCGCTTCGGCTGCGGGCTGGGCGCGTCGACCGAGTTCCTCTGGACGCCGACCCTCCGTTCGGGCTGCGGCCGCGAGGAGGCTACCGGGTGCAATCGCTGCCACTTGACGTCGGCGACCGGTTGATATTCGTCACCGACGGCATGCTGGAGCGCGACGCCGCGGGCCTGAACATCGCCGACGTCCTGACCGAGGGCAGCGGCATGCATGCCCGCGAGGCGGTCCAGCACCTCACGCAGGCGGTCCTCCAGGCAAGTGGTGGCCGGCTACGCGACGACGCCACGGCACTGTGCCTCGACTGGCACGGCGGCCTTCCCCGGGACCGCGACGCCACTTCGGGAGCAGACCGCTAAGGCGGGCCTGGGCTACCCCCAAAGAGAGAGGAGAGGCCCGCAAGTCGCGGGCCTCTCCTCTCTACATCGAGCGATCCGACTCACGAGTTGTTACGGCCGGATTCCGTTCGTCTTGTGCACGATCACCTCTCCGCCCGTGATCTTCGGCGGGTTCGGAAGTGTCGCCTCCAGCTTCTCCTCGCGCACCCAGGTGGCTGCGACGCGACTCGATTCCTCGGCCTGCGTCGAAGTCTCGAAGAAGCCGATCGAACTCATGACGCCGTCGCCGGCCTCGATGAGGTAGTAGCCCTCGAAGCCTGGCAGCTTGCTCAGGCGCGGCATGAGAGTCTCGTCGACCTTCTTGGCCAGCTCGTCGGTGCGGCTCTTGTCGACACCCTCGTAGCGTCTAACGGTGGCATGCATCTGAAGCTCCCAACTATCACGGTTCAAGTGGAGAACCCGCTCTTCGAGCCCTCCCGAAGCACTTAGACCCGATGTGACAGTCGAAGAGGGAGTTCAGAGCCTCGACGTCTTCCGTGTGGGACTTCGCGCAGTGGCTACTGTAGCAGACTTCTTGACAACGTGTATTTACGTCACTACGTTTTCATACGTTATCGCATAGGAGGCGGGTGATGTGCCCTTTCTCGGTTACCGTGCAGCACGTTCCGGATCGCGAGCTCGGACCGCTGCTCATGCACCTTGCACAGGCGGGCTTCCACGATCCGACCATCGAGCCGGTCGGCGCAGATGGCACCTCGGACGAGGCGGCCGTCCCTGCCGGCGGCCGGATGGCCGATCTCGCAGAAGATTGGCGGCTCGTGCGGGAGCGGGAGGGGCAGTCGTACCAGTGGCCGGGTAGGCGCGAGCACTATTCGCGGTACCGCGTCTTCATCGGCGCGACGCGCGCCGAAGGCGCGGTTCACATCGGACTCGGCGAGACGATTCGCGAGAACAAATGGGGGCGCGACCGAAAATACGTCGTCGCCTTCCTCAGCAGTGGATCCCCGCAGCAACCGCTGGTTGAGTTTGTCGCGGCTGACGACTACGACGAGACGCGTGAGCTCGTCGCGGTCATACGTGGGAGTGACGGAGCCCGGCGGATGTACGGCGCCGGCGACGCACTCCCTCGCCTTTACAAGGAACGGTTTCGGACCCAGATGTACAGCGAGCGGATCGTCTATCCGGGCGCCTGGAACAAGGCGGTCGTGCTCGCAAGGGAGGACGACGAGGCGACGATGCTCAACCACGCGCTGATCCAGGGCCGGCGGCGCTACCGGAGGTAAGTTTTGGGCGGCATGTCGAGCGGGAAATCCGAGAGTCATGGATCCGGAGATCAGGCCTGAGCAGCAAGCTACGCGAGAGCCGCGGCGGGACAGCCTCCGCCGCCACGGGCGTCGCACCTGGCTTTACACGTGGGTCTCCGCTATCGCCGCTCTGCTCGTGATCCTGATCGCGCTCATCGCCGCCAACACACGCACCGTCAAGGTGAGCTGGGTGCTCGGCTCGACGCGGCAGTCGCTCGTCTGGATCATCCTCGTGACCGCGATCCTCGGATGGCTGCTGGGGATCGCGACGAGCGTCATCTTGCGGTTCCGGACGCGGCGCAGGGACTAAGCCCGCGCCGCCGCCGGCGTCGAGCACGATCGGGGCCCAGCGGAACGGCGACCGCGCCGCCAAGGGTCCCGCTGGAGGCGATCGCCCTCCGGGTCTTCCCGGCCTCCACGAGTACGATCGGGTCGTGGTGGAGGATTCGCGCGACGCGCACGTGGGGCCCTCCGCGCACGGCCCGCGGGTGTGCCACGTCGTTCACGATCGGGGCAGCGCGGAGATGCATTTCAGCCGCGAGTCGACCGCGGAGCTGCTTGCACGAGGCGGCTTCTTCTGGCTCGACCTCGACCAGCCGGACGCGGACGACTTCCAGATCCTGCGCGAGGTCTTCGGGTTCCACCCGCTCGCGGTCGAGGATTCCGAGCACTTCGACCAGCGGGCCAAAATCGAGGACTACGACAACTTCGTCTTCCTCGTCGTGTACGGCGCCTCACCGGACGATGACCGCCTCGTCGAGGTGCATTGCTTCTACTCCCAGGGCTTCCTCGTCACCGTTCACCGGGACGATTGCCCTGCGTTCGCCGAGATCCGGCGGCGCTACCAGAAGCGCGACGAAGCCATTGACCGCCCCTCGCTGCTGCTCTACCGGATCATCGACGGGCTCGTCGACAGCTTCTTTCCGATTCTGGCCGACTTCGACGACCGGATCGATGAGCTCGAGGATCAGATCTTCCGCGAAGCCAGCGACAAGCAGCTGCAGGAGATCTTCGCCATGAAGCGCCTGCTCGTCGGCATGCGCAAGGCGGTGAGCCCGCAACGCGACGCCTTCGCGGGCCTGATGGGCGGAGTAGCGGAGCTGCCAGGGCTGGCGGAGGGGGACGAGCGCTACTTCCGCGACGTCTACGACCACTTGATCCGCATCAGCGACCTGATCGACAGCTACCGGGACCTGCTCTCGAGCGCGATGGACGTCTACCTCTCGACCGTCTCGAATCGGCTCAATGGTGTGACGAAGCAGCTAGCGGTGATCGCCACGATTTTTCTGCCCTTGGCCTGGCTGACAGGGTTCTTCGGTCAGAACTTCGGCTACCTGGTCAGGAGCATCGGCGGCTGGGAGGCGTTCGTCGGCCTCGGCGTAGGCAGCGAGCTGGTGGCCCTCGCGATTCTGCTCGCCTTGTTCAAGCGGCGAGGCTGGTTCTGATTCCCGAAATTTGTAACTGTCCGCACAAATTGCTGGTATGCTGGGTGAGCGCATAGACCTAGCGCGGAAGCCGTCGAGGCTCCGAATTTCCTCTCCGACTACCACTCCGGGCCTGGGTGCCGAGAGACCCGTCCGGTTCTCTTGCCCGATCGGAGAAGGAGCAGTGATGAGCCAAGCCACGGAACCCCGCGAGGGTCAGGGCGTTGCCGATGAACGCGCCCAACGGGAACTGACGAGCAAAGTCGGCACGACGCTGACACGGCGGACCAAGCCGAGCAACGGCAGGTGGAGCACGTGGAGGGGGCGGCTCGGAATCCGCGGCAGGGCCGAGGCGTGAGCAAGTCCAGCCGTCGGCCTCTCCAGCGGCGGCGATCATGACGAGCAGAATCGAAGCGTCGCGGAAGCACGGGCCCTTCGATTCGCGCTGGCCGAAGCGCCGTCTTCGTGTTACCTCCGATTGGGGAGCAGCCGCTGCGGTGGGTACGGTCATCGCGGAGGAGCCGGTCGAGTCGGCACTGCCAGCCCTGCGGTCGGCGCATCAGCTGGCGGAGGAAGAAGGGCTCACCTTCGCAGGAACGCCTGGGCCAGGCTACAGCGAGGGGGGCGATGTGTATGAACCCTCGATCGGGTGGACCGGGTTTGCAGGTTCGCCGCCGCAAGTCAGAGAGTTGGGAGCGATCACATGATGAATCTGCAGCCGCTTGGCGATCGTCTGATCGTCGAGGTCCTCGAGGAGGAGGAGACAACAGGAAGTGGGATCGTCCTCCCTGACACCGCCAAGGAGAAGCCGCAGCGCGGCCGCGTGCTCGCTGCCGGCCCGGGTGCTCGCAACGACAAGGGCGAGATCAACCCGATGGAGGTCGCCGAGGGCGACGAGATCATCTTCTCCAAGTACGGC
>DATDFL010000032.1:0-3635 GCA_036522595.1 Gaiellaceae bacterium
GAAGTAGCTGTACGAGCACTGCTCGAAGAGCGACAACGCCGAGTACGAGAGCCGCCGCACCCGATGCAACGGCGGCCGAGCCACCTCTGCCAGCGGCGCAAGGGTCGGCGCTTCCAACGCTCCGCCGCCGTTCTCCGAGACTGCGAAGAGCTCGAGTTGCTCCTCTGCCGACGCAAGCTCTTCGACCATGGGCGGCTGCTCTGCATACCGGTCGACCCGCAGCAGCAGGCGCGCGCCGTCCCGCTCGATCACGGCGTCGGCGAGCTCGCCCGCCTCGAGCCGGTCGAGCACCCAGCCGATCGGCGTGCCCGCGTCGGCCGCGCCCTGCGAAGTCGCGCCCGAGACGATCAGACGGTCGATCGCGCGCGTCATCGCCACGTAGTAGAGGCGCCGGCGCTCTGCCTCCTCCGCGTCGCGCTCGGCGGCCTTCACCGTCTCGTACTCCTCGGTCGGCAAGCGCTTGCCCGAAGACGGATCCGCGACCCGGAAGCCGAGCCGCCCGTCCGGTAGACAGAGGATCTCGTCCGCGTCGGAGCTCCGCCGGTCGCGCCCCGCGTCTGCGACCACGACGACCTTGAACTCGAGCCCTTTGGCGGAGTGGATCGTCAGGAGGCGGATCACGTCCGTCCCCTCCTCCTCGGCGACCGCCTCCAGCTCCGAGGCCCCGACCGCGTCCTGCTCGGCGACGAAGCGGACGAAGCCCTCGACGTCCGGTCCGCGGAGCTCCTCGTACGAGCGCGCGAGCCGCGCGAGCTTGCGGAGATTCGCGTAGCGCCGCCGCCCGTCCCACTGCGCCAGCACCGCCAGGTCGTAGTCGTGCTCGCAGACGATCTGCTCGCAGAGCCGCTCGAGTGTCAGCGACGACGCCTGCGCCGCGAGCCGCTCGAACCGCTGCAGGAAGGCCCGGAAGAGCCGTTCGTCGCGCTCGGACAGGCCCTCGGGCATATCTCCTTCCAGCCCCGCGAACAACGGCTTCTTGGGCGCCGCCCGCCGCAGCAGCACCAGCGCGTCGTTCGACGCGCCGACGAACGGCGACGCGAGCACGCTCACCAGAGCCTCGTCGTCGTACCGGTTGTGCAGCAGCCGCAGGTAGGCGAGCAGGTCGACCACCTGCTGCTGGTGGTAGTAGTCGCGTCCGGTCGCGCGGAAGGTCGGCAGGCCCGCCGCGCGCAGCTCCTCCTCGTAGAGCCGGGCATCGGTGCCCGCGGCGAAGAGCAGGACGATCTCACCGGGCTCGGCCTCCCCCGAATCGACCAGCTCCCGCACCCGGCCGGCGATGTGCCGCGCCTCGGCGGCGCGCCAGTGCGTGCCCGTGTCCTTGTAGCTGTCCTTGTCGGTCACGAGCAGCTCGACCGCCGGCCCGAAGGCGGGATCGGGAAAGCGGCCGGCCGCGGCCAGAGGCTGGAACGTCTCGCCGAAGTCCGCCGAGAAGAGGTGGTTGATCACGGAGAGCACCTCTGGCCGTGAGCGGTAGTTCTGCGTCAGCGCGAGCACGCCGCCCGCCTGCTCGCGCCGCTCGCGGAAGACCTCGACGTCCGCGTGCCGGAAGCGGTAGATCGACTGGAACTCGTCGCCGACGAAGAAGAGCTCACCGTCGTCGCGCGCCAGCAGGTCGACCAGCTCGCACTGGAGGCGGTTCGTGTCCTGGAACTCGTCGACCATGATCGAGCGGAAGCGCCAGCTCTCGCGCTCGCGGATCTCCCTGTGGTCGCGGAGCAGCTCCCGCGCGAGGAGCTGCAAGTCCTCGAAGTCGAGCGCCGACTCGCGGTCCTTCGCGGCCCGGTAGGCGCGGTCGTAGGCGAGCAGCAGCTCTTGCAGCTCGGCGCGGTCGCGCACGGCGAGTGCCTCGAGCGCGGCCCGCTCGACCGCCCTGGTCGGGTCGTCGAGACCCTCGAGCGCGCGGAAGTCGGAGAGATCGAGCAGAACCTCCGGCCCGGGCGCAGCGTCGAGGAAGCCGAGCAGCTCCGCGGCGCCGGCTTCGCGGGCGCAGGCGCGCAGCTCCTCGAGCCGCTCGTCCAGCTGCGGGTCGTCGGGAGCCTCGAGCCGCAGCGGGAGGCCCGACGAGCGCAGCGTCTCGTGCACCCCCGTCAGCATCCGCCGCAGCCGCCTGCCGCCGTACGAGGCGAGCAGCCGCAGCCGCGAGGCCGCGTGCTCGCCGGTGCAAAAGTCCTCGAGCGCGCTCCGGAACGCCTCCCCCCGGAGCACGCGGCCCTGGCTGTCGTCGAGCACGCGGAAGCGCGGGTCGATCCCGGCCGCGAACGGATATGCGCGCAGCAGCCGGTGACAGAAGCCGTGGATGGTCGAGATCCACGCCGCGTCGAGCTCGCGAGCGAGGTCGTGGCGGCCCAGCTCCTGCAGCCGCTTCCGGATCCGGCCGCGTAGCTCGCCCGCCGCCCGCTCCGTGTACGTGATGACGAGAATCGAGTCGACGTCGAGCCCGCGCTCGCAGACCGCCCGGCAGAAGCGCTCGACGATGACCGTCGTCTTGCCGGTTCCCGCGCCGGCCGAGACGAAGACGACCCCTGGCTCCTCGATCGCCCGGAGCTGCTCGACATTCGGCCCGGCTTGCTCGACCACGCTCATGTCCTCTTCACCCGGCACATCGGCCACAGGTCGCACCAGGTCGGGCACGGGAAGCCGCCCTTCGGGTCGTGGCGAACGTCGCCCTCGCGAATGCGGGAGACGGCGGTGCGCGCCTGCTCCTGCGCCCGCTCGATCTGGCCCCAGAACCCCTCCTCGTCGACGTAGTCGTTGCGCGAGTAACCCGGCACGCCGTCCTCACGCGCCTCGGTCCGCAGCAGCCCCCGAGCGATGCCCTCGCCGGCCAGCGCGCGGTAGACCCCGCCGAGCGGCTCGATCCCCACGAGGTCGCGCAGGACGAGCATGTAGAGCGGGATCTGCAGGTGCAGCTCGTCCTCGATCCGCCGCGCGGAATACGCGGACTTGCCCGACTTGTAGTCGACGACCACGCCGCGCGCGCCGAACGGATCTCGGTCGATCCGGTCGATCTTCCCCGAGACCGTGAACCCGCCGAGATCGAGCCCGCGCTGCAGCTCCTGGGGCGAGCGCTCGTAGCCGAACGAGACCTCGAAGCGGTCCGGGACGAGCGGCGAGGGCGATTCGGCCTCGCGGCGCACGAACTGCTCGAGATCGCGCGCCAGGCTCTCCTCCAGCTCGCGGCGCTCGAGCTCCGGAAAGTCGAGCCGCACGTGCGCGTTCAGAGCCTCGGCCAGGCACTCGCGCATGAACTCGAGCGCTTCCGAGAGGTTCTCCGGCCGCACGCGGTCGGCGTTCGTCCGCTTCGGCAGGCCCTTGAAGAACGCGAAAAGCGCGCCGTGGGCGACGTTGCCGCGCAACCGCGCGTCGACCTCGGCGTCGATCGACCGCGGCGAGACGACGCGCTCGAAGAGCCACATGGACGAGCAGTCGCCGAACCGCTCGAGATCGGTGACCGAGAAGCTCGTCTTCTTGCGGAGGTCTTCGAGAACGAGGGGATGCGTCAGCCGCGTGGGCCGCTGGAAGGCGGCTAACGCCCGGTCGAGGCGGCGCTCCCAGCCGTTCGCGCCCGCGACCGCGCGAGCCGGCTTCGGGTCGGCCGCGGCGAGCGAGGCAACCGCGCGCACGCGCTCGCGCTC
>DATDFL010000033.1:0-12071 GCA_036522595.1 Gaiellaceae bacterium
CGTACCTGATGCTCGTGATGGCCGGCCCGGCGCTTGCCTACTCGCTGGCGATCGGCCCGGCCCGCGTGCGTCGAGCCGTGTCGCCCGCGACGGTGGTCGTCGGCGCGGCCTCGGCCGGCGCGTACCTGCTCGTGCTGCTCGCGCTCCGGCTTGCGAGCGCCCCCGCGGTGGCGGCCGTGCGAGAAACAAGCGTCGTGATCGCAACGGGCCTTGCGGCTCTGGTTCTCCGAGAGCGAGTCAGCCAGGCACGTCTGGCCGGCGCCGTGCTCGTCGCCGCGGGGGTCGCTCTGCTGGCGCTCTCGTAACGGTGTCAGCCACTCGCACGAAAGCGTGACGAAACTGTGCCGATTGTGTGTCAAAGAGCTCGCAGGACTTCCAGGAGCTCGGCCGGCGTGGACACGACCAGATCTGCCGCTTCCCGTAGGCCGGGCGGGGATTCGGCCGACGCTACGGCGACTCGGATCGCGACCTCGCAGCCGTCCAGGCCCCGGAACGCGTCGAGGTCGGTCGTGTCGTCTCCTGCGTAGAGCGCACGCCGCAGGCCGTGCTCCCCGAGCAGCGCTTGCACCGCCGTCCCCTTGTCGGCGTCGACGGGCGGGCGCAGCTCGAGCACCTTGCGCCCCCACCGCGCTTCGAGCCCCGATCCGCGAGCGCGCTCGGCGATTCCCTCCAGCTCGACCCGCGCCGCCGCTTCGTCCGGCGCCTCGCGCCAGTGGAACGCAACCGTCAGCCCCTTGTCCTCGATCCATGGCCACTCGAGCGCCGCGAACTGACGAAGCGGCGCCCGCCAGGCATCCGCGTCCGGCGCGAGCTCGAGCCCGTGCACGCCCACATAGAGGATCCCGTCCACGCCGACGAGCCGGTAAGCATCCGCTCCCGTCCGCCCGCTCACACAAGCGACGAGCGCATAGCGCTCCACCAGCCGCCGCAGCTCCGCCCGCGTCTCCTCGGGAACCTCCGCCTGCTCGGGCCGCGGGACGATCGGCGCGAGCGTCCCGTCGACGTCGAGCATCACTGCGGCCCGGGCGGGTTCGGCCGCGAGGACGGAGAGCGCATCCTCCACAGCCAGGACAATACGCACGTGAGGCTCGTCGTCATCGGCCTCCTGGCCGGGCTCTTCAGCGCGCTCTTCGGGGTCGGCGGCGGGACGGTCATCGTGCCGCTGCTGATGCTCGCCGCCGCGTATGCGCTGCGCCCGGCGACCGCAACCTCCCTCGCCGCGGTCGCAATCATCTCGGTCGTCGGAGCCGTCACCTACGCCTTTCACGGCGAGCTCAAGCCCGGAGCGGCAGCCCTCGTCGGCATCCCGGCCGTCGCAGGCGCGGTCGCGGGCACCGCCCTCCAGCAGCGGCTCGCGACCCGCACGCTCTCCTTCGCCTTCGCCGTCCTCCTCGCTGCGATCGGCGCGCGGCTCCTCGTCTGATGTGGACGCTGGTAGCCGCCGCGATCCTCGGTCTTGCCGCCGGAGTCCTCGCAGGGCTTTTCGGCGTCGGCGGCGGGATCCTGTTCGTTCCGACCCTGACGCTCGTCCTAGGCCTGACGCAGATCCACGCCGAGGCGACGAGCCTGCTCGCGATCATCCCAACGGCCTTCGTCGGCGCGTGGCGCCAGACGCGCTACGGGCACGTCAACTGGCGGGCATCGTTCATCGTCGGCATCGCGGCGGTCGCCGGCGTCGAGGGCGGAGTGCAGATCGCCGAAAGCCTGCCTCAGCACGCGCTGAGAAGACTCTTCGGCGTGCTGACGCTCGTCGTCGCGGCCCAGGTCGCATGGCGGGCTTATTCTTCGCAGAGATGACGCCCGAGGAAAGCTGGATTCCGCTCGTCGACGGCCCAATCGGAGCAATCGTCGATCAAATCCAGGAGGAGCACCCGGAGATCTCCGACTGGGTCGACTCGCCCAACAGGCTGCTGGCGTTCCGCACGTTCGCCTACATCCGATTGGGGATCCTGCTCGGGCGCTTGCTGATGGAGCACGACCTCGAGGGCGAGGACTGGGTCGAACAGCTGCTCGACGACCCCGACTGCTACGACGAGATCGTCCGGGAGGTGCTTGCGGTCGCCGAGGACACGGCCGACGAGCCCGGCTACGAGCGCGAGGCGTCGGTCGGCCCGAGCGACGAGGAGCGCGAACGCTTCTCCGAATTCGTGAGGCGACGTCTCTCGAACGACGCCTAAGTAGCGGCCCGCGCGACGAAGAAGGTCACGACGAAGCCGGCCGCGGTCAGGAGCACGCGCTTCCCCGACGGATGCTCGTGGGCCTCGGGCAGCAGATCCGTGGCCCCGATGAAGAGGAAGAACCCCGCATAGACGGCGAGCAGCTGGCCCAGCGAGCGGTGCGAGACGCTGATGAAGACGCCGGTGATCGCCCCGAGCAGCGGCGCCGCCGCGTCGGCCGCGAGCCAGCGAATCGCCTGCCGCCGCTCGCCGCTCTGGCGGAGCACGAAGTTCACGGTGTTGAGCCCGTCGGCGAAGTCGTGGGTCACGACCGCCATGAAGACGAGCAGGCCGGTCCCGGTCCCGAGGTGGAACGCCAACCCGATGCCGAGCCCGTCGATGAAGCTGTGGATCGAGAGCCCAGCGGCTCCGAGCGCGCCCACCTGCGCGTGAGCCCTCGCCTGCTCGGGCTCGTCCCGGTGGTGCAGCACCAGCAGGCGCTCGGCGAGGAAGAACCCGAGGAAGCCAACCCCGATCAGCAGCGTCACGCGGCGCGCGTCGCCGACCGAGTCGATCGCTTCCGGGAGCACGTCGAAGAGTGCGACCGCCACGACGATCCCGCCGGTCAGCGCGATCGCCGTCGTCAGCTCGCGCTGGAGCCGCAGCGCCGCGAGCCCTCCGCACAGCGTCGACAGCACGGTGACCCCGGCGAGAGGAATGGCGAGCCAGGTCATCGAAAGCATCATGACCTGTGGCGACTCGAAGGATTAGTGGCCGCGTAATCGTCGATAATGTCCAGACGGTGGCCAAGCGGCTCGGCCTCAGCTTGCTTCTCGGGGGAGCGCTGCTGCTCCTCGCTGCTTCCGCGGGCGCAGACCGTGGCAAGCCGAGCTCGAGCGCAGGCGCGACCGCCCACGCCTATGCGATCCGCGTCGTCGTTCCGGGTCAGGCGGGGGCGCAGAGCACGACCGTTTCCGCGCCGCCCTACCACGTCGACTTCGGCCAGGGATTCGCGTATCCGTCCGACGGTTCGATCGTCACGACGGGCTCGCTGACCGCCTCCGCCCAGAGCGACGTCGGCGCGACTGCCACCGCGAGCGCGTCCGGCCAGGCCCAGGGAGTCTCGATCTTCAGCGGCGAGATCACGATCGACCTCGTCGAGGGCCACGCCGTCGCGTCGACCCGCGGCAAGACGGCGGGCGGCTCGGTGTCGAGTTCGGCCGTCGCGGGCCTGACCGTTCTCGGCCAGCCCGCCTCCGTCGCTGCGAACGGACGCATTGCGCTTGCGGACTGGGGCTACCTGACGACGCTCGAGCAAGGCCTCGACCGAACGGCCGGCCCAGGCGGCGCGCAGGCGTTCCACGGCTTTGTCACCGCGGTCGACGTTCATCTGACCGCTGCGCACAACGGCGTTCCCGCGGGAAGCGAGATCCAGATCGGCTACGCCGAGGTCAACGTGCAGGCGCCGGTGCCGAAGAAGGAGAAGCCGGTGCCGCCCTCCTCGAAGCACGGCAAGAAGACCCCCAAGGCGCCCGAGCCCAAGAACGGCGGGAACGGCGGCAGCAACGGCGGCGCCGGCCCGCTCCTGCCCATCCCGTCAGGGCTGCATCCGAAGCTGACCGCAGGTGGCTACGTCTTCCCGGTCTACGGGCCGGTCTCGTTCGTCGACAGCTTCGGCGCCTTCCGCGGCGACGTGCCGGGCAACTGGCACCACGGCGACGACATCTTCGCGCCGCTCGGCGCCCCGATTCTCGCGTGCGCCGACGGGATCGTCTTCTCGGTGGGCTGGAACGACATCGGCGGCAACCGGCTCTGGCTCCGCGACGCACAGGGCAACGAGTTCTACTACGCGCACCTCTCCGCGTTCTCGCCGCTCGCGAAGAACGGTCTGCACGTGCACGCGGGCGAGGTGCTCGGGTTCGTCGGAAACACCGGCGACGCATCCGGAACTCCCACGCACCTCCACTTCGAGGTGCATCCGTCCTCGCTGATCTTCATGGGCTACGACGGAGCGGTCGACCCGACGCTCTACCTGCAGGCCTGGCAGCACTACCAGGACGTTCGCTTCTCGAACGTGGCCGGGTGGGTGCCCGCGCTCGCCTTCGCCGCGCAGGCGCCGAAGCCCGCCGCGATCCTGCTTCAGGTCTCGGACATCTCCGAGGCGAGCGGGCTCGACCCGGGATCGCTCCAGCGGGCGATTGCGCCCCGGGTCTCGGGCGAGAGCGACCAGGTGCTGCTCAGGTCGCTGGGGTCGAAGCCCTGAGCGGCCGCGTCTAGCGGCTAGGCGCCGTTGCCGCTGGAGCTGGCGCCACCGCCGTAACCGAACTCCTCGTCCTCGCCGAAGATCTTGTCCTTCAGCCAGCGGCGGGTTTCGGGGCCGGTCATCGGGTTGAAGAGGATCCCGAGCGTGATGCCTGCGAGCAGGAGCGACGTGTTGCGTCCCTTGTGCTCCTCCTTGCCCTGGATCCGGTTCGCGGCCGAGCGGAGATCCTCGATCGCCGAGCGCAGCTGCTTCTGGATGTCCTCGTCGCTCGCGACCTTGCTCGCGACGGCGGTCACACCGCGCCCGCCCATCAGCTCGTCGTAGACGTCACGCGCGGTCGAGAACGCGCTGCGCAGGCTGTCGCGCAGCTCCTCGTCCTGGATCGCCCGCTTCACGTAGGGCTTCACGTCGGCAACTCGGTCTTTCGCCTTGGCCATTGCTAAGGCCGTCCTTTCAGTCGTTTGCGCGCGCATTCTCTACCCTCGGCGCCGCCGACGCTAAACAGAGGTGCATCTGCCGGAACGCCGTCCCGGCCAGCGGTGCAGACAGACGCGCATGCAAAGCACGCGCGTCCTGAGACCGGCATCGCAAGCGACGCCTAAACAGAGGCGGCGGCCTGGCGCTCAGAGCCAGGCGCTGCCTTGGGGGCGGCGCTGCCGGCGGGGCTGAACGCGACCGCGAAAACGTCCTCGATCGAATCGGCGAGGATGAATTCGAGCTCCTCGCGCGTCTCCTCGGGAAGCTCTTCGAGATCGGGCTCGTTGTCGCGCGGCACGACAATCCGCTTCAGGCCGTAGCGCTGCGCGGCGAGCACCTTCTCGCGAAGCCCGCCGATCGGCAGCACCTGGCCGGTGAGCGTGATCTCGCCGGTCATGCCCACGTCCTCGGCCACGGCCTCGTCGCGGACCAGGGAGGCGATCGCCGTGGCCATCGTGATCCCGGCGGAGGGGCCGTCCTTCGGCACGGCGCCGGCGGGGACGTGGATGTGGACGTCGTGCTCGGCGAACCAGTCTTCGGCGACGCCGAGCTGGATGGCGTGCGCGCGCACCCACGAAAGCGCGGCCTGCGCAGACTCCTGCATGACCTCGCCGAGCTGGCCGGTGATCGTCAGCTTGCCCTTGCCCGGGTACGCCGTCGCCTCGATGAAGAGGACGTCGCCGCCGACGGGCGTGTAGGCGAGGCCGGTTGCGACACCCGGGTCGGCGGTGCGCTTGCGCGGGTCGGCGGGGAAGCGGCGCGCACCGAGCCAGGAGCGGGCGCGGTCGGGGTCGACGGACACACTCTCGGTCTTGCCCTCCGCGATCTCCCGAGCGGTCTTGCGGCAGAGGTCGGCGATCCGGCGCTCGAGGTTCCGCACGCCGGCCTCGCGCGTGTACTCGCGAATCACCGTGCGCAGCGCCTCGTCGTCGATCTTCAGCTGCTCCTCGGAGAGCCCGTGCGCCTCGAGCTGCTTCGGCACGAGGTACTTGCGGGCGATCCCCAGCTTTTCGTCCTCGGTGTAGCCGGAGAGCTGGATCACGTCCATGCGGTCGAGCAGCGGCGGCGGGATCGTCTCGAGCTGGTTCGCGGTGCAGATGAAGAGCACCTTCGAGAGGTCGAACGGCAGGTCGAGATAGTGGTCGCGGAAGTTCTTGTTCTGCTCCGGGTCGAGCACCTCGAGCATCGCGCTCGCCGGGTCGCCGCGGAAATCCGCGCCCATCTTGTCGATCTCGTCGATCAGCAGCACCGGGTTCTTCGACTCGGCGTCGCGGAGGGAGCGGATGATCGTCCCGGGCATCGCGCCGATGTAGGTGCGGCGGTGGCCGCGGATCTCGGCTTCGTCGCGAACGCCGCCCACCGACAGCCGCATGAACTTGCGCCCGGTCGTGCGCGCGATCGACTGGCCGAGCGAGGTCTTGCCGACCCCTGGCGGGCCGACGAAGCAGAGGATCGGGCCACTCAGGTCGTTCTTCAGCTTCGAGACCGCGAGGTACTCGAGGATCCGCTCCTTGACCTTCTCGAGGTCGTAGTGGTCCTCGTCGAGGACCTGCCGCGCGTGGTCGAGGTCGAGGTTGTCCTCGGTCGTCTCGTTCCAGGGCAGCGAGAGGATCCAGTCGACGTAGGTGCGGATGACGCCGTACTCGGCGGCTGCGGACGGCAGCTTCTCGAGCCGCGAGAGCTCGCGGTCGACGGCCTTGCGCACGTCGTCTGGCAGCTTCTTCTCCTCGACCTGCTGGCGGAGCTCGTTGATCTCGGCCTGCTGCTCGTCGCCCTCGCCGAGCTCGTCCTGGATCGCCTTCAGCTGCTGGCGCAGGAAGAACTCGCGCTGGCCTTTCTCCATCTCCGACTGGACCTGGGACTGGATCTTCGAGCCGAGCTCGACGACCTCGAGCTCGCGGTTCAGGATCGCGAGGATTGCGCGCAGACGCGCGTCGACGTTCTCTTCCTCGAGGAGGGCCTGCTTGTCCTCCGTCTTGATCCGGAGCGTCGAGGCGACGAGGTGCGAGAGCGCGCTGGGGTCGTCCACGTTGGCGGCAGCGAGCTCCAGCTCCGCCGGCAGGTACGGAACGAGCGAGATCAGGCGGCTGAACTCGTTCTGGACGCTGCGCGTGAGGGCCTCGAGCTCGTCGCTCTCCTCGACGATGTCCGGCACCTCGCGGAACTCGCCGACGAGGTACGGGTCGTCCTGGACGCGGCGCTCGAGCTCGATGCGGCCGACGCCCTGGACCAGGATCCGCAGCGTCCCGTCGGGGACGCGGATCATCTTGTGGACGACGGCAGCCGTGCCGACCTCGTGCAGGTCGTCCCAGCCCGGCTCCTCGACTTCGGAGCCGCGCACGGTGACGAGCGCGAGCATCCGCTCGCCGGCGACGACGTCGTCGACGAGCTTGATCGAGCGCTCCTGCCCGATCGCCAGCGGCGAGACGGACTGCGGGAAGACGACCGTCTCCTTCAGCGGCAGGACCGGCAGCGTCGACGGGATGTCGACGTCGCCCTGCTCGAGCTGCTCTTCGAGGGTGAAATCACTCACTTGCGATCGCTCCGATCGTGATCGTCACGCGCTCGCGCCTCGGCGCCTTCGCAGCGATCGGCAGGACGACCGTGAGCAAGCCGCGTTCGTAGCGCGCGGTGGCGGCCGCGGTGTCGACGGGCTCGGCAAGGGAGATTCGCCGCTGGAACGATCCGTACTCGATCTCCATCTGCTGATAGCGGCCACTCCCTTTCGGGCGGCAGCGTTCGCCTGCAACGACGAGGACGCGGTCGGCTGCGACCACCTGGATCGACGACGGGTCGACTCCGGGCAGCTCGACGAGGACGTGCAGCGCCGGCGGATCGTCGCTGCGGATGCAGTCGACGTTCGGCCGGAAGCCGCGGCGCGCGAGGACGAACCTCGGGACCTGCCAGAGGTCGTCGATGAGCTCGTTGATCTCGTCGTGCAGCCGGTCGATGTCGTCTCGCTTTCGCATCTGTGGGGTCAACGCTACTCGGCTATCTACAGTTCTCCGAGAGCCGTTCGCGTATGGATGAAGTTAGCAAACGCTAACTAGCTGCCGTGGAGAGCTGGACCCGCCTGATACTGCGACATCGCTGGCTCGTCGTGGCCGTTTGGCTCGTCGTGCTCCTGGCCGGCGGCTACGCGAACGGAAAGCTCTCGGCGCTCCTCTCGAACACGTTCACGATGCCCGGCACCGACTCGGAGCGGGCCCGCACGATCCTGAAGGACCATTACGGCGACCGCAGCGATGGAGCATTCACCGTCGTCTTCCAGGTCCCGAGCTCCGGAGATCAGGCGCAGCGGCAGCGCCTGCAGGTCGCGCTGGCGCGCGCGGCAAAGAAGGTCCCGACCGGGCACCCGAGGCCGCTGGTGCCGGGCGGACCGCACCTGCTCTACGGCGACATCGTCTCGACGCTCAGCATCGCCGACGCGAAGAACTACACCGACGACGTTCTGCGCGCCCTCCCTCGTGGCCACGGCGTCGCGCCGTTCGTTACCGGCCAGGCAGCGATCCAGCACGACCTGGACCCGATCTTCAACGAGGACCTGCGGAAGGGCGAGCTCTTCATCGCGGTCCCGATCGCCCTGCTGATCCTGCTCGTGGTCTTCGGGCTCTCGTGGGCCGTGACGATCCCGCTCCTCTTCGCGGCCAGCACGATCATGGGCACCCTCGGCGCCGTTTACGTCTTCGCGCACTACGTGACCATGGCGACCTACGTCACGAACCTCGTCCAGCTGATCGGGCTCGGGATCGCGGTCGACTACTCGCTCCTGATCGTCTACCGGTTCCGCGAGGAGCTGCACCGGCACGAGTCGAAGGACGACGCCATCGTACGGACGATGGCGACCGCGGGGCGTGCCGTCTTGTTCTCGGGCGCGACGGTGGCGATCGGGCTCGCGCTGCTGCTCTTCATGCCTTCGCCGTTCATGCGCTCGATGGGAATCGGCGGCTTCCTGATCCCGCTCGTCTCGATGGCAGCCGCGGTGACGCTGCAGCCCGCGCTGCTCTCGCTCTACGGACGCCGCGGCGTGCGGCGCGCGGCCGTCGTTCGGCGGGTGCGTGACTCTCCGCGGCGAGGCTTCTGGGAGCGGCTCGCCACGGCGATCATGCGGCGGCCGCTCGCGTTCCTGGCGGGAGGAGCCGCGCTGCTGATCGCGGTCGCCCTGCCGGTCTTCGCGCTGCAGCTCACCCCGGGCTCGGCGCAGGGCATCCCGCAGCACCCGCAGGCCGTCCACGGGTTCGCGCTCCTGAAGCGGGCGGTCGGCGCGGGCGCGCTCTCGCCGACGCAGATCGTGGTCGACTCGGGCCGGCCCGGCGGAGTCGTTACCGAATCGGTGCAGAGCGCGATCTACCGGCTGGTCGCCAACGTGCAGCGCGACCCGGAAGTGCGGTTCGTCCGCTACCAGGAGGAGCGACCGTGGCTCGACCCGACCGCGCGCTACGCCCAGATCGTGGTCGCCGGCAAGCACGAGTACGGCGAGGAGCCGGCCCAGCGCTTCGTCCACCGGCTGCGCGGCGACCTCATCCCTTCGGCGAAGTGGCCGGCAGACGTGCGGGTCCTCGCCGGTGGCGGCCCGCCCCAGGGCGTGGACTTCATCGACCGCTCGTACGCGGTCTTCCCGTGGCTCGTGCTCGGCGTGCTCGTACTGACGTACCTGCTGCTCCTGCGCGCGTTCCGCTCGATCCTGCTGCCGCTGAAGGCCGTACTCCTGAACCTGCTCTCGGTCGGGGCGAGCTACGGCGCGCTGGTGATCGTCTTCAAGTGGGGGCTCGGGAAGAGCCTCTGGGGCCTGTACGAGTTCCAGCAGGTCGAGGCCTGGATCCCGATCTTCCTCTTCGCCATGCTCTTCGGCCTCTCGATGGACTACGAGGTCTTCCTGGTCACGCGCATGCGGGAGGCCTGGGACGAGACGCGCGACAACGCGCGCGCGGTCGGGCTCGGGCTCGAGCGGACGGGCCGGATCGTCACCGCGGCTGCAATCGTGATGGTGGCCGCGTTCTCCGGTTTCATCGCGGGCCGCGTGGTCGGCCTGCAGGAGTTCGGCTTCGGCTTGGCCGTCGCGATCTTCGTCGACGCGACGATCGTCCGCGCGCTGCTCGTCCCGTCGCTGATGGCCCTGTTCGGCCGCTACAACTGGTGGCTCCCGAGTCGGGTGGCCCGGGTCTTCCGCGTCCGGCCGTCCCCGCTCGAGCAGGGCGCGTAGCATCCCAGCCCGAATGGAGGCTCCGCTCAAGGGCGTGATCCTGGCCGGCGGCACCGGCTCGCGGTTGCACCCGCTGACCCGGATCACCAACAAGCACCTGCTGCCGATCTACGACCGGCCGATGATCACCTACGGAATCGAGGCGCTCGTCAAGGCCGGCGTCACGGAGATCATGCTCGTGACCGGCGGAACCCATGCGGGCGAGTTCTTCCGCCTGCTCGGAAACGGCCACGAGTACGGGATCGACCGGCTCTCCTACGCCTATCAGGAGAATCCGGGCGGGATTGCCGAGGCGCTCGGGCTCGCGGAGCGTTTCGGTGCCGGCGACCGGATCGTCGTGATGCTCGCCGACAACATCGTCGAGCGCTCGCTCGCGCCGGCGGTCGAGAACTTCCGGCGGCAGGAGCGCGGGGGGCGGATCCTGCTCGCGCAGCTCGGCGAGCCCGAGCATCTGCGCCACCTCGGCGTCGCGGAGCTCGAAGGCGAGCGTGTCGTGAGGATCGTCGAGAAGCCGGACGATCCGCCGAGTGAGTTCGCCGTCACCGGGATCTACTTCTACGACGAGCAGGTCTGGGAGGTGATCCCCACGCTGAAGCCGTCCGGCCGCGGCGAGCTCGAGATCACCGACGTGAACAACTGGTACGTCGACCAGGGCGCGATGGAGTACGACGTGCTCGAGGGCTTCTGGGGCGACGCGGGCGAGTCGATCGACGCGTACTACGAGGTCAACGACTTCGTGCGGGCCCACGGAGCGAACAAAGAGTGGTCGACGGCGTCCGCGTAATCCCGCTGAAGCGGTTCGAGGACGGCCGCGGCTGGTTCACCGAGCTGATGCGCGGCTCGGAGCTGCCGCAGCCGGTGCGGCAGTCGAACCTCGTCTTCTCGCGGCAGGGCGTCATCCGCGGGCTGCACTACCACGAGCGAGGCCAGTGCGACCTCTTCGCGTGCCTGGAGGGAATGGTGCGCGTCGTCATCCTCGACCGCGAGACCGGTGAGACGTTCACGGAGGACATCGGCGACGAGAACCCCGCCGCGGTCTGGGTCCCGGGGCACCACGCGCACGGCTATGAGGCGCTCACCGACTGCCTCTTCCTCTACCACGTCACCGAGGAGTACGACCGCGACGACCCCGACGAGCACGAGGTTCCCTGGAACGACCCGCGGGTCGCGCATCTCTGGAGCACGGAATCGCCGATCCTCTCGGAACGGGACGCGGTTACCTGATCACCGGCGCGGGCGGCCAGCTCGGCGCCGCGCTGCAGGAGGTCTTTCCCGGAGCTGACGCGCGCACGCGCGGGCAGCTCGACGTGACCCGGCCCTTGTCGGTCGACGCCGACCTGGTCCTGCACGCTGCTGCGTGGACCGACGTCGACGGAGCCGAGGCGGATCCGGAGGGCGCCCGGCTCGTGAACGTCGAAGGGACGCGCAACGTGGCTGCGCTCGGAGCGCCGGTCGTCTACTACTCGAGCGACTACGTCTTCGACGGCTCAAAGCGCGAGCCGTACGTCGAGTCGGACAAGCCGCGGCCCCTCTCGGTCTACGGCCAGACGAAGCTCGAGGGCGAGCGGGAGGTGTGCGAGGGCTGGATCGTCCGCAGCTCGTGGCTCTTCGGCTGGACGGGCAGGAACTTCGTCCGGACGATGCTCGACCTCGGCCGCGAGCGCGAGGAGGTGAGCGTGGTTGCCGATCAGGTCGGCTCGCCGACCTATGTCGGCCACCTCGCGGCCGCGACGCAAGAGCTCCTCTTGCGGCCTCACGGTGTTTGGCACCTCGCCGCGCAGGGTGAGTGCTCATGGGCCGAGTTCGCGGGAGCAATCTTCGAGGAGGCGGGCCTCGACTGCCGCGTGTGCGAGATCTCGACCGATGAGCTCGGCCGGCCCGCGCCGCGCCCCGCCTACTCCGTCCTTCGCAGCGAGAAGAGCGCCCCCGAGCTGCCCCACTGGCGCGAAGGCCTGCGCGCCTGCCTCGACCG
>DATDFL010000034.1:0-12560 GCA_036522595.1 Gaiellaceae bacterium
GGGCAGTCGAAGCCGGTGAACTGCGGGACCCAGCCGGGTGGGTAGAACTGCAGCTCCATGTAGGCGTTCCCCGGTGCCTTCCCGATGTAGCGCGGGCTGCTCGGGTTGGTGCTGTCGAAGATGTTGCCGTCGCTGTCCGGGGCGCACGTGTCGTGCTGGTACTCCGGAGCCGACTGGGTGTCGCACATGATCATCCCGAACCAGTAAGCCGCCCGCTGCTCGAAGGCCCAGTAGACGCCGTTGGAGCTGTCCTGGGTCGGCATCGTCGGCGGATCGTGCGGCAGCCGGATGTTGTACGTGACGTCGTTCCCCGACCCGTGCCGATGGTCGTAGAACAGGAGGGAGGGCTCGTCGTGCCCGACGTAGGGCCCTCCGGCGATGTCGTTGATCGGCTCCCCCACGTCGGTGCAGAGCGGGATGCCGATCTTGCAGGTTCTCGACGCGTTGTCCGCGGCTGCACCGCTCGCCAGAGTCAGCGAGACGGCGGCCGCCGCAAGGAGCGCAAAGAGCACAGCGAGTCGCGTCACAACCCTTCTCCTCTCTGCCTGCCCCAATATTGGATCCTTGCTCACGGGAGCTAACCGCGCGACTCACCGCGCGTCAAGCGAGACCGGTTTTGAACGACAAGCCGACTTCGGCCCTACAATCCGTCTGCCGTGGGAGAGCAGGCCGCACCGGAACGAGCGAACGGCGAGATCACCTGCCTGATCGTCGACGACCACGAGGTCGTCCGCGAAGGGCTGCGTCTCTCGCTGTCCCGCGCACCGCACATCCGCGTCGTGGGCGAGGCGCCCGACGGCGAGACTGCGATCGCCCTCGCTGAACGGCGCAGGCCAGACGTGATCATCATGGATGTGCGCATGCCCGGGATGGACGGGCTCGAGGCGACGAAGATCCTCGCGCAGAAGGTCCCCGACGTCGCGGTGCTGATCTTCACGGCCTACAGCGAGCGGCAGCTCCTACGGCGCGGGCTCGAGTCCGGCGCGAAGGGCTACATCCTCAAAGAGGCTCCGCACCAGACCCTGCTGAAGGCGATCGACAAGGTCGTGGCCGGCGAGGGCTTCGTCGATCCGGCTCTGATGCCGGCGTTCCTGTCCGGCAGCGAGGAGGAGATGCTCACCGCGCGCGAGCGGGAGATCCTCAAGCTCCTCGCCGACGGCATGTCGAACGCGGACGTCGCCGGCCGGCTCTTCATCAGCCAGGAGACCGTGAAGAGCCACGTGCGCCACATCCTCACCAAGCTCGAGGCAGACACGCGAACGCATGCCGTCGCGATTGCGCTTCGCGAAGCGATCATCGACTAGAGCCTCGCTTCTGGTCGCGGTGGTCGCGCTGGCGGCCGTCGTCTCGCTGATCGGCCTGGCCGTAGGGTCCGGCTGGCTCGCATTCGTGGGCCTTGCGGGCGCGATCGTGGGCGCGGCCGGCTTCGCGCTCCACCTGATCGTCACCGAGCGACGACGGCACGAGGTCGTCGAGGGCGAGCTCGAGTCGCTGGTGCGCTCGCTCGGACTGATCACCGGCACGCTCGATCCGAACGAGGTGCTCGAGCGGACGCTCCGCGAGGCGAAAAAGCTCTTCGGGGCCAAGGCATCGCTGCTCGCTCCGGGCGAGCCGACGCAGGGCGAGGGCGTCTTTCCGCTGCGGATGCGGGAGGAGGAGATCGGCGTGCTGCGCCTCGTGCGCTCGAAGCCCTTCGACCGCGAGGAGCAGGCCCGCGCTCAGCTCCTGGCGGATTTCGCGTCACGCGCGGTCGAGAACGCCCGGCTGCTCGCCGAGGCGCAGGTCCGCGAGTCCGAGCGCGCCCGGCTGTCCGACCAGCTGATCACGGCCGAGCAGGACGAGCGGCGGCGGTTGGCGCTGTTCCTCCACGACGGGCCGGTGCAGTCGCTCTCCGGGATCAGCCTCATGCTCGACGCGGTGATCGACTCGCTGGGAGCCGACCGGCGCGACGAGGCCGAGCGCGTGCTCAGCTCGGCGCTCGAGCGGCACCGCAGCACGATCCGCGAGCTGCGCGACCTCTCGTTCAACATCGAGCCGGTCATCCTGCGAGACCAGGGCTTCGCGCCGGCGGTGCAGGCGTTCGCGGACCAGGTCGGCCTCGCGAACGGGATCCAGCTCGACGTCGACGCGGACGGCGCCGACAGCCTCGCCGAGAACGCGCGCGTGGGGCTCTACCAGATCATCCGCGAGGCCGTGAACCAGGCGCTCCGCCGCGGGCCGCCGAACCGCATCTCGATCCGCGTCGCCGACGCAGGCGACGGCCACGTCGAGACGGTGATCGCAGACGACGGCGCCGGCGAGCGGCGGCGCGCGAGCTACGACGAAATCGAGGAGCGCGCCCGCACGCTGAGCGGGTCGGTCGAGGTCGAGCCGGGCCCGGACGGCGGCACGGCGGTTCGTGTGGTGCTGCCCTCGTACGTGGCTCGCCGCTAGTCTTTCGCGCCGTGGAAGACGGGCAGCCGCAGCAGCGCACGCATCTTCGGTTCGTCTGGACGACGAACGGCTACGAGCTGCGCGAGCGCGACGGCGAGGTGCCGTCGGTCGGCGCGGAGGTCGAGGAGGACGAACGGCGCCTGCGCGTCACGAAGGTCGCACCCTCCCCACTCCCGGGCGACCTGCGCCGCTGCGCGTACCTTCAGCCCTTGACGTAGGTTTCGGCGGCGATTCGCCCGAGGACGAGCGCCGCGGCGAGGCCGCTCGAGTAGCCGCCCGTCGAGATCCCGCCCACGTCCGCTCCGGCGGCGAAGAGGCCTTCTGCGCCCGGGACGCTGCCGTCGGGATTGACGCGGATCCCGCCCTGCGTGTGGGTCACCGCTGCGGCGACGTGAAGTCGTAGTTGGCCGCCCTCTTCGACGACGCTTCCGCCCGCCTCGCGTAGCGCGACCACGCGCGCGTCGCCGCCGAGCTCGGCCGGGACGACGAACCAGGCCGTGCCGCCGGGCTGGCGCGCGATCGCCTGGGCAAGGTCGCTCTCGTGCCAGGCGGGTGGCCCCTGGAAGAACTCCTCGCCGTTCTCGTTGACGAAGCGGGCCTCGCCGTCCCAGAGCTGCGAGAGGCGCACGTAGTCGTCTTCCTCGATCCGCGCGGGCGGGGCCGGCATGGCGCGGCCGTAGAACTCGTCGAGGTCGCCCGCGGTGCTCGCTCCATGCTCCCGGGCGAGGTCGAGGCCGTCCCCCTCGCTCCACGGGTTGCTGCGGACGAGCAGTCCGTGCTCGCGCGCGTAGCGAACCGAGAAGCCGCCCGTCGCGAGCAACAGAGGGAGCTCCCGCGGAAGCTCCTGTTCGAGCCGCACGTCCCCGGCCGCGCGAACGAGCGTCTCGGTCAGGCGGCGCGGGTGGAAACGCTTGCCCGTGGTGCGCGGATTCGTCGTCTCTTCCCAGACGACCTCCGGGCCGAGCGACACGAGCCACTCGAGCGCCTCGTCGAACCCGTCGAACACGACCCGCTGCAGCTCCTCGTCGCCGCCCGGGCACTCGGCACGAAACTCCTCGAAGGTGCGATACCGCCAGATGACGCAGCTCGAGAGCAGCATCGAGCCACCGGGCCGCGTGCCCTTCTCCAGGACGACCGGCTCGGCGCCGAGCTCGCGGGCGCGCGCGGCAGCGCAGAGGCCCGCCATGCCGGCGCCGGCAATCAGCACTAAGTCAGGGAGAACTCGGGCTTGTGCTCGACGTACTCGACCCGCACGCGCTCGGGGCCCCAGACGAAGACCGCGTAGGTGTTGGGCGCGTCGACGATGTTGTCGATCTCGATTCCGAGCTCGCGCGCCTCGGAAATGTGCTCCTCCGCCGACTCGACCTTCACTGCGAGATGGTTCAGCAGCGGCTGCTCGGGATCACCGGGCTCGCCGCGATGGAACTCGATGAACGCGTTCCCGACCTCGACGCGCGGAGCCTCCGAGGCCCCAGGCGCGACCGGAGCAAAGCCCAGCCGCTCATAGGCCTCGGCCGTCTCCTCGGGAGTCGCAGAGAAGAGCGCAACGTGATCGAGGTCGTAGTCGACCTCCGTCGGCGCCTCGACAAGCCCGAGGCGCAGGCCCTCGCTGACATCGAAGTAGATCTCGCCCTTGCGGGGCCGCTCGATCGCGAAGCCGTCCCGCAGCGCGCTCTCAGCCGCCTCGAGGCTCGAGACGCGTAGCGCGATGTGCTTCAGCGCTCCCTGCTCGCGCGGGCCCTCCGCTGCGAACAGGGTCAGCTTGCCGCGCCGCGCATCGGAGCCGACGAGCGTGAACGCGTCCGTCCGGTCGACGATGTGCATACCGACACGGTCCGTGACGAAGTCCGCGATCCGGTCGCGATCGGCCACCCAGAGGGCGACGTGGTCAAGGGTTTCCGGGTTCACGCGCCGCAGGATATCCAGCCGCTACTTCCTGCCGTCGACCGCGCGCTGGAGCTGCTGCTTGTTCATCTTGGAGCGGCCCTCGATGTTCATCTTCTTGGCCTCGTTGTAGAGCTGCTCCTTGGTGCGGCCGCGCTCGCTGCGCGCACCGGAGCCCCGAAGCCCGCCCCGGCGGCCGGACGACATGTCTCGGCGGGACGTGCGCGACGACTCGCGCGCCTCGCCTTTTCGCGCGCGTTCCTTGTTGACCGTCCGCGCGGCGATCTCCTTGGCCCGCTTCGTCGAGCGGCCCTGCTTCTTCTCGCTGTCCTTGATGTGCTCGTACTGGCGTTCGCGCTTGGCGCTCCAGGCTTTCTGAGGCATGCAGATCCCTCCTCGGTTGGTCGCTTGGGACCTGCCCCGGGCGGAACGTTTTAAGCGTTACTCGAGCGGCGGGTTCTGGACGTTGTGCTCGGTGGCGTACTCGTTCGTCAGCTTGTTGATCACGTCAGCGCCGTCGCCGTAGGCGTAGTTGATCTTCACGAACGCTTCCCACTTATCCGGAAGCGCGTCCTCCGGAAAGATCGCCTCGACCGGACATTCCGGTTCGCAGGCACCGCAGTCAATGCACTCCTCGGGGTCGATGATCAGGATCCGTTCGAACTCGTGGATGCAGTCGACCGGGCAGACGTCGACGCACGAGAGGTCTTTGATGTCGATGCAGGGCTCGGCGATGATGTACGTCACGGCGCGTCAGTCTACTGACGCAAGAAGACCGTCCACCGTCTCCTTCAAGCGCTCCTCGAGAGCGGATTTCGCGAGCACCTGATCGAACCCGGCGGTGTGCGCGCGGCGCAGGCCGTCAGTGTCGGTGTGGTTCGTGAACCCGAGGATCGGGATCTCGGGATAGTTGTCCGCGACGTCGTCGGGGTCGATCCGCGAGACGTCGCAGATGACCAGCTCCGGCGGGTCGACGCTGTCGGCGGTCGTGAGGTGATGCTCCGGTAACAGCCCCTCCAGCTTCCCCCGGAAGAACAAGTCGACCCCCGCCAGCAGGATCGTTGCCACAGTCACAAAAGTAACAGCCTCCGCCGCTAGGATCGACCCCCGTGGCCAAGGAATTTCAGGCGGTGGCGCGGGCTGACGAGATCGAGCCCGGGACGCTCGCCTGCGTCAAGGTCGGCGACGTGGAGTTGGCGCTTGCCCGGGTCGGCGACGAGTTCTACGCGACGCAGGGTCACTGCATCCATCTGCAAGGGCCTCTCTGCGAGGGCCGTCTCGACGGGACCGTTCTCAGCTGCCCCTGGCACGGCTGGCAGTACGACGTCCGCACCGGCGAGAACGAGTTCGATCGCGCGATCCAGCTCGAGACCTACGAGGTGCAGGTCGAGGACGGAGAAGTCCGCGTCGCTCTCTGAGCAGCTCGCCGCCGGCCTGGATCTGATCCGCAGCGGCGAGTTTTTCGCGGCCCACGAGGAGCTCGAGGACGCGTGGCGCGCGGCGCCGGATGAGGAGCGCGATTTCTTCCAGGGCCTCGTCCACTTCACGGTCGCCTGGTACCAGGCGGGCCGCGGCAACCGCGTCGGCTGCGAGCGGCAGCTGGAGAAGTGCGCCCGCCGCCTGGGGCCGTACGCTCCCGAACACTCCGGTGTGGACGTTCAGTCGATCCTGAGCCAAGTCGAGCGAGCGGCCGCCACGGTCCGCGCCGGCTCCCTGGAGCTGGAGCGGCCAACACTGTGAAGGTCGCCGTCTTCACGACCTCGTATCCGCGGCACGAGGGGGACCTCGCTGGGCGGTTCGTCTTCGACCTCGTTCGGCGCCTGCGGGAACGCGGCGTCGAGATGGAGGTTGCCTCCTACCGGGACTTCGGGCTCACCGGGAGCGGCGGGCCGGGGCTCGTCGCCAGCCTCAAGCGACGACCCTGGCTGTCGCCACCCCTCTTCGCGTCGATGGTTCGCGCGCTTCGACGCTCAGCTAGAGACGCCGACCTCGTCCACGCGAACTGGCTTGCGGGCGCTGCAGTCGCGCGCTTTGCAGGCAAGCCCTTCGTCGTGACGCTGCATGGCTCCGGAACCGCGGGGCGGTTCTCCGACCTTGCACTGGCGGAGCGCTCGCCCGGGCTGGTGCGCCGGTTGCTCGGCCCGGCGCGCGCAGTCATTGCCGTCTCCCCCGCGCTGGCGGAGGCGATGCGAAGCGCCGGCATCGTGAACGTGCACCAGATCCCGTACGGCGTCGGGATCCCGGACGAGACCGGCGCCGAGGACGAGCCGCCGACAGTGCTCTTCGCGGGTCGGCTATCTCCCGAGAAGCGGATCGACGTCGTTGCCGGCGCGACCGAGGGCCTGCCGCGGATCGTCGCCGGCGATGGGCACCTCCGGCCTCAGCTTCCGGACGCCCTTGGCTTCGTCCCGCAGACCGAGCTCTTCGGGCTCATGGATCGCGCCGCCGTGCTGCTGCTCACCTCCGAGCGGGAAGGGCTGCCCAACGTGGTGCTCGAGGCGATGGCCCGCGGGAAGACCGTCGTCTCGACCCCGGTCGGCGGCATCCCGGCCGTGATCGACGACGGGGAGACCGGCCTGCTCGTCCCGATCGGAGACGTCCAGGCGACACGAGCCGCCGTCGAACGCGCTCTCGGCGACACCGAGCTCCGGCGACGCATCGGCGCCGCGGCCCGGGAGCGCGTCCGCGAGTACTGCTCCTGGGACCGTGTCACCGAGCTGACGCTGCAGGTCTACCAGGCCGCTACAGGTTCTTGAGCCCGATCGCCTCGAGAGCCCGGTGCAGGAACACGTTCAGCCACCAGTCGCGGTGGAAGAACAGCAGCAGGCCGAGCGAGACGAGGACGAGGCCGCTCACGACGCGGATCCAGTTGTAGTGGTCGCGCACCCAGCGGAAGGCGCCCATCGCGCGCGTGAACGCGATCCCGATCAGAACGAACGCCGCGGTGATTCCGAGCGAGTAGGCCGCGAGCAGGACGATCCCCCGCACAACTGTCCGTGAGTCGGCGGCCAGCGCCAGGATCGCCGCCAGCGTGATCCCGACGCACGGTGCGGCGCAGACCGCGAACGCTCCGCCGAGCAGCGCGCGCGACCCGCTCTTCCGAGCCCGGCCGAGCATTCCTGGCGCGACCATCCGCTCGGGCCACGGGATCAGCCCGGCGAACGCGAGACCGAGCACGACGAGGACGAACCCCGCGACCTCGGTCTGGCGCTGGTTGTCGAGCACGCCCCCGATCGCCGCCGCTCCCGCACCGAGGATCACGAAGACGACCGTGAAGCCGAGCGCGAACGGAACGCTGGCCGTGACTACGCGCCGCGCGGCCCCACGCTCGCCGAGCCGCTCGACCTCGACCGACGAGATCGCAGACAGGTAGCCCGGCACCAACGGCAGCACACACGGAAACGCGATCGACACCAGCCCCGCCAGAAACGCGACGGGGATCCGCTCAACCATCGAAGCGCGCGAGCTCCTCGTCGAGCCTGCGCTCCAGCTCCGGATCGAGCGGCCGCCCGTTCAGCGAAGCCGGTCCCGGGACGTGCTCCGGCTCCTCGCGCTTCCGGCTCCACCCCCAGGCGAGGAACCCGATCACCGCCGCCCCACCCAGAATCCCGACGAGCGGCAGCACCCACGCCAGCAGGTTCCAGCCCTGCCGAGGCGGCGCGGCGAGAATCCGCGTGCCGTACTCCGCGGTGAGCTCCCGTTTGATCTGGCTCCGCGTCCAGCCCTGGCGGATCCGCTGCTGGATGTGCCTCTTGATCTGCGCTGCGGCTGCCGTGTCCGACTGCGCCAGCGTCTCTCCCTGGCAGACCGGGCACATCAGCTGGTTTTCGAGCTCGTTCAGCGTCGGGTGATGTTCGCTCGCCAATGCCGGTGCGGCGAGAGCCAGCGCGGCCGCGGCGACGAGGAGCGCTCTCATGCCTTCTGCGCCCGCTCGATCCCCGCGCTCAGGATGGACTCGGTCACCTGCCCCGCGTAATGGCCCACGACGCGGCCGCGCGGGTCGACGAAGAACGTCTCCGGGAGGCCGGTCAGGCCGTAGGCCCCGTACGTGACGTACTTGTTGTCGTGGACGATCGGGTACGTGACACCGTGCTGCTGCATGAACTTCCGCGCGTCGCCGCTGAAGTCGTTCACATCGACGCCGAGCACGACGACCTTGCCGTCGTGCCGCTGCCAGGTCTTCTCCAGTGCAGGCGCCTCCTTGTTGCACGGGAAGCACCACGAGGCCCAGAAATTGAGCACGACGGCCTTCCCGCGCAGCGAATCGAGCGCGAGCCGGCCCTGCTTGTCGAGCCGGCCCAGCGTGAAGTTCGGAGCGGTCGTGATGTGACCCTTGTCGATCTTCGCGGCAACTCCGCCCCCGTTGTTCTTGAACGCGACTTTCCAGATCAGCAGCGCGAGGAGCGCCAGCACGAGCCCGACCGCGAGAGCCTGCGCGCCGAGCTTGATCCGCGTGGTCATTGCGAGACGATGAAGACCGTCGTCCCGATGCGGACGTGGTTGAAAAGCCACTCCGCGTCCGGGATGTGCATCCGGATGCAGCCGTGCGAGGCCGAGTAGCCGATAGAAGCGTCGTCTGGCGTGCCGTGGATGCCGACGCCCGAGGCCGAGAGGCCCATCCAACGCGTGCCGAGCGGGTTCCCGGGGCCCGGCGGGATCGGCTTCGCGCCCTGCGCCCACGGCGAGTGCGGCGGGTACCACCACGGGTTGCGCCACTTGACGACGACGTGCCAGCGGCCGAGAGGCGTCGGGTACTGCGACTGGCCGGTGGCGACGCCGAAGACGCGCCAGAGCCGCATGCCGTTGTAGAGGTATAGCCGGTTCGAGCCGCGGCGGATGACGATCACCGGGCCGATCGCATCGCGGCTCACCTTCGGTTCGAGGCTCTTGAAGTCAAGGGCGATCTCGGTGCGCGAGTTCGCGACCAGCGCAGCGAAGATCCGGCCGAGCGACTGCACGCGCCGCAGGGCCCGCCCCGCGCGCTCGCGGGTGACGAAAGGCCGCAGGTTTCGAAGACCGAGCTGCGCGTCGAGCGGCTTGCGGGCGAACCGCTTCGCGACGGCGGCGACGTAGGCCGAGGACGTCTTGCGATCGAGCTTCACGCGGAGCTTGACCGCGGTGCCCGGGGGCGCAGCCAGCGCCTGGGCCACGGCACCGTTCACATAGGCAGAAGCTTTCAGCCGCTTCGGCGTTGGGTACAGCCGGTGGCCCGCGACGGTGAGCGGCAACGGCTGGTCGAATGCGTCCGTCACCGTCGTCTCCGCCTCGTCACTCGTCAGCCCGCCGACGGCAACGCCCCCCACCGTGACGCCGTCGGCGATCACCGCCTCCGTCGTCGTGGTCGTCGCGGTCGTCGTGGACGTGCGGACGACACCGGCGGAGACGCCACCGGCGGCGCCCAGACCGAGCACGAACAGCAGAGCCAGACCCGCTCGCTTCACGGCTCATCAGTCTAGCCCGCGAAGATCCTGGGATCGTCGGTGATCACGCCGTCGACGCCCAGTTCGTCCAGCGCTCGCAGCTGCTCACGCGTCTCCACCGTCCAGGCCAGCACGGAGGCTCCGGCAGCGTGACAGCGCTCCACCACGGGCCCGGTGACGACGGGCCAGTGCAGCATCGCGGCGGTTGCCTCGGCCGCGGCCAGCATCCAGGCGATCCTTCGCGGCAGCGCCGCCCGCATGACTCTCAGTGCCGGGGCAACGAACGGGGCGAGCGCGCGCCGGCCGCTGACGCCGTGGCGGTCCTCCGGATAGGTCAACCCAAGCCGCAGCCCCGGCTCGAGCCCGTGCAGGGTCCGCAGGCTTGCAGCGCGAAACGAGCTGACGACCGCGCGCTCGACGAGGCCGCGTGCCTGCAGGGCCTCGACCAGCGCGTGCTCGGCCCCGCGCGCCTTCAGGTCCAGCTGGATCCCGCAGCTCCCGGGCGCCAGAAACGCGAGTGCCTCGTCGAGAGTCGCGAGCTGCTTCGGTACCTCTTCGCGCGAATGGGCGAGGACGAGCGTCCCGTCGACCTCCAGCACGTCGACCTCGACGAGGTCGCACTCGAGCTCGACCGCCATGGCCAGCGCCGCGATCGTGTTCTCCGGAGCAAGCGCGGCGGCCCCTCGATGGCCGACCCGGAGCACCCGGCCGTCGCGGCGCCGGAGGTCGATCACCTCACGCGCTTCAACACGACCACCGCAAGATCGTCGCTGAGCTCACCGGCGAAATCGCGGCAGTCCTGGACGAGCGCCTCGGCGATCTCCTGCGCGGAACGGTCGACGTGTACGAGCAGGGCATCGTTGAGCCGCTTCTCTCCGTAGAGCTCTCCGGCGCGGCGAGCCTCGGGAAGCCCGTCCGTGTAGAGGACGACGACCGCGTCCTGCTCGAGCCGGAGATGCACAGGGGCGTAGCGCTGCCCGCTCTCGATCCCGAGCGCGAGCCCTGCAACGTCGATCCCCTCGGGAGCCAGCCCCGGCCGCACCACCCGCGGAGATGGGTGTCCGGCCGAAGCGCAGGCGACCTCGCCGCTCCGCGGATCGACGGTCAGGTAGAGGAGCGTGATGAACTTGCCCGGGGCGATCTCGCCGAGCACGACCTCGTTCGAGGCGGCCAGGAAGTCGCCGGGCTCCGGGTGCTCGCGGGCCAGGGAGCGGAAGACGAATTTCGCCATCGCCATGTCGGCGGCCGCGTCGATGCCGTGTCCCGTGACGTCGCCGAGGACGACCGCGAGCCGTCCGTCCGCAAGCTCGAGGAAGTCGTACACGTCGCCGCCGACCTCGACGCGCGTCGACGGCTCGTAGACCGCGCCGATGTCGAGCCCGGGCAGCTCCGGCCGCGAGCGCGGGAGCAGCGTGTTCTGCATCGTCTCCGTGAACTCCTTGCGCTGCTGCTGCAGGCGCGCGTTGTCGAGGGCGAGCGCCGTCGGCCCGGCAATCGAGACCGCGGCCGCGAGCGTCTCCGGACCGATCGGCCGCTCGACGCGCAGAGAGAGCAACGTCAGCGTGCCGAGGATCCGGTCGTGCGCCGCGAGCGGGATCACGGCGGCGGTCGAGCCCTGGTCGAGGAACGGGATCAGCGGCTCGTGCGCAGGCCCGAGCGCGCGTGCCGTCTCGGGAGTGAGCTCTGCGACCTCGCCGCTGCGGTACGCGCTCGGCCGAACGGGCGAGACCGGCTGCGGCAGCGCGAGGATCCTGCGCAGCGGCTCGGCCAGACGCTCGTCGCGGACGTGCGTGGCCACCGGCACCAGGGCGTCGCCTCGCTCGTGCGGGATGCGCAGGACCGCCGCGTCGACGTCGAGCTCCTCGACGATCGTCCGCGTGACGACGCCGAACGCGTCCTCGAGCGACAGGCTCTCGGTGAACGAGCGCGAGATCTCGTAGAGGGCGCGGAGGCGCTTCGAGACCTCGGCCTCCTCGGCCTGCGCGCGCTTGGCCTCGCCCGATTCGCGCTCGACCTTCTCGTGCAGCTGGGCGTTCTGCACCGCCACGGCGAGCTGCGCGACGAGCGCGCGGAGCAGCGATTCCTCGTTCTCGGTCAGCGTCCCCCCGCGCTCCGGATAGACGGCGAGGAGCCCGATCAGCTGGTCGCCCGCGCGCACCGGAACGCCGATCGCCGCCTCGATCCCGACCTCCTCGACCGCGTCGCGCACACCTGCCAGACGAGCGTCGTCTGCAGCGTCCTCGATGAGCACCAGGCCGCGACCTCGCGCGGGCCCGAGAGCCAGCTCCAGCAAGCGCTCCGCGAGCCGCACGTGCGGCCCGGTGAGGCCACGCTCCGAGGCCGTCTCCAGTCGGTCGCCGCCCTCTTCGGCGAGGTACACGGCGAGCCCGTCCACTGCAAGGAGGTCGCGAACGCGGTCGACCGCGGTGTCAAGGGTGTGGGTGAGCGAGAGCTCCGAGATCGCCTGGCCGACGATCGTCAAGAGGGCGCGGGTGCGGTCGAGATCGGCCGCCAGCGTGCGACGGCGCTCGCTCGTGCGCAGCGCGTGGGCGGCGCGAACCGCGAAGGTCGTCAGGCGCGGCAGCAACGGGCCGTCGCGGTCCGGCTCCTGCCCGAAGACCAGTTGCAGCGCCCCGACGGGCGGCTCCCCGAGCCGCAGCGTGACGAGCCACCCGGGCTCGCCCACCGGCTCGACCGAAACCGGGTCGCGCGACTCGCGGGCCTTGAGCAGGGCGTTGCGGGCGTAGGCGGGCGCGGCAGCCGACTCGGGCCCGGCCAGCGAGGCGAGCTCCGGCTCCTCGTCCTCCTCGAAGCGCCAGACCA
>DATDFL010000035.1:0-4642 GCA_036522595.1 Gaiellaceae bacterium
GCCGATCGAGGCGCCGATCGTGCGCGAGAGCGCGCCCGGCGACCAGGCCACTGGCTGCAGGAGCCGAATCGCGTAGATCAGCACGGGCACGCCCGCGGTCAGCTGGCCGCCGATGTTCGCGAAGGCCGCCCCGACGGCGTCGAAATGCGGAATCAGGATGAAGTCGAGCGCGATGTTCACGACGGCGCCGACCAGCCCCCAGACGAGCGGCAGCCGGAGCCGGTTCATGCCGGCCAGGAGGACGTTGGCCAGGTTGATGAGCGCGAGCGCAGGGAACGGCGCCAGCAGCACGATCAGCACCAGGCCGGCGTTGTCGAAGGCGCGGCCGTAGACGAGCCGGAGCGCGAGCGGGCCCAGGGCCAGCGCGAACGCCGTCACCGGAACCGTGACGATGAGCAGGAGGCGGAGCGCGCGCGCGAATCCTCTGCGGACGCGCCCCTCCTCGCGTGCGCCGAGCAGCGTGGCCACCGCCGGCAGCACTGCCGCGATCACCGCCTGGGGGACAAGCAGCAGGGCGGCGACCGACGAGAACGCCACCGAATAGAGCGCGATCTGCTTCTCCGTCGAGAACCAATCGAGGAACAGGAACTCCGAGCGGCGCCAGACGATCAACGTCAGCACCACTCCCGCCCCGGTGAACGCGGCGTAGCCGAGGACAGCGCGGCGGAGCGCTGCGTCCGGGCTCTGCGCCGCGCCGAGAGAGGCCCTTGCCTTCCGTGCGATGACCCCGAGCCAGGCAAGCGTCGCCACCCCCGCCACCGCTTCCACGGCGAACATGCCGGTGATTCCGCCGCCCAAGGCGAGCACGACGATCGTTGCGACCGCGGCGCCGCACGCGACCACCATGGACACGAGCGACGGTGTGCGCCAGCGCTGCAGCCCTGTCAGCAGCGCCGATGGGACGCGCAGCAGGACGGAGGCAAGGACCACGACCGAGGCGAGCAGCCAGGCCGCGCGCGGCTCGGCGCCGAGCAGGCTGATGCCCGTCAGGAGCAAGGCTCCAGTGAGAGCTCCGACGGCCTCCAACCCCCAGACCCAGCGGACGAGCCCTACAGCGACGCCCGGCCGGCCCTCGCCGGTCGTCGTGCCGACGAACCGGGCCAGCGCGAGCGGCAGCCCGGCGGTGAACAGCGTCAGGACGGAGATCTCCACGAAGGCGATGAAGCTCTGGCGGCCGAACCGGTCCGGGCCGAGGAAGCGCGCCGCCGCGATCGAGATCGCCAGCAGCGAAAGCTGGGGGACGAATGTTCCGAGGACGTTCCAGCTGCCACCTCGAAGAACAGCCGCGCCTGTGGTTGTCCCGCGAGGTTCGGTCATGTCGGGCCCGTCGCATGCCGCCGTTCGCTCCGTGCTCCGAAGCCGAGCACCGGCAGGAGCCGGCGACGGATCGGGCGAGGCGACGCTGCGAGGAGAAGGGCGCGCACGCGAGCCCGACGGCCGAACGTCGGTTCTCGCCCGACGGCGAGCAGCCGTGCGCGCGCATCGGCCCGGCCGTGGCGCACCGAGTCCTGAGCCTCCGCGAGAAGCGCCGTCCGCGCGTGCCGGGCACGCGCCTCGTCGGCCCACGCGCGCTCAGCCGGGGTCAGGTCGCCACCGGTCGCATTCTTTTCCAGCAACCGAATCCGCTCCCGCAGCGAGTCGGCACGCCGGGCGGAAAGGCTCGACTCGTGCAGCCGGTAGAGCAGCAGCGGCTCGTCGACGCTTCCGGCTCGCGCGCCGCCGAGGATGAGGCGCATCCAGCAATCCCAGTCGTAGGCGATCGCGAACGACTCGTCCCAGCCGCCGACCGCAAGCAGGCGCTCGCGCCGGACCGCGGGCGAGATCAGGAAGCACCGCTCGAGAATCCACCGCCGCTGCTCCTCGGCGGGAAAGACGTTGGGCGGCGCGTTGAAGCGGCCGATTCGGCGCCCATTGGCCTCGTAGAACGCGTCGGTGCCCACGATCTCGAGGTCCGGACGCGACGCCGCGAGCTCGCCGACGGCGGCGAGCCGATGGGGCAGGTACTCGTCGTCGGCGTCGAGGGAGATGACGAAGTCGCCGGACGCCTCGCGCAGGGCCGCGTTGAGCGCGGAAGCGCCGCCGCCGTTGTCCTTGCGCACCAGGCGAATTCGATCGCGGAACGGCCGAAGCGCGCCCTCGATGTCGTCCGTGGAGCCGTCGTCGCAGACGATCACCTCGTGCGGCGGTGCCGTCTGGGCGAGAGCAGACTCGATCGCGGCTCCCACGGTGGCGGCGCTGTTGTAAGCCGCTATCAGGACCGAGAAGCGCGGTGCCCCGGCCGCGGGCTGCACGCCGTCTGCCGCGGGAGCGATCCAGCGATTCATCGCTTACGTGCCTCCGCGTAAAGCGCCCGAGCCGGGCCCCAGGTGACGCCAAGTCGTTCGAGCCAGAGGGCGGCGGTCAACGGCGGATATGCGAGCGCGCGAAGGGCGAGGCGCGCGTTCTTCAGGCGATCTCGGAGATCCTGCGCGAGCCTCACCGTGCCGCGCGCCGTCGCGATGACGCGGACGACCTCGAGCCCGTGCCGCTCGAGCAGGGCCACGAGCTGCTCCTCCGAGTAGCCGTGGCGGACCTCGTCCTTCCAGCGGGAGTCGCTGCCGCGCAGGACCGGTCGCCAGTCGCGCTCGGGCACGTGGACGAGCAGGAGCCCGCCTTCCTGCAGGGCGCCGGCGAAGGAGCCCACGGCTGCCTCGTCGTCCTCGATCTCTTCGAGGCACTCGAGCGCGAGCACGACGTCGAAGGGAGGCCCGGGCAGCGGCTGTGTCAGGTCGAGGCGCTCGAAGCGCAGGTTCTGCACTGCCTCTCGATCGGCGTCCCGGCGCCCCTCCTGGAGCGCTTCCTCCCGCGAGTCGGCCGCGACGACGGTCCATTCGGGATGCCGCCGAGCGATCGCCAGGGCCAGGATCCCGGCGCCGGCGCCGGCGTCGAGGACGCGGAGTCGCGTGTCGTTTGCGAACCGCTCGAGCGATCGCAGTGCGAGGCCGAAGCGGAGTCTTCTCGCCGGCGGCAGGTGGCGGACACGGCGCTCGAGGCGCTCGCGGAACGCCGCCATCACCTCCGCCGTCGTCGACATCGCGCCTCCACCAATCGTAGCTTTGGCTCTTTCCGGAGCCCGGTCGGTGCGGGCGGTCGTTAACGTCCTCGCAAGTGGACCGGGTGCGGCTGACGCTCGTGGTGAACAGCGACATCTACGGCGGGGCCGAGGTGTACGTCGAGCAGCTCCTGCGCCGGCTCCCGGAGCGGTTCGAAGCGACGCTTCTCGCCACGCCGGGAGTACCGGCTCAGCTTCGCGAGGCCGCCGGCGACGCGTTTGCGACATTCGAGCCGCCGCGCAACAAGGCCGACGTGGGGCGGCTCGCCGGGGTCGCCCGGGCGCTGCGGGCGACGAGGCCGGGCCTCGTGCACGTCAACATGGCCACAGCGTCCAACAATCGCCACGTCATCGGGCTCTGCGGATTGCTCCGTCTCCGGGCCGTGGCAACGCTGCACATCGCGGCTCCGCTCGACAGCGCGGTGCAGCGAGCGATCCTGCGTCCGACCTATTCGCAGCTGGCAGCGCTGATCGCCGTGTCGGAGGAGACGCGCCGCCAACTCTGCGGCGAGCTCGGGCTCCCCGAGAACGTGGTGCGAGTCGTCCCTAACGGCGTCGACGTGCGCCCGCTGGCTGCTCCGCCGCCGACCGGATCTCTTCGCATCGGCGCAGCAGGTCGCTTGACCTCGCAGAAGGGGCTCGACGTTTTGATCGAGGCGGTCAGGCGGCTCGTGGCGGAGAACGTGCAGGTCGCCGCCGTGGTCGCGGGAGACGGCCCTGACCGGGCGGCGCTGCTGGCCGCGGCGGAAGGCCTCCCGGTCGAGCTGCGCGGGTTCGTCGCGGACATGCCCGCGTTCCACGCGGAACTCGGCGTGTTCTGCCTGCCCTCGCGCTGGGACGGCCTTCCCTTCGCGCTCCTCGAGGCGATGATGAGCGGCCTTCCCTGTGTGGCGAGCGACGTCGGAGACGTCCGCTTCGCGCTCGACGGTGTTGGCCTCGTCGTGCCGCCAAACGATCCAGTGGCTCTGGCGGAGGCATTGCGCGAGCTCGCCGAGTCTCCCGAACGCCGGCGCGAGCTCGGCGCCGCTGCGCACGCGCGCGCGATGGAGCGCTACACCGTGGAGTCGATGGTCGCCGAGACCGCTCGGGTCTACGAGGCCGCGCTCGCGGCGTGACCGAGGCGTCGCTCCACTCAGTGGCCGGTCCGGGCGGAGTCACCGAGGCCGCGGTGCTCGCCGCCACCCATCCCGCGCTCGTCGGGCCGTTCGAGCGGATCGTCGCGCGTGTCAGCGGGGCGGCGGAGCTGCTCGAGGACGCAGCGCAGGGGCTGCCGACCGGCCCCGCACAGGCCGAGGGCATTGCGGTGCGGCTCCGGCGCCGGGGTGTGGCGCTTCGTTGGGAGGAGCCGGACAGGCTCTCGGAGCCTCGCGAGCTGCTCGAGCTCTGCCGGGCGCGCGGCCGCTCGTCCGTCGAGCTCATGCGCAACGACCCGGGGCTGCTGACCGAGCTCCAGCTGGGTGCTTGGTGCCAGGCCGGCTTTCGACACCGGCTCGCGCGGCGAGCCCCGCTCCCGCGCCGCGGGGGCGTGGCACTGCTGCGCGCGGCGGCCGA
>DATDFL010000036.1:0-13953 GCA_036522595.1 Gaiellaceae bacterium
GCGCCGTACGGCAGCGACGCGTAGTTCTCGCGGTCGCCGATCTCGTCGTACGGGACGCCGATCGAGACCATCGCGTAGTCGTGGTGGCCGTGGTAGGAGCCGAAGATCTTGACGATCGTCTCGCGGCCTGTAGCGGCGCGCGCGATGCGGATCGCGTCCATCGTCGCCTCGGAGCCGGAGTTGACGAAGCGCCAGCGCGGAATGCCGAAGCGCCGTGTGAGCTCTTCGGCGACGACGATCGCGTCCTCGGTGGGGGCGGCAAAGTGCGTGCCGAGCTCGAGTCGTTTGCGCACTGCTTTCGTGATCGCCGGATGCGCGTGACCCTGCGGCATCGAGCCGAACGCGTTGTGGAAGTCGACCCGCTCGTTGCCGTCGACGTCCCAGACCCGCGAGCCCACGCCGCGCTCGAGGTAGATCGGCCACGGCTCGCGTCCCTGGTACGCCGAGGCGACTCCCCCCGCGAGCGCTTTGCGCGCACGCTCGAACATCGCCTGCGAGCCGGGGGTCGAGTCGTCGAGGCGGCGCTGCTCGCGCTCGGTCAGCTCCGCGATCCGGGCGCGGTCCAGCTGGTAGCTCTCTTGAATCGTCATTGCGGCCTGGGCCTCCTCGACGGCTTCGATCCGGACTGCACCCTACTTGCAGAATGCGGACGCGGCCAAACAGCCTTGGGGCAGAGCGGGAGTGGCATCGCAGACTCCTTCGTGGCCCTGAAGTAACGCCTAGAAGAGCTGGTTCTCGCCCGCGAAGATCGCCGACACCGACTCGTCGGCGAAGATGTTCATGATCGTCTCTGCGAGCAGGCCCGAGACCGGCAGGACGTCGATGTTGTCGGGCCGGTTGATCGGGTCGATCGGGACGGTGTCGGTGACCGTCACCTGCGCGAGCTCGCTCTCGCCGATCTTCTCGAAGGCGTCGCCCGGGAAGAGCCCGTGGGTCGCGCACGCGTAGACCTCGCTCGCGCCCTCCTTGCGGAGCGCCCTCGCGCCGGCGATCAGCGTCCCGCCGGTGAGGATCATGTCGTCGATCATCAGCGCGATCTTGCCCTCGACGTCGCCGATCACCTCGGTCACCTCGGCGCGGTCGTGCTCGGGACGCGTCTTGTTCAGGATCGCAAGGTCGGCCTCCAGCATCTGGGCGAAGCGCCGCGCGAACTTCGCGCGCCCGACGTCCGGCGAGACCGCGACGACGTCCTCGCCGCTGAGGCCCTTGTCGCGGTAGTACTGGGCGAAGAGCTGCAGCGCCGTCATGTGATCGACGGGAACGGTGAAAAAGCCCTGGATCTGGCCGGCGTGAAGGTCCATCGTGACCACGCGATCGACGCCGGCGCTCTCAAGCGCGTCGGCGACGAGTTTCGCGGTGATCGGCTCGCGCGGCGCCGACTTCTTGTCCTGCCGCGAGTACGGGAACCACGGAATGACCGCCGTGATCCGCTTCGCTGAGGCGAGCTTCGCGGCCTGGATCATGATCAGCAGCTCGACGAAATGGTCGTTCACGGGCGCGTTGCCGGACTGCACGATGAAGACGTCGCAGCCGCGGATCGACTCGCAGTAACGGACGTAGGTCTCGCCGTTCGCGAACGTCTTGAGCTCGACCTCGCCGAGCATCACGCCGAGCTTCTCCGAGATCGCCTCGGCCAGCGCGGCGTTCGAGCGCCCGCCCACGAGCATCAGCCGCTTCTGCGGCCCGCGCTCGATCCACGGTGTTCTCTCGGTGTCGGGCAAAACCGGCTCGACCGCCTCCAGCCCGGGGAGCGTCGCCTCAGTCATCCTCTTCTCGCTTCTTTCGGACGTAGCCTTCCTTGGTGACCTGGCGCTGGCGCGAGATCGCGAGAGCTTCCGGCGGGACGTCGTCCGTGATGACCGAGCCCGCCCCAGTCCAAGCATCGTCGCCAATCTCGACCGGCGCAACGAACGCATTGTGGACGCCGGTCCTGACGTTGCGGCCGATCTTCGTCCGTCCCTTCGGCTTTCCCTCTTCGTGGGGAAAGTTCACCGTGATGTTCCCTGCGGCAATGTTGGTGTCCGCGCCGATCTCGGCGTCGCCGATGTAGGACTGGTGCGGCACCTTTGTCCGTTCCCCGATCCGTGAGTTCTTGATCTCCACGAAGGCGCCCGCCTTGGCACCGGCCTCGAGCACCGTTCCGGGGCGAAGGTAACAGAACGGGCCAACGAGCGCACCGGGGCCGACCTCGGAGTCGACGACGACGGCGTGCGGGCCGACTTCGGCGCCTTTCGCGACTTTCGTGGCGCCCTGGAGAACCGTGAACGGATGGATCGTCGTGTCCGCTTCGAGCTCGACAAAGGGCTCGATCCAGGTCGTCTTCGGGTCGACGATCGTCGCGCCCGCGAGCATGTGCTCGTGGTTGATCCGATCGCGCAGGGTCGCCGCGATCGACGCCAGCTCGGCACGGGTGTTGACGCCGACCTCCGCCTGGTCGTCGTCCTCGTAGACCGCTACCCGCTCGCCCGCCTCGACGAGGTCGCGGATCGTGTCCGTGAGGTAGAGCTCGCCTTGCTTGTTCTGCGGCTGCAGCCGCTCGAGGGCCGGCCAGAGGTTCTCGCCGGCGAAGACGTAGATGGACGAGTTGATCTCCTTCAACTCGAGCTCCTCGGTACTTGCATCGGTCGCTTCGACTATTGACTGGAGCGTTCCGTCGGGGGCGCGGACGATGCGGCCATAGTTTCCGGGCTCGTCTCGCTCGAACGACAGCACCGTCGCGGCTGCTCCGTTGCTGCGGTGGGCCTCGAGGAGCCGGCCGAGGATCGCTGTCGTGATCGCGGCGGCGTCGCCGCTGACGACGAGGACGTCCCCGTCGAAGCCGTCGAGCGCGGCGCGCGCCGCTGCTGTTGCGTCGCCGGTGCCGCGCGGCTCCTCCTGGACGGCGACCGTGACACCGTCGAAGGCGCTCTTCTGGTCGGGGCTCGTCACGACTACGAGCGGATCCGGGTCGAGCCCACGCGCCGCCTCGACCACCCAGTCGACCATCCGGCGCCCGAGCAGCGGGTGCAGATGCTTGGGCGTCTCGGAACGCATCCGCGTCCCCAGACCCGCAGCGAGGACGACAGCCGCCAGGCTCAAGACTGGGGCGCCAGGATTCGAACCTGGGATCGCGGGACCAAAACCCGCTGCCTTACCACTTGGCTACGCCCCACTGCGGTACGTGTTCTATCCAAGTTTGTGCGTTAGACGGTCGCACGAGCAAAGCTCGCGCGACCTCTAGGCGGCGTCGCAAACGCCGCCTTAGCACTTGGCAGGTTCCGTGTGGGACAACGTCTAACCCCGGTCGGAGAAGAGGAAGAGCAATGCGATGATGGCGAACACCCCTGCTAGCACGAGCGCGACCCAGCTCAGCAGGAACGCGAGGATCGTGACGACCACGGCCAGCGCTTGCGAGGCGCCGGCGATCCAGGAGAGCTGTCGGACCATGTCCGAGCGCGCGGTTCGACCCCAGAAGAGATAGAGCGCCAGCAGCGGGATCGCGACGGCGATCACCGTCCAGCGCGAGACGTCGTGAAGCAGCGCGACGATGATCCCCTCGATGACCGCGATCCACAGCGCGGCCCGGATGCGGCGGGCGCGCAACCAGCGGCCGGCGCGCGTCGTGTGGTGCTCGATCGGCCCGCTGGGCTGCAGCGGCTGGTCGGTCGCCATGCGTCAACCGTACCAAGTCGGAACCGTGATCCAAGTGCGGCCGTGACGCCTTAGCTCGCGCTCCGCGGCGGCCGCGTCGCGGCGGTGGTGGAAGAGCCCGTAGACGGTCGGCCCGGCGCCCGTGACGTCGGCTCTGAAAGCGCCGAGGCTCAGCAGTTCGTCGGCAAGCGGCGACGACGCGAGGTCGTTCGGGGGGAGCGCTGCGAGGTCGCGGGGGCGCCGGACCACGTCGAGTGCGCGCTCCAGCCGAGCACGGCGCTCCTCGTAGCCCGAGGCCCCAGCGAATTCCGCATAGACGTCGGCGGTGGATCTCTTGGTGACACCGTGCGGGAGGAGCAGCACGACCCAGTAGTCCTGCGGGAGGTCGAGCGGGCTCAGGTCGGCGCCTGCGCCCTCGCCGAGCTGCGGGCCCGAGGAGAGAAAGAAGGGCACATCCGTTCCGAGCCCGGCCGCGAGCTCGTGCAGCCGCTCCGGCGGAAGCGGTTCCGGCAGCGTCTCGTTCGCGAGCCGGAGCGCAGTTGCGGCATCGGAGCTGCCCCCGCCGAGGCCCGCCGCGACGGGAATCCGCTTCCAGATCCTCGCCTCCCAGCCCCCGCCGAGGGCTTCGAGCGCGCGGTGGACGAGCGTGTCGTCCGGAAAGCCTTCGACCCGCAGCTTCGGTGCCGGCTCGACCGCGATCCGATCGGCGAGGTCGACGCGCTGCAGCACCGTCGCGACCTCGTGTCGGCCGTCCTCGCGCCGCGGCCCGACCACGAGCGCGAGGTTGAGCTTGGCCGTCGCGGGAGCGCGTCTCACTGCGTGACTGCGAGGAGCAGCGTGCGCTCCCGCGGACCGTCGAACTCGGCGAGGAAGACGGCCTGGTGCCCGCCGAGCGCGAGGCGCCCGTTCTCGAGCGGGATCGACACCGACGACGCGGTCAGGGCGGTGCGCACGTGTGACCAGGGATTGCGGTCGCCTTCGTGGATGTGATCCCACGGCCACTCCTCGTCCACGAGAAGCTCCAGCGCTCGCGCGACGTCCGGCGCAACCGCAGACGCTCCGGGCCCCGCAGCCTGGACGACGACGCCCGCGGTCGTGTGCGGGACGAAGAGCGTCACGAGCGAGCCATCGGCGCCCTCGAGCGCAGCGAGGACCCGGTCGGTCACGTCGAGCAGTTGCGTCTTGCGCTCCGTTGCGACCGTCAGCTCGCGCACCGCGTCATTCTCGCCCGAGCGCGTTGGTGAGCGCGACGAACTCCGGCGGAGCGAGCTCCTCGGCGCGGACCCTCGGGTCGCGGCCGATTTCGGCGAGCGCACCCTCGGCTTCCGGGCGGGTGGAGAGACCGGCGAGCTCCAACGAGTTCGCCAGCCGCTTGCGCCGGTGGGCGAAGGCTGCGGTGACGACTTTCTTCACGCGCGCGAGGTCCTCGGTGTTCACTCCTCGTCGGCGGCGGAAGGCGACGAGCGCCGAGTCGACATTCGGCCGGGGACGGAACACCGTCCGCGAGACCGCATGGAAGCCGGTGCGCCCGGCGGCGAGCTGGACGAGCACCGAGACCGCGCCGTACGCCTTGGTGGAAGGCTCCGCGAAGAACCGGTCGGCGACTTCGCGCTGCACCATCACGCACCACAGCCGGAGGGTTGGCAGCCCATCGAGGCTCTCGACGACAAGCGGGGTTGCGACGTTGTACGGGAGATTGGAGACGAGCTTCGTCGGCGCGGGATCGAGCGCGTGGAGATCGAGCCGCAGCGCGTCACCGAAATGGAGGTCGACGTTCCCGTGGCCGGAGAGCCGCTCGGACAGCGGACCTTCGAGCGAGCGGTCGAGCTCGATCGCGTGCACTCGCGCGACGCGGTCGGCCAGATACGCGGTCAGGACGCCGAGGCCGGGCCCTACCTCGAGCACGACGTCCTCCCGGGCGAGCCCGGCCAGGCGGCCGATGACGCCCAGGATGTTCTCGTCGACGAGGAAGTGCTGCCCGAGCTCCTTCTTGGCGGCTGGAAGCTTCACGGCAGGGAGAAGGCCGCGGCAGCGTTCGCGTCGAGCCGCGCCGCGAAGGTCGCCGTGTCCTCCCCGCGGGTTTCGGCGAGCACGGCCACGGTGTGGACGACGTTCGCCGGCTCGTTCGGGCGGCCTCGCCGCGGCTGCGGGCTGAGGTACGGGCTGTCGGTCTCAGCGAGGATCCGGTCGGCGGGCACTTGCCTCGCCGCCGCCCGGAGCTCTTCGGCCTTCGGGTACGTGACGTTGCCGGCGAACGAGACGTAGTAGCCGCGCTCGAGGGCGATGGGAAGCAGCGGCGGGCTCGAGAAGCAGTGGAGCACCACGGTGCCGTCGAAGGCCTCGAGCGCCGCGGCAGTCTCGTCGTCCGCGTCCCGAGTGTGGACGACGACGGTTTTGCCGAGCACGCTCGCAAGATCGAGCTGTGCCCGGAAGAGCTCGCGCTGGCGGTCGCGCGGCGCGTAGTCGCGGTAGAAGTCGAGCCCGGTCTCGCCGACCGCCACCGCGCGCTCGTCGGCCAGCAGCTCGCGCAGCTCATCGAGCTGCTCGGCGTCCGGGTCGCCCGCCTGGTGCGGATGAATGCCGAGCGCAGCCCAGACGCCGGTTTCCCGGCTCGCGATCGCAAGGGTCTCGCGGCACGACTCGAGGCCCGACCCGACCGAGACGATGCGGTCGACCCCTGCGTCCCGAGCGCGCGCGACAAGCTCTTCAGCCGTGTCCGCGCACGCGTCGAGGTGCGCGTGCGTGTCGATCACGCAGCGGCCGTCGGCAGATCCACGCGTGGGAAAAGCGGCTGCGCGGGCTCGATGCCTTCGGTCTCGCCGGTCTTGCCGTAGCCGACCTGCTCGAGCGCGAGGTCGACCGGCTGGCGCAGCGACCCCAGGATCCTCGGCGCGGTCTCAGGCAAATACGGCGAGAGCGCGACCGCCACGGCGCGGACGCCGTCGGCGAGGTCGTACAGGACCGCGCTCAGCTCGTCCGCCTTGGACTCGTCCTTCGCGAGCTGCCACGGAGCCGTGGCTTCGACGTGACGGTTGAGCAGCCGCACGATCTCCCAGACGTCCTCGAGCGCCGCGGTCAGGTCGAAGGCATCGAACCGCGCGACGAGCTTCTCCCGGAGAGCATCGAGCGCGGAGCCGAGCTTCTCGTTCCGCGGGCCTGGAGCGATCCGGCCGTCCTGGTAACGCGCGATCATCGCCGTCGTGCGCGAGACGAGGTTGCCCAGGTCATTCGCGAGCTCCCGCTCGTAGCGTTCGTGGAGCGCATCGATCGAAGCGCTTCCGTCCTGGCCGAACGAGACCGACCGAAGGGCCCAGAAGCGGACGGCGTCCGCGCCGTAGACGTCGACGAGGTCGAGCGGGTCGATCACGTTCCCGAGGGACTTCGAGATCTTGCGCTCGTCGAGCAGCAGATAGCCGTGCACGAAGAGCTGCTGCGGAACCTCGTAGCCGGCCGACAGGAGCAGCGCCGGCCAGAACACGCAGTGGAAGCGGAGGATGTCCTTGCCGAGCAGGTGGTGGACGTGGGGCCAGAACCGCTCCCGGAGATCCTCGCCTTCACGGGCATACGAGAGCGCGCTCAGGTAGTTGATGAGGGCGTCTACCCAGACATACGTGACCTGCCCTTCGTCCCAGGGGATCGGCACGCCCCACGGCTGGCCGGCCCGGCTGACGCTGAAGTCCTGCAGGCCGCCCTCGATGAAGCTGCGCGCCTCGTTGTAGCGGAAGCGCGGCAGGACGAAATCGGGGCGCTCGTCGTAGAGTGCGAGCAGGCGGTCCTGGTACGCCGAGAGCCGGAAGAAATAGTTCTTCTCCTCGATGCGCTCGGGAGCGATCCCGTGATCCGGGCACAGGCCATCGACGAGGTCCGATTCGCTCTTGAACTCCTCGCACCCGACGCAGTACAGGCCGGAGTAGACGTCCTGGTAGATGTCGCCGTTGTCGTAGATGCGCTGCAGGAAGTCCTGGACGAAGCGCTTGTGGCCCTCGTCCGTTGTCCTGATGAAGAAGTCGTAGTCAGCGTTGACCCGCCTCGGCAGCTCGCGCCAGTCCTCTTCGACGATGCGATCGACGTACGTCTTCGCGTCGATGCCCTGCTCCTCGGCCACGCGGTAGACCTTCGAGGCGTGCTCGTCCGTGCCGGTGAGGAAGAACGTCTCCTCGCCGCGCTGGCGGTGGTGACGCACCAGCACGTCTGCCGCAATCGTCGTGTACGCGTGCCCGATGTGCGGGGTCGCGTTCACGTAGTAGATGGGTGTGGTCAGGTAGAAGCGCATCGGCGTCAATGATACGAACGGCCTTCGGCGCGCCCCGCGCGCGCCGCCGGCGCAGGCGACTCCGGACGGTGCCGGCGCCGCCGAGCAGCAGCGCCAGCCCGAGCGTGGCCCCCACGTCCGCGAATGGAAAGCCTCCATGTACCGCGGCTCGCGGCGCGACCTCCTCTGCGGCCGCCGGAAAGGCATCCGGGCGCAGCGCGCGCTCGACACCAGGGGCAGGTGCCCGCACGTCTACCACGCGGGGCTCCATCGACACGCGGGGAGCCCTCGCCTTCGGCGCTCGCCTCGTCCGCCGGACCGACCGCGCGCGGTTCTCGGCATGCACGTGCCGAGGCTCGACCGGCGAACGAGAGACGGCTGCAGTCGTTCCGGCCGAGAAGCGCCCGCGCGGCGGAGGCTGAAGCGGCGTAGGCGGGACGCGGACTGCCGCCTTATCGGCCGTCGCTTGGGGCTCAATGGACGCCGCGGAAGGCGCAGACACCGGTACGGGCGCCGGCGGAGGAGCAATCCCGCTGCCGGGGTCGGCGGGCGGTTCCGCGGAACCGGACGGCGGTGCGGGCAGGAAGCGCAGCGGGTCGAGGTACCCCTGCTCGTCGGCGGTTTCCCTGATCCCGAGGTAGACGTAGGGGACGTCCAGCTCGGGTACGCCGCTCGGCCCGACGGTTCCGATGGGGTCTCCCTCTCCGACGGCCCCACCGCGCCGCACTCCGAAGGAGCCCAGGTGCACGAGCGTCACCGAGTAGCCATCAGGCGTCTGGATCGTCACGGTCTTTCCTCCTCCCGGGACGGTGCCCGCGAACGACACCGTGCCCGATGCGGGAGCGACGACAGGGGCCCCGGCGGGCGCGCCGATGTCGATCCCGCGGTGCTGGCCGGCCGCGTACGGATGCGCGGCGTCGAACGAGAAGGCGGTCAGCACCGGCCCTGTCACCGGCCAGGCCCAGCCGAGCGCCGTGGCGGGGACGATCAGAGCAGCGGCGGCGGCAAGGACCAGCAGGCGCATCAGAACACCTCCGTTGTCAGGTATGCAAACGCCGTGACCGTAGCAAGGCCGTCCTACGTTGTCAAATCAGACTACAGCGAGGCCTGATAGAGCCGGTTGCGGGGAACCCCGGTGAGCCGCGCGACCACGTCTGCGGCCCGGCGTCGCGGCACGCCGGCTTCGAGCAGCTCCGCGACGGCCGCCAGCGCTCCCGCTTCGTCCAGCCCGGTAACCCCGGGCCCGAGCACGACCGCGACCTCGCCTTTCACGCCATCCTCGAAGCGCCCGGCCAGCTCCGAGACCGTGCCGCGCGCCACCTCCTCGAAGCGCTTCGTCAGCTCCCGGCAGACCGCGGCCGGCCGGTCAGGGACCACGCGCGCGAGAACACCTAGCGTCCCGGAAAGCCGCTGCGGCGACTCGAAGGCGACCACCGACCACGGACGCCGTGCGAGGTCCTCCGCGAGCGCGAGCAGCGCCCGCTCCCCGCGCGGCAGGTAGCCCACGAACTGATAGCCCTCGTCCCCCACGAGCCCGCTCGCGACGAGCGCCGTCTCGACCGCCGAGGGCCCCGGCAGGACCGTCACCTCGACACCGGCCTCGAGCGCGGCGCTTACAAGGCGCGCGCCCGGATCCGAGATGCCCGGCAGCCCGGAGTCGCTCACCAGCGCCAGCCGCTCCCCCGCCTCGAGGCGCGGCAACAGCTCGGCCGTCCGCTTGGCTTCGTTGTGCTGGTGGTACGACAGCAGCCGCGCCCGGATGTCGTGCCGCTCCAGCAGCTTGCGCGTGTGGCGCGTGTCCTCGCAGAGGACGACGTCCGCTTCGGCGAGCTCGCGCAGGACCCGGAGCGTCACGTCCTCGAGGTTCCCGATCGGCGTCGCGCAGACCGAGAGCACTACAACGCCTCGAAGCCGACCATCGCGGCTCCGATCACGCCCGCCTGGAACCCGAGCTGCGCCGGGACGATCCGCACGGTGTCGCGCAGCGGCTCGAGCCCTTCGACCGCGAGGACCTCCCGGGCCGGCCCGAGGAGGAGGTCGCCGCTGGACGACCCGAACCCGCCGCCGATCACAACCACCTCCGGCTCGAAGATGTTCACGAGGCTCGAGATGCCCGCGCCCAGATGCCGCCCGATCTCGGCGACCGCCGCGACCGCATCGGCATCTCCGCCCTTCGCCTTCTCCACGAGCTCGTGCCCGTCCGAGCTCTCCCCGTAGAGACGGCGCGCCGCCGCGTCGGCAACCCGCCCGGCCGCGTACGACTCGAGATGCCCGTGCCCGCCGCACCCACAGGGAGGCCCATCGATTCCGATCACGATGTGACCGAGCTCCGCGCCGACGCCAGTCGTGCCGCGGAACGGCTTCCCGTCCAGGATGAGCCCCCCTCCTACCCCGGTCCCGAGCGTCAGCATCACGACGTTCCGCGCGCCCTTGGCCGCGCCCGCCTTCCATTCGCCGATCGTCGCGGCGTTGGCGTCGTTGTCGAGGCCGACCGGGATGCCGTGCCGTTCGCGCATCCGGTCGCGGAAGTCGACGTCGGCGAGCGGGATGTTCACCGAGGCGACGGCGCGGCCCGTGCGCTGGTCGACCCGCGACGGGATTCCGAAGCCGAGCGCGGCGATCTCGCGGCCCTCTCGCAGCTCGTCGACGCTCGCGTCGAGACACGCGAGCAGCGCGTCCTGGGACGAGACGTCCGTAGGCCGGACGACCTGCTCCTCGATCTGGCCTTGCCGGTCGACGACTGCCGCGAGCGTCTTGGTGCCGCCCACGTCGACCCCTATGACCCGGAGCGCCTCCACCTCGGGTGGCTACCATACGCCGCCGGATGGCGTCGCCCGGCGGAGAGAAGCCGTATCGCCTCTACCGCGGCGGGCGCGTCAAAGGGCGCGTCCCCACTGCAGAGCCTTCGAAGGCACCTCCGCGTGGGCCGCGAGCCCCCCGGGACGGGCGGCGCGAGTACCGAGGCCCGGGCCCACGCCCGAAGAAAGCCCGGCGTGGCCCGAGGCAGATCCGCTGGGGCCGCGAGCTCGGGATCGCAATCCTCCTTTCGCTGCTCTTCTTCATCGTCTGGGCAGCGCTCGGCTACCTCGCTTTCCGCGGCGGCGTCTCCGATGCGAACAAGCGGCTGCCGAAGACCGTGCGCACCGCGCTCGCGCCGGACAAGGGCTCGCTCTTCTCGAACTCGACGTCGATCCTGCTCCTCGGCACCGATCACTCGTCCCAGGTTGCGCGCCAGGGCGACCGGCATTCCGACTCGATGACCCTCCTGCACACCGACCCCGGCCACGGACGCCTCTACTACCTCTCCATCCCTCGCGACCTGCAGGTCGAGATCCCGGGCTACGGGGCGCAGAAGATCAATGCGGCGTACCAGATCGGCGGGCCGCGGCTCGCGATCCGCACCGTCAGCACCTACACCGGGATTCCGGTGAACCACGTGATCGTCGTCAACTTCGCGCAGTTCCGGGAGCTGATCGACAAGATCGGCGGAGTCGACGTGGTCGTGCCGCGGCCGATCATCTCGAAGTTCGACTGCCCTTACGCCTCGCCCGTGCGCTGCTCCCGCTGGAAGGGCTGGCGCTTCCCGAAGGGCAAGGTGCATCTCAACGGAAAGCGCGCGCTGATCTACGCGCGCGTGCGCAAGAACGCGCTCGACCCGTCCGAGACCGACATCACGCGCGGCGAGCGCAACCAGCAGGTCCTGCAGGCGGTGATGAGCAAGCTCGCGAGCTTCGCGACCTACGTGCGAATGCCGTTCATCGGCGGGAGCCTGATGAAGCCGCTGGCGACCGACCTCTCCGCGAACCAGTTCCTAGGGCTCGGCCTGAGCAAGGTCCGCGCGGGATCGACCATCCACTGCCGGCTCGGCGGGAGCACGACCGGCGGCGTAATCGCGCCGAGCGAAGACAACGCGAAGGTGATCCTGATGGTGCTCGGCAAGTCGGCGGTGCAACCGCCGGGGCCCACGGGAGACACCTACCCGCCGGGCTGCCTGGTCGGGAACGTCACCCCCGGTCGGTAGTCAACTCGTCCGGGGCCTGAACCGATACCCCGAGGGTGGCGCTGCTTGCTCGCTTTCCCTTCGCAGTTGCCGTGGTCGCGGTCGCGCTGGCCGTGAGCGCGGGCGTCTTCGCGTTCGCCCGGCCGGGGTACCACCCGCATCGCGGGGTGACGATCAAGCTGGCCGCGAAGCAGCCGGCGAACGACGCCTCGGGCGCGGCCGGCTGGGTCTGGCCCGGCGGAACACCGGGCTGGGAGCCCGGCTACACGGTCAAGGGCTACAACGTCTCGGGTGTTCAGCCGGTCGAGGTGCAGGCGGCCCAGCTGGCCGCGGCTCGAAACGGGCTCGATTCGAACGGTGTCCGCGTCCTGGTCTCGACCCGCGCGGACAGAAACGGCGTCCTGGCGATCCTCGCGGCTCCGACGCTGTACGAGACCCCGGCGAAGACGTGCCTCGCTGCGGTCCTCGCACGCGATACGCCCGTCACCTGGGACTGCGAGCTAGGTGGCCAGCACGTGCTCGTAGCCGCCGAACGGCTCCGCTGGAACGCGCTCTACCTCGTCGGCGTCGCGCGCGGCGACGTTCGCCGGGTTGTGCTTGCCGCCCCCGGACAGGCACCGATGCAGCTGTACTCGCGCGGGACGACCTGGGGGCAGTTCGACGCGGCGGTCACCGGGGCACGTGGGGCGGCGTTGAAGGTGTACGGGCGTCGCGGCCTCGTCGAGACGCTTCCGCTGAGCCTCCGGGCCGGTCGGCAGCGCGTTCTGCGCTAGGCCTCGGCGGCCTTCTCTTTCTTCTCCGGCTTGTCGGCCTTCTTCGGCTCGGCGCCGTCCTTCGAGGGCTCCTCGCGCTTGCGCGAGCCGCGGCCGTAGTCGGTCGAGTAGAAGCCCGAGCCCTTGAAGTGCACCGCCACCGGGTAGAGCACGCGCTCGACGGGGCCTTCGCCGCAGGTCTCGCAGACGTCCGGGGGCGCGTCGCCGATTCGCTGGAACAGCTCGAACAGGTGCCCGTTGGGGCAGCGGTACTCGTAGATCGGCATTGCTCTAAGGATAGTGAGGCGGGTGGCTACGGCCGCCTTTCGCGCTCCAGGGTCTCGCGATAGCAGGGAGCGTCCTCGAATGCCGCGAGGCCCGGCGGGGACTGGCGCGCGCGTCGCCGCTTGCGACGGAGGGCGGCGACCGCTGCCGACGCGCCGACGAGGCCGCCCAGCAGGAACGAGCGCAGCCGTTCTGCCCGCGGTTCGCCGTCCATGGAACGATTGTCGCAGTGATTGTCTGCCTTGGCGATCTGCTCCTGGACGTGATCGTGCGCGCGCCGCAGCCGCTCGCTGCCGGCGCGGACACGGCGGTCGAGACCCGCGTGACCTCAGGCGGGCAGGCCGCGAACGTCGCATCGTGGGTCGCGGAGCTCGGCGAGCCGGTTCGGTTCATCGGCAAGCAGGCCGAGGACGCGGCCGGAGCGCTCGTGCGGTCACTGCTCGACGCGCGGGGCGTCCAGCTCGCCGGGCCTCGCGCAGACGGGACGACGGGCGTGGTGGTCTCGCTCGTCGGCGAGGACGGCGAGCGCTCGATGGCGACCGACCGCGGTGTTGCTCCGGAGCTGCGCGAGGACGAGCTCGACCCCGCCTGGCTTGCGGGGTGCCGGTGGATGCACCTCTCCGGCTACAGCCTGCTCGCCGACCCGATCGCCGGAGCGGCGCTCGCGGCCGGGCGGCTGGCGCGGGCCGAGGGCGCCCGGGTGAGCGTCGACCTCTCGTCCTGGAGCGCGATCCGCGCGCGTGGGCCCGCTGTCTTTCGGGAGAGCCTCGAGGAGCTTGCGCCAGACGTCGTCTTCGCGAACGAGCCGGAGTGGGAACTGGTCGGCGGCGCCTACGGCCTCGGCGAGACCGCCGTGGTGAAACGCGGCTCGCGAGGCGTGATCCTGCACGGGCCGGATGGCTCGGAGGAGCACACCGCGGTCGGATCGGAAGTCGTCGATACGACCGGCGCGGGCGACGCGCTGGCGGCCGGTTTCATCGTCGGCGGGATCGAGCTGGGCCTCGAGACGGCGGCGCGCTGCGTGGCGCAGCTTG
>DATDFL010000037.1:0-27375 GCA_036522595.1 Gaiellaceae bacterium
TGATCCCGGGGCGCAACGGCTCCGCTTAGGGTTTCCTCGCGATCACGACCAGGTCGCCCGGGACGCGCACCTCGCGGCGGCCCCAGCGGTTCGGGTCGGGGAGCTCCTCGAGGCGCTCGAGCCCGAGGCCCGCGGCGAGCAGCGCCTCGACGACGCGGCTGACCGGCCACGCGTCGAAATAGCTCTCGTGCCAGTGGAGCATCTGGTCGAGGCACGCCGCGACCGGGTGCTCGTCGTAGGCGATCAGGACGCCGCCGCGGCGGAGGGCGGCCGCGATCCCGGCGGACCAAGCGTTGAGGTCCCTGATCAGCACGAGCGTGCCCCACGAGGAGTAGACGACGTCGAAGCGCCCGCGCCGCAGCTCGACCGGCAGCTCCTGGATGTCGGCGGCGACGAGCGCGGCATCCGGGAGCCGCTTGCGCGCGGCGCGAACGGTCTCTTCCGAGCCGTCGACGCCTGTGACCAGCGCCCCGAGCCCGATCAGCGCGGCCGTCTCGCGCCCGGCCCCGGAGCCGAGGTGCAGCACATGGCGCCCCTCCAGATCCGGCAGTCGCTCGCGGACGGGCTTCGGGAGTCCGCGCCGGCCGCCGCCGCGACGCAGCTTCCGGTGCGCCTCATCCCAGGCGCGGAGATTGCTGTCGGTCGGCTCCATCAGGCGAGCAACGAGAAGCCGCCGTCGACGATGAGCGTGTGGCCGCAGACCATCTTCGCGTCGCCGGAGCAGAGGAAGCAGACGGCGTCGGCGACATCGCCAGGCTCGACCAGCCTGCCCGCCGGAGTCCGCTCGAGGCCGGAGGAGATCATCTCCTCGCGGTTCGGGAAGTGGTCGAGCGCGCCGGTCTCGACCACGCCTGCGGAGACGGCGTTGACGCGGATCCCGCGCGGAGCCAGCTCGACGGCCAGGTATCGCACGACCGCCTCGAGGGCGGCCTTCGAGACGCCCACGAGGACGTAGTTCTCGAGCACGCGCGTGGAGCCGAGCGACGAGATGCCCACGATCGAGGAGCCGGCCTTCATCTTGGGAGCCAGCGTCCGGGCCAGCGTGAGCAGCGCCCGCGCGTTCGCGTTGAGCGTCCAGTCCCAGTGCTTGTCCTGCGTCTCGAGCGCGGGCTCGATCACGCCGGTCGCGGCGTTGTGTACGACGACGTCGAAGGGCCCGAGCTCCAGCGCCTCCTGCACGACCCGCTCCGAGGAGACGTTCCCGCGCAGGAGGAGCGGCTCGGCCCCCGCCGCGCGCAGCTCCTCGGCCGCCTCCTCCGCGGCGCGGTCGTTCCGGAGGTAGCCGATCGCCACGCGCTTCGCCCCGCGCTCGGCGAACCGGAGCGCGATCGCCTTGCCGATCCCGCGCGAGCCTCCCGTCACGAGGACGGAGGCGCCTTCGAAGTTCATCGCGGTAGCGGCGAGTCGGCCGGTGCGCTGCTCGGGATCTGCCGCCAGCCGGGCCGGTCGTGCGGAACGCGCGGTCCCTCGTCGGCCTTGGAGGAGGCGTAGCCGAGGCGGTCGAGGAGCTCGATCTTCTCCTCGGCGTACTTCCGGACGTCGTGATCCTCGGGCAGGTCGAGCACGAGCTCGCGCACGCGCGCGCGAAGCTGATAGGCGAAGTGCGGAGTCGCGGGCCCCACGAGCCGGTCGACGTCGTCGCGGGTCGGCTCGGGCATGACGAGAAGCCTAATGGGTAGTTTCGTGGCGATGCGTCGCCCCGAGCTTGCCGACCTGATGCTGCTCGGGACGGTCGGCCTGTGGGGCCTCAACTTCACCGTCACGAAGTACGTCCTCGAGCACGGCTTCCAGCCGCTCGCGTACGGCTGCCTCCGCTTCAGCGCCGCGGCGACGATCCTCGGCAGCGTCGCGTACGGCCGCGAACGGACGCTCGCGCTGCGCCGGCGCGACATGGTCTTGCTGACGCTCGCGGCGCTGATCGGGATCAGCCTCAACCAGGTCACCTTCGTCTACGCGACCAAGCTGACGACCGCGACCACGGTGGCGCTGCTCTTCGGGACGCTGCCGGTGATGGCCGGGTTGTTCGCGTTCGTGCAGGGAATCGAGCGCATGGGCACGCGCTTCTGGATCGCGGCCTGCTTCGCCATCGGTGGGGCTGCGCTGGTTGCCATCGGCTCCGGCGGAGGAGTTTCCGGCCACCTCTGGGGCGACCTGCTCGCCCTCGGGGCGACCGTCACCTGGGCGTGGTACTCGGTTGCCGCGGCGCCGATCCTGAGCCGCTACTCGGCGCTGCGCGTGAGCGCCTTTGCCTTCGTCGCCGGCACGATCCCGCTGCTCGCGATCGGCTCCAAGCAGCTGGCCACGCAGGACTACGGCTTCCCGCCGTCGATCTGGCTGCTCTACGCGTTCGCGGTGCTCGGCCCGCTGGTGGCGGCGAACCTGCTCTGGTTCGGCGCGATCAGCCGCGTGGGGCCCTCGCGCGCAGCGGTCTTCGCGAACCTGCAGCCGTTCATCGGCGCGATCTTCGCGCTGCTGATCCTGTCGGAGCCGATCGGCCGCTACGAGATCGCGGGCGGCCTCGCGATCGCCGCGGCGATCGTCCTCTCCCGCGACCGGCGGCCCGCCGTCCCGGCGGGTGCGACCGCCAGGCCTGCGGGTACGGTTAGAAAATGATCGCACTGCGAGAGAGGTTGGCCCGGACGCCGCCGGGCTACCGCTTCTCGATCGGGCGCATCCTCGCGATCTACTCGGGCCTGATGGTGACGCTGCTGCTCGCGGCGCTCGACCAGACGATCGTCGCGACGGCGCTCCCGAAGGTCGTCGGCGAGCTCGGCGGGATCAGCCAGTACTCCTGGGTCTTCACGGCGTACATGCTCGGCTCGACGGTGACGGTGCCGCTCTACGGGAAGCTCGGCGACGCGCACGGGCGCAAGCCGCTTTTCCTCATCGCGATCTCGATCTTCCTCGTCGGATCGGCGCTCTGCGGGCTGGCGCAGAACATGGTCGAGCTCGTCGTCTTCCGCGCGATCCAGGGCGTCGGCGCAGGCGGCCTCTTCCCGCTGACGCTGGCGATGGTCGGGATGATCGTCCCACCGCGCGACCGCGGCCGCTATCAGGGGCTGATCGGCTCCGTTTTCGCGGCCGCGTCGATCATCGGGCCGCTGATCGGCGGGTTCATCGTCGACAACTTCAGCTGGCGCTGGATCTTCTACGTCAACCTGCCGGTGGGCGGCCTCGCGATGGCGGTGATCATCGTGACGATGCCGAGGCGGCCCTACAAGCAGGAGCATTCGATCGACTGGCTCGGCTCGGGGATCCTGGCGCTCGGGACGACGTCGCTGCTGCTCGGGCTCGTCTGGGGCGGGCGCGACTACCCGTGGGGCTCGCTGCAGGTGGTCGGCACCCTCGTTGCGGCGGTCGTGATCCTCGCGGCCTTCGCGCTCTGGGAGCGGCGCGTGCCGGAGCCGATCCTGCCGTTCGAGCTGATGCGCAACCAGACCGTCGCCTCCAGCGTGGCGTGCATGGCGCTCGTCGGCGCGGCGATGTTCGGGACGATCAGCTTCGTACCGCTCTTCGTGCAGGGCGTGATCGGCACCTCGGCGACGTCGTCAGGCGTCGTGCTGACGCCGCTGATGCTGGGCGCGGTGATCACGAGCTTCCTCTCCGGCCAGCTCGTCTCGCGGACGGGCCGCTATCGGCCGAACACCCTGGTCGGCCCGATCCTGCTCGGCGCGGGCCTGCTGCTGCTCTGGCGGATGAACGTCCACGCGACGAACGGCATTGCCGCGCGGAACATGGTGCTCGCCGGAATCGGGCTCGGGATGATGATGCAGATCTTCGTGCTCTCGATTCAGAACTCCGTGCCGCGGCGGGCGATGGGCACCGCGACTGCGCTTTCACAGTTCTCGCGCTCGATCGGCGCAACGCTCGGCGTGACGCTGATGGGCGTGATCGTGAACCAGAACCTGCCGGCGGGCGTCAGCACGCAGGGCACCGCCATCCACCGGCTGCCAGAAGCCGGGCGCGTCGCGCTCGCGAACGCGCTGCATCCCGCCTTCCTCGCGGCAGCGGGGCTCTGCGCGGCGGTCTTCGTGATCTCGCTGCTGTGGGTTCGCGAGGTCCCGCTGCGCGGCGGCTTCGACGAGGAGACGGTCGTGGGCGACGAGACGTCTCCGCAGCCCGCAGGGGCGTCGCTCGCGGCGCAACCCTCCGGGCGCCGGACTTAACGCGTAGGGCCGGTCAACGCACCCAGACCTGGCCGATCAGAAGGCCGAACTCCGGATGGTGCTGGTAGTTCCCGAGCCGCTTCGAGACGAAATCGACGGCCTTTCCGTTGAGGAACGGAACGACGAGGGCGGAGTCCGTGACCTTGCGGTCGAATGCAGTCCAGACTGCGTTCGATCCGCTCGCCGCAGCCGAGGCAGCCGCGCGCGAGAGCCGCTGGCTGTACGACGCACTGCAGAAGAAGGCCGAGTTGGGGCAGCCGAGCCCCCCGAAGAAGTTCGACGGCGCGGGGTAGTCCTGGATCCAGCCGCTCGTGGCCGCATCGATGTGCTTCGCGTCGCTGGACAACGCGCCGAAGTAGCTCTGATCGGCGGAATAGTGCTTGACCGTGACGCTGTAGCCAAGCTTCCGCAGCGCCGCGGCGAGGATGAGGTTCTGCCGGCCGAAGTCCGGGGTCTGGTCGCTCGTGATGAGGCGGACGCGTGCGCCGCGCGTTCCCGAGCGCCTCATCTCCGTGCGCGCCCGGGCGAGATCGGGGGCCGTCCAGCGCCCATTCGTCGGGCCGGCTGTGAACGGGCAATAGGGGCGATAACCCGGCAGGCCGGGCGGGAGAACCTGACAGGTCGGGGCGGCCAGGTCGCTGCCGCCCGCGTTCGCGACCATGCGCCCACGGTCGAGCGCGAAGGCGACCGCACGGCGCGCGTGCACGTTGTCGAACGGAGGCTTCGCGGTGTTCAGGAAGATCCAGCCGGTCTGCGGGGCAGGAGTGACATGGAGCTGCGCCGGATACCGCGTGCGCGCCCTGGAGAGCAGGCCTGTGGGCAGGCCGGCCTCGGGGTAGTCGATCCTGCCCGCGGCCGCCGCGAGGAAGGCCGAGCGCGGCGTGGCGGGCGCGCCCCGCCCCTTTTCCAGGTTCGTGCTCAGCTCGATCGTGTCGGGTAGCCCCTCAGGCTGTGCCGTACCCGACCAGACGTGGAACTTCTGGTTGCGCACGAGTCGGACGTAGCGGTGCGGCGTGAGCGCGGCGACCTCGTACGGCCCGGTCGCAGGAACCGGTTTCTGCCCACCCACGGGCGTGCCCTTCGGAAGAACGTAGGCGAACGGCACCGCGAGCTTGTAGAGGAACTCCGGATCGGGTTTGACCAGGTGGAAAATGACCGTTCGCTGCGCGTCGTCCGTGACGATCCCGCGTGACAGGTCGCAGCTTTGCGGGTGCGCGCTGCACGCATGAGCGCCGACGATTCCCGCGTAGTAGTCGAGGCGCGGCGAGATCTGCCTCTTCCCCTGCTGGTCGAGCCCGTAGGCGCGGAACAGCCGCTCGAACGTCGCGCGCACGTCGGCGGGCGTCAACTCCTTGCCGTTCGAAAAGCTGATCCCCTGCCGTAGCCGGAACGAGTACGTACGCCCACCGTTGGACGGCCGTGGGAGGCTCGTCGCCAGGTCCGGCACGAGCGTGTTGCCGTCCACGCCGCCCACCCGCTTGAAGCCGACGAGACCGTCGTTCGTCACGGACAGGATCTGCCAGGTCCCAGCGAAGTACGCGAGCGCAGGGTCGACCCAGTCCAGAAACGGCGTGACAAGGCGCAGATCGCCGCCACGATGTGCGGCGCCGGCGGCCTGCACGCCGACCCAGACAGACCCGTCCGCGACCGCGACGCCTTCCGGCCGTCCACCGAGCTTCGTCGGCGTTGCGGCGCCTGTCCTCGGGTCGACGAGGACGAGCGTGCCGTCCACTTCGTCGGAGACCCACACCGCGTCTGTGGTGACGGCGATCCCGTTCGGCGCCGCTCCCACCGGGAACGTGCCCGTTACGGCGTTCGTTCCGGGGTCGATCCGCGAGACGGTCCCATCGAGGTTGTTCGCCACCCAGACGTGGCGGCCGCCGAATGCGATCGCCGACGGGCCGCTGCCGACGTCGATTCGAATCGTCGAGGACGGCGAGGAGACGGGCACGCGGATGACGCCGTTGCCTACGGGATCGGTCACCCACAGCGAGTCTGCGCCGTAGGCGATGCCGTGCACGGGCGCGTTGAGGTCGACCGTGTCCCGGGGCGACCCGTCCCGCGGGTCGAGCTGCGTCAGCGTCCCGTCGCCCGCGTTCGTCACCCAGACCGCGCCGTGACCGACCGCCACTCCGGTCGGGGAGTTGCCGACCGGGTACTGCGCGACCTCGTGGTCCGTGTCGGCCGAGACCTGGGAGACGGTGCCGTCGAGGCTGTTCGCCACCCACACGTCGCGGCCCTCGACGGCCAGGCCCTCTGGCCCCGCGCCGACGTCGATCGTCTGCTCGACCGTGTGGTTCTCCGGGTCGATCTTGGCGACGCTGCCGCTGCCGCTCGACACCCAGATCGCCCCCGCGCCCGAGGCGACGCCGTGCGGCTCTTCGACGCCTGTCGCCTCCTCCTTCGGCTGGTGTGAGCCCGCATCAACCACGCCGACAGCGTTGTCGTCGATGCCGCCGGAGAGCGACCCGCCGCCCCCCGAACCGCCGGCGAGCGCGAACACCGGGATCGCGACCGCGGCCGCGAGGACGCCGGCCGCCGCTCCCACCACGAGCGGCCGTCGGTAGTACGGCCGCTGCTTGCCCGCGGTGCGGATCCTCGGGAATGCCGCCCCGAGCCCCTCGGCGACCAGCTGGTACACGTGCTCGGGCCGGTCGAGATCCTTGAGCCGGTGGACACCCAGGTCGCGCACGTTGACCCCGGCGACCTCCTCGTCGGCAAGCACGGCCGCCGTCGCCTCCGACACGAGTACCTGCCCGCCGTGCCCCGCCGCCATGATTCGCGCGGCTCGATGGACGCCGATGCCGTGGTAGCCCTCCTCGGAGACCACCGGCTCGCCGGTGTGCATGCCGATGCGGACGCGCACCTCGGAGCCCTCGGGCCATTCATGCGCCGCCAGCGCTCGTTGCGCGGCCGCGGCGGCAAGCGCAGCATCGCGCGCCCGCGAGAAAACGTAGAAGAACGAGTCTCCCTGAGTGTCGACCTCCTCGCCGCCGTGCGCGGCGAAGGCAGCGCGAAGCAGCCGGCGGTGCTCGGCGCGCACCTCCGGCCAGCGCTCGCGCAGCGTGCGCGTCAGTCGGGTCGATCCCTCGATGTCCGTGAAGACAAAGGTGACCGTGCCGCTTCGCAGCTCAGGCACCGCCCTAATACGCGCAGCGTCGCTCGGGAATGTCAACCGGCCCGCGTTAAGATCCGGTCATGTCCGGCGATTTCATGCCGCTCGAAGGTTGGGATCACGTCGAGCTCTGGGTCGGAAACGCGAAGCAAGCGGCGTTCTTCTACGAGCACGCGTTCGGCTTCACGCCGATCGCCTACGCCGGGCCGGAGACGGGCGTTCGCGACCGGGCCTCCTACGTGCTCGAGCAGGAGGAGATCCGGCTCGTCGTGACGAGCGGGCTGCGCATCGACAGCGAGATCACGCAGTTCGCGTGCCGCCACGGCGACGCGGCGAAGAGCATCGCGCTTCGCGTGCCCGATGCGCGGGAGGCGTATCGCCAGGCCGTGCAGCGCGGCGCGCGCGGTCTCGCCGAGCCGCAGCGCGTCGAGGACGAGTTCGGCTCGCTCGAGTTCGCGGAGATCGGGACGTACGGCGACGTCGTGCACACGTTCATCAACCGCAGCGACTACAAGGGCCTGTTCGCGCCCGGCTACACCTCGGTCTCGCCGAACGGGCAGCCGAGCACCGGTGTGGGGCTGAAGGCGCTCGACCACGTGGTGGGCAACGTCGAGCTCGGCCGGATGGACCACTGGGTCGAGTTCTACGAGCGTGTCTTCGGGATGACGAACATCGTCCATTTCGGCGACGACCAGATCCAGACCGAGTACTCGGCGCTGATGTCCAAGGTGATGGCTGACGGGAGCGGGAAGATCAAGTTCCCGATCAACGAGCCGGCCGAAGGCAAGCGCAAGAGCCAGATCGAGGAGTACCTCGAGTTCAACCACGGGCCCGGCGTGCAGCACATCGCGCTGCAGAGCAACGACATCGTCCGCACCGTCGAGGCCATGAAGGAGCGCGGCGTTCGCTTCCTCGACACACCGGACACCTACTACGAAGAGGTCGAGGGCCGCGTCGGCGAGATCGGCGAGGACTACGGCGACCTGCACCGGCTGAAGATCCTGGCCGACCGCGACGAGGACGGGTACCTGTTGCAGATCTTCACGAAGACCGCCCAGGACCGGCCGACGATTTTCTTCGAAGTGATCGAGCGTCACGGGGCGACGACCTTCGGCGAGGGGAACTTCAAGGCCCTCTTCGAGTCGATCGAGCGCGAGCAGGCTCTCCGCGGAAACCTCTAGGGCGCTCCGAAGTACGGGAAGAGCCGGCCGTGGCCCTCGCCACGGAACGGGATCGACCTAACCCTCTTGCCCGTGCGTCACGAGCACGTCGACGTGACCCGGCCGGCGCACGTAGAGCCGGCCCCGATCGACGAAACGGTGACCGGCGATCGCCCGTAGCGCTTGTAGAGCAGTCGACCATTCCGCGAGAAGGCGTGGAGCCCCGAGCCCGGCGGCGGGCTGTCCTCCTCGTTCAGCGCGTCTCCCACGAACGGCAGGACGGAGGCCGTCGGCCGTTCCGAACCGGTCGCCCCACGGCGCCCCGCTAGCTCGTGCGCTGGTCCCAACGGCGCAGGCCGCGCTCGGGATCCCAGGCGAGGCCGAAGCGGTCCTTGCCAAAGACGACGAAGCCTGCAGACTCGACGTCGACGGCGAAAAGGTGGTAGTTCGGCTCCTCGGGCTCCCAGTCGATCCGGGCCTTGATCGTGGCGCGGTACCGGGCTCGGACGTCGGGGTCTTCGATCCCTCTCACCCGTCCGTAGAGCTTGAAGTCGCCCTCGTCGCCGTCCCGGCGCGAGACGACGCTGTGGACAACGAGTCGCGGATCTCGGAGCAGGTCGAGCGCCTTCGGCGAGCGCCACATCATCCCGAACATCAGCTCGCCGTCCACGAAGTCCGGCTCGACGGGCGAGATGCGCGGCCAGCCGTTGCGGCGCAGCGTGCCGACGAGGCAGAGCTCCCGGAGGCGAAGCCGCTCCTCGCCGAGAACGGACAGCTCGGGTGCCGCCGAGGCGAACTCGTCCCAGCGCATCCTCCGCACGCTAACGATTGAGCGGCCGACGCACGGGTACCGGTCGGACGATGGAGATGCTGCTCGCCCCCGCGCGCCAGGCCGGGTCTCTCGCCGACACCGAGCACCGGCCCTGGCCGCTGCCGGGCGGCTCCTGGCTGCTGGGGCAGAGCTGGGAGGACCTGCTCTTCGCGCACTGGAAGGTCGATGCGGAGGCGCTCCGGAAGCTCGTTCCCGCCGGGCTGAGCGTCGACGAGCACGACGGCAGCGCCTGGCTCGGCGTGACGCCGTTCGAGATCACCGGTTTCCGCCTGCGCGGGATGCTGCCGCTGCCGCTCGTGTCGCGGTTCCCGGAGATCAACGTCCGCACCTACGTGACGGCGGAGGACAAGCCTGGGATCTGGTTCTTCAGCCTCGACACGTCGAGCCAGCTCGCGGTCGAGGCCGCGCGGCGCGCCTACAAGCTGCCGTACTTCCACGCGCGGATCTCGCTCGAGCGGCGAGGCCGGCGGATCGAATACGCGTCCGCACGCCGCGAAAGCGACCGCTTCTTCGAGGCGTCCTACGCACCGGCCGGAGAGGCCGCCGAGCCGGAGCCCGGGTCGCTCGAGCACTTCCTCACCGAGCGCTACTGCCTCTATGCGGCCGACGAGTCGGGGCTGCACCGAGCAGAGATCCACCACGGCCCTTGGCGGATCGGGCCGGCGGAGGCGTCGATCGAGGAGAGCACGATGGCGCCGGACGGGCTCGAGCCGCAGGGCCAGCCGCTGTTGCACCTGGCGGAGCGGCAGGACGTCGTCATCTGGCCGCTGGAACCGGTCGCGGGGCGCAAGTAACGCCGTCCAGATGGATCTATTGAGTGTTGGGGTCAAAAGCCCAGGAGGTCTGATGCAGAAGCGATGGATCATTCCCGGCCTGCTGGCAGCCGCATTTGCCTTCGCTGCCACGGGCCTTGCGAACAACGGCCACGGTCATGGCAACGGCCATGGCAAGAAGTTTGGGCCGTACAACGTCGTCACCGACGATCACGGCTCGTGCGGCAACGCGTGGGCCCTCGACACCGAGCTCCGCACCTACACGGTCAAGCGGAACCGGGACGGCACGTTCCGCCTCTGGCGGCGCGACCGCGGCACGTTCCTGACCAACGAGGGCCAGAGCCCGGGCGCCTGCGAGACGCATGGCCGCCACGGCGCGACGGTCCCGGCCGGCAAGACGGGCCACTTCCACGGGTACCTGGTCGGCACGATCTCGGGCGGCACGTTCGACCCGAACGCGACGTGCCCGGCCGATTGCGGCTTCACGGACGTCTTCATCGCGACGTTCTTCGGGCCGAACGCGACGTTCTCGTGCTTCACGGACTCGCGTGACTGCAAGTTCAACTTCCAGTACCGCGCCCCGCGCCAGGGCCTGCACTTCCACCACTGGTACGACAAGGGCAAGGGTGCGGGCACGATGCTCCACGAGAAATTCCGGGGCGACATCGCCACGTAGCGAGCTCCCGTAGAGAGGAAACGAAGAGGCCCCGCTGCGGCGGGGCCTCTTTATTTGGTGTGATTGTTCGCGCGTGAGCCCTCAGAGGCGTACGGCGCTCATCTCGGTAATCGCGGCCTGCGCGCTGATCGCGCTGAAGCTCGGGACCGCGATCGGGACTCACAGCCTCGGACTGCTTTCCGAGGCCGTGCACTCGGGGACGGACCTCGTCGCGGCGCTGCTCACGTTCGTGGCTCTCGGGGTAGCCGGCCGGCCGGCCGATCCGGGGCACGCCTACGGCCACGCGAAGGCGGAACACCTTGCGGCGCTCGGCGAGGCGGCGATCCTCGTGGCGGCGAGCCTCGTGATCGCCTGGCGCGCGCTCTGGCGACTGACCGGCCTCGCGCACGGGCAGGTGAACCCGCACTGGTACGCACTCGTGGTCGTGGGCTGTGTGCTGCTCATCGACGCGAGTCGCGCGACGGTGTCGTACCGCGCCTCGAAGCGGCTGGGGAGCCCCGCCCTGCAGGCGAACGCGCTGCACTTCGCGAGCGATTTCCTCGGCTCGGCGGCCGTGTTGCTCGGCCTCGCGGCCGCACGGGGCGGTTACCACTGGGCCGATTCGGCGGCGGCGATGTTCGTCGCGGTGCTCGTCCTCGTCGCGGCCGCGCCGCTCATGCGCCTGAACATCGACGTCCTGATGGACCGGGTTCCGGCGAAGGCCCAGGACGCCGCGCTGAACGCGATCGCGAAGCTCTCGCCGCCCGTCGAGCTGCGCCGGCTGCGGATGCGCCAGGCTGCAGGGCAGCAGTTCGCAGACGTGGTGATCGGCGTGTCGCCGGGCGCCGCAGTCGGACAGGGCCACGCGGCCGCGGATGCCGTCGAGGCCGCCGTCCACGGGGCGTTGCCCGGAAGCGACGTCGTCGTTCACGTCGAGCCGCTCATGGACGAGGCGGCACTCCGCGAGCGGGTCCTGGCGGCGGCACAGCGCGTGCCGAGCGTGCGCGAGATCCACAACCTGACCGTGCTGCAAGTCGGTTCGAGCACCGAGGTCTCGCTCCACCTGAAGCTGCCGGGCGAGCTCTCGCTGGAGGAGGCGCACGAGGTCGCGAGCGAGGTCGAACAGGCGATCACCGAGTCCGTGCCCGAGGTGAACGTGGTGCGCACCCACCTCGAGCCGATTGCGGAGACCGGGGAAGGGCGCGAGGACGACGCCGGCGCCGAGCGGATCGTCGTGGAACGAATCGTGCGGGAGGCGACCGGAGAGGCGCCGCGGGAGCTGCGGTTCCTGAACACCGACCAGGGCCTCGTCGCGCAGCTCACGGTCGCGGTGGACCCGTCGATCTCCCTCGGGGAAGCCCACGCGCGCGCGAGCGAGATCGAGGAGCGCATCCGCAGCGAGCAGCCCGGCATCGCGGATGTCATCGTCCACACCGAGCCCTAAGGCGCCGACTCGTCGGCGCCGACCGTAAGAGGCCGTGCGGGCTCTGCCCGTGCGGCCGGCTAACGCCCGTTCTAGGAAGCCGAGAGCAATGCCCCGCCGATAGCCTCGCGCGGTGAAGTTCTGCATGTTCACGCCGCTGGCGAACGAGATTCGCGGGTGGCCGGGCCGGATCGAGGGCGACCGCGTCATACAACTCGCAGCGCAGACGCTGGTCTCGTTCTTCACCGGGGGCGGCCAGGCGCGCGAGCACGCGGAGTTTCCGCTGGACGAGGTTCGCCTGCTCGCGCCGGTGCCGAACCCGCCGTCGGTGCGGGACTTCTACGCGTTCGAGGCCCACGTGAAGAACGCTCGCGCGGTTACCGGCCGCGGCGAGATCGCCCCCGAGTGGTACGAGATCCCCGCGTTCTACTTCTCGAACCCGGCCGCGATCTACGGGCCGGGCGACGAGATTCCGTACCCCGAGGGCACCGAGAAACTGGACTACGAGCTCGAGGTCGCGGCGGTGATCGGCGCGGACGGCGCCGTCGCCGGGTTCACTGTCATGAACGACTGGTCGGCGCGCGACCTCCAGCGGCAGGAGATGGCGATCGGGCTTGGCCCGGCGAAGGGGAAGGACTTCGCGACCTCGCTCGGCCCGCTGATCGTCACCCCGGACGAGCTGGGCGACGCGATGGTCGCCCGCGTGAACGGTGAAGAGCGCTCGCGCGGGAGCCTGGGCGACATGCACTGGTCGTGGGAGCAGATCGTCGAGCACGCGGCGCGCAACACGCACCTGCGCCCCGGGGACGTGATCGGGTCGGGCACCGTCGGGACGGGCTGCATCCTCGAGCACGGCGACGAGCGCTGGCTGCAGCCCGGCGACGAGGTGGAGCTCGAGATCGAGGGAATCGGCATCCTGAGAAACCGAGTCGCATGAAGATCGCAGTGATCGGAGCGGGCGTGATGGGCCTGGCCACGGGCTGGGCGCTGAAGCGGCGCGGGCACGAGCCCGTCGTCTACGAGCAGTTCACGGTCGGCAACCCGCACGGGTCGAGTCACGGGCGGTCGCGCATCTTCCGGCTCGCCTACGCGGAGCCGGAGTACGTGCGGCTCGCGCAGGAGGCGTTCGGTCTCTGGCGCGAGCTCGAGGCCGAGAGCGGCGAGACGATCCTCGAGCTGAACGGGCTCGTCGAGGTCGTTCGCAGCCTCGAGGAGAGCACCGCCGAGACGCTCGAGGCCTGCGGGGTCGCGTGGGAGCGGCTCGACCGCGAGGAGGCGGAGCGGCGCTACCCGATCCACGTCCCGGAGGACGCATTCGTCGTCGTCCAGCCGGAGGCCGGCATCGCGCGCGCAGACCTCGCCTTGAAGGCCTTTGCCCGGGGCCTCGACGTGCGCGAGAACACGCGCGTTCGCCCTGACGAGGTCGAGGCCGACGCGGTCGTCGTCACCGCGGGCTCATGGGTGAACGAGCTCCTCGACGAGCCGCTGAACGTGAGGGTCACGCGCGAGACGCTCTGCTACTTCCGGCCGGACTCCGGCGGCCGGGCGGTCCCCTCGGTCGTGTCGTTCAAGCCCGACGACCACACGCACGACATGTACTCGCTCGCCGACCCGAAGTACGGGCTGAAGGTGGGCGCGCACCACGAGGGGCCGGACGCGGATCCGAACGTCCCGGGGGAGCCGGAGCCGGAGCTGATCGAGCGCATCACGAAATGGACGCGCAAGACGTACCGCCTCGCCGACCCGGAGCCGGCCGGGGCGCAGACCTGCATGTACACGACGACTCCGGACCAGAGCTTCATCCTCGAGCGCCGCGGCCGGATCGTCGTCGGCTCGCCGTGCTCGGGCCACGGCTTCAAGTTCGCACCCGCGATCGGCGAGCGGTTGGCTGCGATGGCCGTCGAAGCCTGACTATTCTCTAGCCGTGCCCACGTACCAGGTCAGAGGAGACGTCCCGCGGAAGCGGCATGTCCAGTTCCGGGACAATGGGACGCTCCTGACCGAGGAGGTCATGGGGCTCGAAGGCTTCGACGGGAACGAGTCGATCCTCTACCACCTCACCTCGCCCTGCCGCGTCACGAAGGTCGCCGACTTCGAGCCGATCAAGCGCGACGAGTGGGTTCCGGACGGCCACGCGCACCGGCATTTCCGGACCATGGACATCGACGCCGGCGGCGACGCGGTGAACGGCCGCCAGCTCCTCATGTGGAACGACGACGTCGAGATCTCGCTCTGCCGCCCGGACGCGGAGATGGACTACTACTTCCGCAACGGCGAGGGCGACGAGGTCATCTTCGTCCACGAGGGGACGGGCACGCTCGAGACGATCTTCGGCGACGTTCCGTACAAGCAGGGCGACTACGTCGTCGTCCCGCGCGGCACGACGTACCGCTTCCGGCCGGAGGGCGACCAGCGCTACCTCGTCTTCGAGTCACCCGGCCTGATCGAGATCCCGAGGCGCTACCGCAACGAGTACGGGCAGCTCCTCGAGCACGCGCCGTTCTACCACCGCGACATCCATCCGCCGACCGATCTGCACACGCATCGCGACACCGGCGAGTTCACGGTCAAGGTGCGCGTGCGCGGCGGGTACCAGACCTACCTGCTCGACTACCACCCGTTCGACGTCGTCGGCTGGGACGGCTTCGTCTATCCGTGGACGTTCTCGATCCACGATTTCGAGCCGATCACCGGGCGGATCCACATGCCGCCGCCTTCGCACCAGACCTTCCAGGGCCGCAACTTCGTGATCTGCTCGTTCTGCCCGCGCAAGCTCGACTTCGACCCGATGGCGATTCCGATCCCGTACCACCACTCGAACCTGAACTCCGAGGAGATGATCTATTACGTCTCGGGCAACTTCTCCTCGCGGCGGGGCATCGACGTCGGCTCGGTGACGCTGCATCCGTCGGGGATCCCGCACGGGCCGCACCCGGGGCTGGCGGAGAAGTCGATCGGCCAGACCGAGACGCACGAGCTCGCGGTGATGTGCGACACGTTCCATCCGCTCCGGCTGACGAAGCTCGCGAAGGGGCTCGACGACGGCGAGTACGCCTACTCGTGGCTCGACGAGCGCGCGCCGGCCGCCGACAGCGCCGACGAAGACCCCGCCGGGGTCACGTCGCACTTCTAGGAGGGTTTGGCGGAACGGTGCTCGTCGCCGGGGTGCGATGGCCGTTCCGAGGCAAGGACGCAGGGAGGCCCAATAGTGGATAGCTATTGGGCCGACTGAGGACGCGGCCTCGGGGCGGGCAGCGCGGCCCGGCGGCACAGCCACTGTTTCGTCAAGCCCTCCTCGCCGTCAGCTGAGCCGCGACAGCGCGCCAGTTGCCGTCGCGTAGCTGCCAGACGTCCGTGTAGCGGGTGGAGCCCGGCGTTCCCTCTCGGACGTAGTGCGTCACGCCCTGCACGAGCGCGACGCCGCCGAGCGGGCGGACGTCGATCTCGTCGTAGGTGACATTGCGGACGCCCGGCCCTTGCGCGACCTTGGCGAGGAACTCGGTCTTGTCGATGCGCCGGCCGTCGGCGAGCGTGCAGACGAAGTCCTCGCTGAGGTGCTCGCGGTACCACTCCACGTCGGCCTCGACGAACGCGCGGATGTACTGCGCGTTCAGCTCGTGCAGGTCGGACACGGCGTCCGCCTCGGCCATGCTGGCCTCGACCGCTCGCTCGGACACGCGCAGAAGTGTCCGGCACCGGCGGCACCGAGTCTCGCCGGATTCGGACAGGCAGGTTCGGGGCTGTCCGAATCCGTCCGGTTCGAGCTTGGCCTACGCGCTATACCTGCCTTTGTGGAAGCCATTGCGGGCGTCGTCACGACGGGGATCTACTGCCGTCCCGGCTGCGGTGCAAGTCCTCGTCCTCACAACGTCCGAGCCTTCCCTCTCCCTGCCGCAGCGGAGGCCGCCGGCTTCCGGTCGTGCCTCCGCTGCCGGCCTTACCGCTGGCCGCAGTCGGTCGGCTGGGAGCCCCCGGAGCTCGTCTGCCGCGCGGTGCGGCTGATCCTCGACGGCGCGCTCGACCACGGGACCGAGGCCGAGCTCGGCGTGCGACTCGGTATCTCGGCCAGGCACCTGCGCCGCCTCTTCCGTGCGGAGCTCGGTGTCACGCCCGACGGCCTGGCGCGCTCGGCGCGTGTGCACTTCGCGCGGCGCCTGCTCGACGACACCGACTTGACCGTGACCGAGATCGCCTTCGCGGCCGGCTTCGGCAGCCTGCGGCAGCTCAACCGCGCATGCCTGGAGGTCTTTCGCGAGTCACCGCGGCAGCTGCGCGCCCGCCGTCGGAAGACCGATCGCCTGGTGGCCGACGGCGGCCTCCTGCTCCGCCTCACCTACCGCGGCGAGCTCGACTGGGGCCGGCTGCTCGCCTTCCTCGGGTCGCGGGCCATCCCCGGCGTCGAGCACGTGTCGGGCGACACCTACCGGCGGACGATCGTCAGCGACGGCGACCCGGGAGTGATCGAGCTCTGGCCGGGAGGCGACGACCACCTGCTGCTGCTCGCCCATCTGCCGCACTGGCAGGAGCTCGTCCACCTCGTGCAGCGGGTGCGCCGGATCGCAGGCCTGGACTTCGATGTGCCAGCGGCCTCAGAGCACCTCGGCAGCGACCCGGCCATCGGCCCGCTGATCGCCGCGCGGCCGGGGCTCCGGCCGCCTGGCTGCTGGGACGCCTTCGAGACCGGCGTTCGGACGATCGTGGGACAGCAGGTCACCGTCGCCGGCGCGAACACGCTCACCGGCCGGCTGGTGGAGCGGTTGGGGACGCGGGCTCCTGGGCTGGAGCCGCTGGGCCTGACCCACGTCTTTCCCTCGCCGGAGACGCTCGCCGAAGCCGACTTCGACCGCATCGGGCTCACCCGCGCTCGGGCCGAGGCGATCCGCGGCCTGGCGCGCGCGGTCGTGGACGAGCGGATCCGGCTCGACGGCAGCGTCGGCCTCGACGAGCTGGTCTCGTCGGTGACGGCGGTGAAGGGGCTCGGCCCCTGGACCGCGCACTACCTCGCGCTGCGCCTGGGCGAGCCGGACGCGTTTCCGACAACGAGCTTCATGCCCGAGGCTGAGCGCTGGCGCCCCTGGCGAGCGCTCGCCGCAACGCATCTCTGGCTCGCCGGGGACGCGCGGGAAACGCCTGTCCGGATTCGGCGAGCGAGCTGACGGGCCCTCGGGCACCGTCGGCGCGCAACCGCTTTTCAAGGAGGAGGGTCACATGAAGCGTCTCGCTGTCTGGCTCGTCCTGATGTCCGCGCTGCTCCCGATCGGAAGCGCGCAGGCCGCCCAGGGGAGCTACGTCGTCACGAATCTCGGGTCGCTCGGAGGTACCTCGAGCTTCGGCGCCAGCATCAACGATCGCGGCTGGATCGCCGGCAGCTCGAACCTCGCAGGTGACCAGGTGCAGCACGCCACGCTCTGGCGCGGCGGCGTCCTCTCCGACCTCGGCACGCTGGGCGGGCCCGACAGCGGCGTCCTGTGGCCGGTCAAGAACGACCGCGGGCTCATCAGCGGGATCTCGCAGACCGCGCAAGCCGACCCCCTCGGTGAGCGCTGGAGCTGCTCGGCGTTCTTCCCCGCCGCGACCGCGGTCGGGCACCAGTGCCTCGGCTTCGCATGGCAGAACGGCGTCATGCGCGCGCTGCCGACGCTCGGCGGGACGAACGGCTTCGCTACGGGCGCGAACAACCGCGACGAGATCGTCGGCTGGGCGGAGAACACCGTCCACGATCCGACGTGCGTGCCGCCGCAGGTGCTGCAGTTCCGCGCCGTGGAGTGGGGGCCCAGGGGCGATGTCCAAGAGCTGCCGCCGCTCCCCGGTGACACGGTGAGCGCGGCGACGGCGATCAACAATCGCGGCCAGGTCGTCGGGATCTCGGGAATCTGCGACCGGGCCGTCGGCCGGTTCAGCGCGATCCACAACGTGCTCTGGCAGGACGGGCAGCCGGTCGACCTCGGCAGCCTCGGCGGCGTCGCCTGGAACACGCCGATGGCGATCGACGACCGCGGCGACGTGGTCGGGTTCGCCAACTCCTCGGCCGCGGCCGGCGGGGGCTTTGCCGCGCATGCGTTCCTCTGGACGAAGGCTGCCGGCATCCAGGATCTCGGGACGCTGCCGGGCGACTCGACGAGCCAGGCGCTCGGGGTCAACGACCGCGGCGAGATCGTCGGCACCTCGTGCGACGCCGACTTCAACTGCCGCGCGGTGATCTGGCGCAACGGCGAGATCAGCGATCTGAACCAGGATGTCGCAGACGGCTACGCGGGCACGTTGATCGCGGCCAACGACATCGACTCGTCCGGCCGCATCACGGGCCAGGCGTTCGATCCGATGAGCGGGTCGCTCGTGGCCTTCGCCGCCCAGCCTTAGCGCGTCCCAGGAGGAGCGGGGCGCAGGCGGCCCCGCTCCTCCGTCTCTCTCAGGGGCAGCGCACCTTCCGCTCGGCGCTGCAGACGTCGCGTCCGGGCCCGCCGTCGGCACGGTCCTTGCCGCTATTGCCGATCAGCGTGTCCTTGCCGCCGGCGCCGTAGAGCCGGTCGTTGCCGCCGTAGCCGTCGAGGCGGTCGGCATGCGATCCGCCGAACAGCGTGTCCGCGTGCCTGGAGCCGAAGACGGCCTCGATCGAGCGGAACATGTCGTTTTCCGCACCACCTGATGCCGTGCCCTTCGCGAGGCTGACGCGAACGCCGGTCGGAGCGTCGTAGTAGTCGAGCCAGTCGCGGCCCGAGCCGCCGTCGATTGTGTCGTTGCCCAGGCCTGCGTCGATGTAGTCGGCCCCGCCGAGACCGGAGATCGTGTCGTTCCCGGCCTCTCCATAGACCACGTTGCTGGCGTTGGAGCCGGTCAGCACGTCGTCGTAGGCCGAGGCGTCCACGGCGTCCACATGGACGAGCGTGTCGTTGCCCCAACCGGTCTCCGTGCCGGTGCCGAGATCTGCGGTTACGGGCTCGGGCGAGCCTTCGTAGTCGGCAAACACGAACGTATCGCTGGAGTTCTGAATGCGGTCGTTGCCCGCGTCTCCTGACACGACGGTGCCGCCGAAGTCGAACAGGTCGCCACCGGGGGTCGCGATCACGACGTCGTTGCCGTCGCCGCCGCAGATCAGATCCATGTCGTCGCTGCCGCCGCTCGTGATCATGTCGTCTCCCCCGAGCCCGACGATCACGTCGTCGTGGCTCGTTCCGGTGAGCGTGTCGCTGCCGTCCGTGCCGAAGATGGTCGCGGGCTCGCCGAGGCAGGTCGGCCAGGGCGTCGAGGCCGAGGCCCCTACGACCAGCACCGCGGCCGCCGCAAGTGCCGTCGCCAGCACGATGATTCGTTTTCTCGCCGAGAACATGTCGCCTCCTTTCCGGCACTACCACGTGCCGTGATTCCTGCAGCCTTCGGAAAGCCCCTAACACGGCGGTAACGCGGCGTGTTAGAACGGACATGTCATGAACTTCCGCCTCCTCGGGCCGCTTCAGGTCTGGGATCGAGGACGGCAGGTCGAGCTCCGCAGGCCGAAGCAGCGGGCGTTGCTTGCGATCCTGCTTTTGCGTGCGCGTGAGCCGGTTTCGAGCGATGCGCTCATCGATGCGCTCTGGGGCGAGAGCGCGCCGCGCACGGCGAGAGCGGCGCTCCAGAATTACGTGGCGCAGCTCCGTCGCGCGCTCGGGCCGGGTGTGCTCGAGTCGAGCAGCGGCGGCTACCTCCTCCATGTTGCTTCCGAGCAGATCGATCTCGGCCGCTTCGAGCGCCTCGTGGAGGAAAGTCGCGCGGTCGAGGGAGAAAAGCGCATCGCGAAGCTGCAGGAGGCGCTTGCGCTGTGGCAGGGGCCGCCGCTCTCCGATCTCGCCTTCGAGCCCTTTGCCGTGCCGGAGATCTCGCGGCTCGAGGACCTTCGCAGCTCCACCGTCGAGGACCTGATCGACGCGCAGTTGGCCCTCGGCGCGGGCGCGGAGCTGCTCGAGCGGCTCGACGCGCTGATCGCTGCTCATCCCTTCCGCGAGCGCCTCCGTGGGCAGCGGATGCTCGCGCTCTACCGCGACGGTCGGCAAGCAGAAGCGCTCGAGGCATACCTGGAGGCGCGAGGGATGCTCCTGGACGAGCTCGGAATCGAGCCCGGCACGGCCCTGCGGGAGCTCGAGCAGGCGATGCTGCGCCAGGACCCGTCGCTCGACGCACCGGCAAGACCGGCGACCGAAGCGCTACCGCCCGAGGGGCGCCGGAAGGTCGTGACGATTCTCTTCGCCGACGTCGCGTCTCCCGACACCTTGGACCCCGAACTGCTGCGGGCAACGAGTACGGACGCGCTGGGCCGTATGCGATCCGTGCTCGAGACTCATGGGGCGACGATCGAGCAGCGCGGCGGCGACGAGGTGATGGCCGTCTTCGGTGTTCCCACCGCTCACGAGGACGATCCGCTTCGGGCCGTCCGCGCGGCGCTCGAGTTGCGGGCAGAAGTGGCCGGCCGGATGGAGCTTCGCGTCGGGATCGCCACGGGAGAGGTCATCGCCGGCGCGGACGACGCGCACGGCTTCGTCGCGGGCCCGGCGATCACGTTCGCCAAGCGGATTCTGCAAGCCGCCGCGCCAGGGGAGATCCTGGTCGGCCCGGAGACGCTCGAGCTGCTCGGCGACGCGGCGGTGTCGGAGCCAGTCGGAGAGGCGGGGCGGCTCCTCGAGCTCGTCGAGGGAGCCCAGGCTCCGGCTCGGCATCTGGACGCGTCGCTCGTGGGTCGCCGCGACGAGCTCGGCAAGCTCCACGAGGCGTTCGCGCGCGTTGTCGAGGAGCGCAGCTGCCGGCTGTTCTTGGTGCTCGGAGAGCCCGGGATTGGCAAGACGCGCCTGGCGACCGAGCTGGCGGCCGATCTCGACGGCAGCGCGACGATCCTCGTCGGGCACTGTGTCTCGTACGGCAAGGGCGCGACGTACCTGCCCCTGGCCGAGATCGTCCGCAACGTGCAGGTCCCCGAGCTGCTTGCGCGCGACGCGCACGCTGAGCTGATCGCCGCCAGGTTGGCAGACCTGACCGGCGAGGCGCAGGCTGCGGCGTCCGGCGGCGAGACCTTCTGGGCCGTTCGCCGCCTGTTCGAGGCCCTGGCCGGAGAGAAGCCGGTCGTGCTGGTCTTCGATGACCTGCACTGGGGCGAGCCCACGCTCCTCGATCTAATCGACTACCTCGCGGCGCAGGTGTCCGATGCTCCGGTGCTCTTACTCGGCCTCGCCCGGCCGGAGCTGCTCGAGACGAGGTCGGACTGGGCGGAGGGCGAGTCGATCCAGCTCGCCCCGCTCTCGAGAGAGGACGCCGAGGCGCTGATCGGCAATCTCGGCGAGCCCCCGGCTCCGCTGCGCGAGAAGGTCGTCCGCACCGGGGGAGGCAACCCGCTGTTCATCGAACAGCTCCTTGCGCACGCGGCCGAGAGCGGCGAGACCGAATCGATGCCACCGTCGCTCGAGTCGCTCCTCGCGAGCCGCCTCGACCGCCTCGAACCAGCAGAGCTCTCCGTCCTTCAGCGGTCCGCGGTCGTGGGGCGAGAGCTCCGTCGAGCCGACGTCGTCCAGCTGATGCCAAGGGAGGAGGCCGCGAGTGTCGGGACGCACCTCGCCGAGCTGAGGCGCAAGGGCCTGCTCGAGGGCGAGGAGGCGTTCCGCTTTCGCCACGTGCTCATCCGCGACGCGTCGTACGGGACCCTGCCGAAGGCGCAGCGTGCGGAGCTTCACGAGCGCTTCGCGCGCCGGTATCGAACGGGCTCCGACGAGCTGGTCGGCTTCCACTTCGAGCGGGCCCACGGCTACCGCATCGAGCTAAACCCGGACGACGCCGCGGCGCCAGGGCTTGCGGCCGAAGCGGGGCACCGGCTGTCGGCGGCGGGCCTCCGAGCGGCGAAGCGCGGCGACATGCCTGCGGCCGCGAACCTGCTCACGCGTGCGGCGTCGCTCCTGGAGGGCTCGGAGGTGGCGCGCCGCGACCTGCTCACGGAGCTCGGCCTCGTTCTCTGGCGCCGAGGGGAAGTGGTTGAGGCGCAACAGCTCTTCGAGAAGGCGATCGACACCGCCGGTGCCCAGAGCGACGCGCGGGGTGAGCTTCGGGCGCGCACGGAGCTCGCTCACCTTAGGTTGCGCCGCTCCGAGGAGGGCGCGTCGGAGGAGCTTCTGTCCCTCGCCTCCGAGGCGATTCCCGTCCTCGAGGAGGCCGGTGACGACCGGGCCCTCGGCCGCATCTGGTTCGCAATGGCCACTGCGTCCGGCGGCTTCTTCTGTCGGTACCAAGAGTCGTCGGAGGCGGCCGAGCGCGCGCTCGCCTACTTCCGGAGATCCGGCTGGCCACTCCTGCCGTGCCTGCAGGAGATCGCTGCCGGCCTCTACTACGGTCCGACGCCGGTCCGGGAGGCCCTCAGACGTTGTCGGGAGCTCATCCAGATGGCCGATCGGGGCGGCACCGCCCAGATCCTCGTGTACCTGGGCGGCTTGGAAGCCATGGGGGCGCGGTTCGACTCGGCGAGAGCCGTTCTGGCGGAGGCTCGAGGGATCTACGAAGACCTCGCCTGGACCGTGAACATCCCGGGCAACTACGCGGCGATGGCCGGAAGCGTCGAGCTCCTCGCGGGAGACTTTGCCGAGGCCGAGCGGGTCCTGGCCGAGAGTTGCACCACGCTCGAGCAGTGGGGCCTACGCGGGCAGCTGGCAACGCAGGCGACCCAGCTGGCCGAGGCCGTGTACGGCCAGGGTCGCTACGAAGAAGCTGTGCGGTGGTCGGAGACCGCCGAGGCGTGCGCCGCGGGGTACGACACCGGCGCGCAGTTCCTCTGGCGCGCGGTTCGCGGCAAAGCGCTTGCGCGGCTGGGCGAGCCGAAGGAAGGAGTCAGGGTGGCACGCGAGGCGGTCGACCTTGCAACGCCGACGGACAGCGTCAGCCAGCGCGCCCAGGTGCTGCTCTCGTACGCGGAGGCGCTTCGCCTCGGCGGCGACCAGGTGGTCGACACGATGGAGGCTGCGATCCGGCTGCTGGAGGACAAGGGCAACGTCGCCGCGGCCCGAGAAGCGCGCGCCCTGCTGGTCGACTGAGCTCCTCGCACAGCACGGAAAACCCGTTTTCGGGCCTTCCGTGCGGCTTCATGAAGCGTGTGCGTCACAGGCCTACGGGCCCCCGCCGATGTTGTCGGCGAGCGCGGCCACTGGCGAGGCCGCTGCGAGCGCTGCAAGCATCGTGGCTACGATCAGTAGCCGGCGAAATGTGGCCTTCTGCAGCATCTTTGACACCTCCTTCCTTTGCGTCGATCACGTGACCGACGCTAGGAAGGGGCGGCTCCGCCGATAACCGGGCAGGCCTTGAATCAGGGCTGCCGCTTGCCCTGGTCTTCAGCTCCGGGTGTTCCCCGGAGGGCTAGGCGCGCAGGAAGGCGAGGACGGCCAGCACGCGGCGGTGGTCGTCCGGCGCGGGGGCCAGGCGCAGCTTGGTGAAGATCGCGCTCACGTGCGTCTCGACCGTTTTCGGGCTCAGGAAGAGCCGCTCGCAGATGCCGCGGTTCGAGAGGCCCTCCGCCATCAGGCCGAGCACCTCGCGCTCGCGCGGGCTGAGGTCCTCGAGCGGATCCTGCACGCGGCGGCGGCCCATCAGCTGCCCGACGACCTCCGGGTCGATCGCAGTCCCCCCTGAGGCCACGCGCCGGACGGCTTCGAGGAAGTCGTCGACAGCCGTGACGCGGTCTTTGAGGAGGTACCCGAAGCCCTCGGGCCACTCGCTGAAGAGGTCGAGCGCGTGCTTGGTCTCGACGACCTGCGAGAGCACCAGGATGCCGAGCTCCGGCTGGCCGGCCTTCAGTTCCTTCGCGGTTCGCGTGCCCTCGTCGGTCTGGGTCGGCGGCATGCGCACGTCGACGATCGCGACGTCAGGCTTCTCGCGCTCCACCATCGTGCGGAGCTCATGGGCGTTCCGAGCCTCGCCAACGACGTTGATCTCAGCCTCCGCGAGCAGGCGCACGAGCCCTTCGCGGAAAAGGGTCGAGTCCTCCGCGACTACGACTCGCACGGGATCTCCGCAACGACGTGCGTTCCTTCGCCGCGAGGGCTTCGAACGAAAAGCCGGCCGCCGAGCGCCTCGACGCGGTCGGAGAGGCCGCTCAGCCCCGAGCCGTCGAGCAGCTGCGCCCCGCCGACGCCGTCGTCGGCGATCTCCACCGACAGGAGCCCATTGCGGCGGGAGATGGATACCGACGCGTTCGACGCCTGCGCGTGCTTCGCCACGTTGGCCAGACCCTCGCAGGTGACGAAGTACGCGGTCGCCTCGACCTGCGCGGGAAAGCGGCCCTCGAGCACGTCGAGCGAGATCGGGAACGGGTTGCGCAGCGCGAGTGCCTCGACCGCCGCCGCCAGCCCGTCCTCGGTCAGGATCGCCGGGTAGACGCCGCGGACGAGCTCGCGAAGCTCCTCGTTCGCCGCCTGGAGCTCCGCGACCGCGGACTCGAGCAGCGCGTCGACCACCGGGTCGGCCTGACTCGAGCCCAGCCGCCGCTGGGCGGTTCGAAGCTGGAGGGCCAGCGCGGCGAGGCGCTGCTGCGCGCCATCGTGCAGATCGCGCTCGATCCGGCGCCGCTCCTCGTCGGCCGCAGTGACGATCCGCACGCGCGACTCCTTCACCTGCGCGAGCTGGGCACGGGTCTCCGCCTGGAGCTGCGCGTTCTCGAGCGCGAGTCGCGCGGCGGCTCCGACGGTCTGCACGATCCTGGGCTCGTCGAGCAGCGAGGGGTCGTGAACGAGCGCCGCGAGCGGTCTTCCGTCGTGGTCGAGCACGGTCACGGCTCGCGCCGAGCCGTCGGGCAGCTCAACGGCCCGTCCTGCTCCGTCTGCGTAAGCCGCCCGCTCCGGAAGCCAGAACGCGACCTCCAGGGTCGGGTCCGCGAGCGCGCGCGCAAGCGCGTCCTGAATCTCGTAGGGCCCGGCGTGTTCGAGCTCGAGCACGAGGTTGGCCACGGAAGCTCGGGCCAAGTGGTAGCGCAAGAGGCCTGCGGCGAGGGCAATCGGCAGGGCGAGAAACGCCGCGATCTGCCACCAGAAGAGGTAGTCGGACGCAACAGGTTGGCTGACGAACGTTCTCACGCATTCGTAGAGCCCTCGTAGCGCAATGGCGGTCGCTGCCACGACGAGCGGCGCCAGGATTCGCCGCGCGCGAGGCGTCGCCCGCAAGACTCGTCGCACGATCAGGGCGATGAAGACCGTGGCCAGGATCCCGAAGTAGGAGACGACCAGGCCCTTCTGGAGCACCTCGACGGTGTCCGCGCTTCCGTGGACGAGGATTAGGCTGTCGTGCGGTCTCGCGCTGTTGTAGAAGAGCAGGCGACGGGTGCCGTCGTAGAAGAGCAGGATCACGAACGGCACGACGAGCAGGCACGCGTAGCCCACCTTGACGAGCGCCCGTTCCGCCTTGTCCACCACGCGGCCCGTTGGGTAGGCAAGGACGGAGTGCGGGATCAGGGCGTACGGAAGCTCGCCGAGCGCGAAGAAGACCGTGAACAGCCAGGCGTCGTGGCTGTAGCGAAGCTGGCGCGCGAGGTACGCGAACCCGGCCGCGACGAGCAGCGCTCCGAGCCGGTTCCTCGGCCGCCGCAGCCAGGCGACGAGCCCCGAGACGACGAACGCCCACCCGACGGCGACCTGCGCCAGCGCATGGGACTCCCGCGAGTGCAGATCGTCGATCTGGACGCCGTAGATCACGATTCCGAAGGCGATCGCGCCGCAGCCAACGACCGTCGAGACCAGAAGCCTCTTCACCCGCCGCCCTCCAGCAGCTCGGTCAAGGCGGGGCCGGACAGGCGGTCCTTCGGGACGAAGCCGATGGCGCCGCTCGAGCGGACGCGGCGGCCGAGATCTCGCTGTTCCCGGCTCGAAGTGAGGATCACCTTCGACCGGCCCCCGGCCAGCCGCTCGGCGACGTCGAAGCCGTTCGTGTCCGGGAGCGCGATGTCCAGCAAGACGAGCTCCGGCTCCAACCGTTTTGCGATCTCGAGACCCGATTTGCCGTCCGCCGCCTCGCCGACGACATCGAACCCTTCGAGCTCGAGCAGCGTCCGGGCCGACGCCCTGAACGACGGGTGGTCGTCGACGATCACGACCGTGATTGGCATGCGCTGATCGTCACACGGCGCACAGTCGTTGACTAGGGGGCAAACCCGGAAACGCTTCCCGCGGCTCTCGGGGATAACCCGGGGGCGCGCCGTGCTCGGCGCAGCGGGCACGCCTTTCGCGGAAAGGTGGTCGGGGATGGCAGGCGCCTGGCGATTGCGAGGCGGTGCTTGAGCGTTCGCCACTTCCCGAGCGCGCGGCAGTCTGCGTCCGCTTCGTCGTAAGGCACGCCCGCTGCCAGCTGATCGGCGTGCCCTGACTCGTGGCCCAGGACGAAGATCGCCTGGCTCGCGGACCAGGGATCCGCGTGGCGCGAGCGTGCGAGTGACCGGCAAACGCTGTGGGCCAGCAGGATGAAAGGTGGGCTCCAGAAGCCGAGCGCGTCACGAGCGCCGAGGGTTCGGGCGAGCGAGCGCCAGGTGGAATCGCTCGTGCCGCAGAGGACGGGGTGGCCGCTGGCACGCGTCCCCGCGCGGTAGCCTACGAGCCTCACCGGCGGCCGCTCCGCCGCTGCCGCCCGCGGGGCCGGCGCAACGAGCGCGAGCGCGATCTCCGAGGCCGCGAGCCCACGCTGGAGCGAGGCGCGGCGCCCTCGGTTCGGTCGCGGTGTCCACATCCGCCACATGACCCGACCGTCGCGAGAGCCGCCAACGCGCCGGTAATGCGGAGGCGGTCCGCGTTGGCGGCGTATTAGGAGCCGGAGAGACGCTGCCCCGAGCTGGGCCGTGGTGAGCGATGTGTTCGACCCGAGTCGTTCACATCCGACTGCACTCGGAGGTCCCCTCCCCGATGCACGCCACGGCCCAGTCCTTGTTACCGCGGTGTTAGTCGTCCGGGCGAGTCTCGTCTTGTGACGAGTCGACGCAAGCGTCGTCAGGGAGGGGCTACCAGTGGTTCTCTGACGATCGCGCACCCGCCCGGGGACTCCACGGCCCGGGCGGGTGCGTTGATAGGAACGCCTATCGCGCGAGCGTGACTTTGCTCAGCCCGACCGGGTGATCCGCGTCGAGGCCGCGTGCCCGCGCGAGCGCAGAGGCGAAGAGCTGACCAGGCACGACTGAAAGCAGCGGCGAAAGCAGCGGTGCGGGCGGCCGGGGCACCGGCAGCGAGTAGGCCGCGCCGGAGAGCGCCTCGGCCGCGTCGCCGCTCGCGACCAGCGTG
>DATDFL010000038.1:0-14365 GCA_036522595.1 Gaiellaceae bacterium
TCCGGATCGGTGATCCGCACCATCGTGTGCAGGAAGCGCGCCACGGCGGCAATCGTGTCAGATCTAAGCGGCTGCGCGGTGCGTGTGGGCGCTCGTGACGATCGACTCCGGGCTCGTGCGCCACAGGAAGCGGAGCGCTTCGACGACCTTCGGGCAGAACTGCGTGCCCGCGTGATCCTGGATCTCCGCGAGGGCGGCAACCAGGGATCGTGCGGGACGGTATGGCCGGTCCGAGGTCAGTGCGTCGAGCGCGTCGGCCACGAACACGATCCGAGCCGGCAGGGGGATGTCGTCGCCCGCGAGGCCGTCCGGATAACCGGCGCCGTCGATGCGCTCATGGCTTGACCGAGCGCATTGGCGAACGATCGGATGGAGGTCGAGCTCCGAGAGGATGTAGTCGGAGGTCAGCGGGTGGGTCTTGATGACAGCCCACTCAGCCTCGTGAAGCGGCCCGCGCTTGCTCAGAATCTGCTCGGGCACCCCGATCTTGCCGATGTCGTGGAGGAGCGCCCCGATCTCGATCGCCTCGAGCTCCTCGCCCGTGTAGCCGAGCTGCTTCGCCAGCGCCACGGCGAGCGCCGCGACGCGGTCGATGTGACCTCCCGTGTAGGCGTCTTTCGCGTCGAGGCTGCGCGAGAGCGCTGCGATCGTGTCGCGGTGCGCGCGCCGCAGTTGCTGGTTCACCTGCCGGATCTCTTCGACGGCGGCCGTCGTGCGCTCGAGGTATTGCCGCACCGAAACGATCATCAACGCAGGCGGCAACGCGAACGCGACCAGGCCCGCGACGCCGACCTGCTCGTAGGCGATGGCGGCGGCGAGCGCGAGGGGCCCGAAGGAAACGAAGTACAGACGGGCCCAGTGGAAGCGCTCGAGCCAGATCGTGCGCAAGGGGATCCCTTCGGCAAGGCTCATCGCAAGGCACAGGGTTCCGTTGTTGATTGCCGCGTACAAGCATCCGGCGACGAAGGCGGCCGAGAACCGGCCGGCACCCTGGAGCCCCTCGAAGGCGAGCGCTGCCGCGCCGGCCGGAAGCGCGAAATTCGCGCCGTCGAACACCGCCTTGTAGAGCTGGCCGCGGCTCCGCAACCACTGAGCGAGAGCCGCCAGGAGCGCGATTGCCATGGCCGCACCGGCATCGAGGACGAAGGCGGCGGCGAGGATCCCGATCGCAGAGACGCTCACGCTGCCGCGTCCGTAGACGCGGATGGAGAACAGCTGCAGCGTCAGCGTCAGGAGCGCCATCGCGACCACTGTTCCGGGCCTGGTCGTAACAGTGTGCGCCACGACAGGCATCTGAACGGCGATCGCCACGGCGGCCGCCGCGCTGAGCCCACCGATCAGGGCGGCGACGCGCCCGTCGAGCGCGCGTGGCGCTGTCCGGGCGGCTAACGCATCGGGCACGCTAGCCCCAGAGGTCGAAATCAAGGCCATCGGCGTTCCAGCCCGTCGCGTTCCAGCTCGAGGAATTCCAGCTCGAGGAGTTCCAGCTGGACGAATCCCAGTCGGCCGTGTCGTTCCAACTCGTCGAGTTCCAGCTGGAGGAGTTCCAGCTGGACGAGTTCCAGCTGGAGGAGTTCCAGCTCGTGGAGCTCCACTTCGAGGCAACGGTGCTGCCGGAGAGACAAGTTGAGCCCGGAGCGCAGACAAGCGCCTCGTAGCCCTGGTTCGCGCGCCCGGGCGTGCCGGCGAGGTTGTACGACGAGCTCAGGCTGAGCGCGCCGACCCCCGAGCTCTTCGGCTTCGCGCCGTCTTTGGCGAGCAGCACCCACTTGAGGTTGTCGGGGCTGTAGTCCGGGTGGGCCTGGAAGATGATCGCCGCGGCTCCCGCGACCTGCGGCGCCGCGAATGAGGTGCCGTTCGCCGACACGTAGCCGCCGGGACTACGGTTTGCCGCGGGCGCAACAGCGTCGTAGGTGCTGCCGGCCGCCAGCATCGCCGCGACATGCCGGCCGGGCGCGACGAGCTCCGGCTTGTTGAAGCCGTCCATCGTCTTGCCCCGTGAGCTCCAGGGCAGGAGCATGTCGTCGCCCGGGCCGTTGGTTTCTTTCGTGTCGAAGGCGCCTACGGTCAGAACGAGCGGGTCGTTCGCGGGGGCGTAGTCGATCTCACCGGCGCCGCGGTTGCCCGCCGCCACGTCGACGAACACTCCGCTGGCCCAGAGCCGCTCTACCGCGAGATCGAGCGGGCTCTCTGTGTACGAGCTCTTCACGGTCTCGCCGAGCGAGAGGTTGACGACACGGATGTTGTACGTGTGCGCGTTGTCGAAGACCCACTTGAGAGCCGTGATCACGTCGCTCGTGCGCACACCGTCCGGGCGGTTGACGTTCAGCGAGTACACGGTCGCGCGCGGCGCAATCCCGATGAAACGCCCGTCGGCGCTCTGGCCCGCCGCGACGCCGGCCACGAGCGTGCCGTGGCCGACCGTGTCGTCGAGGGAGCCGTCCTGGCCGTCGAGCCGCACCTGGACGAGCCTCGTCCCGAGATCGGCCGAGGGCGTGACGCCGCTGTCGATGACGGCGATCCCGACTCCCGAGCCCGTGACGCCGGCGTTCCACGGGTTCGACGCCGAGTCGCGGACGGGAAAGATCGTCGCGAGGTTCGCTGCCGAAACGCTGGAAGCCGTGAACGCCACGCGCGCGTCTGGAGCGACCAGCGAGACGCCCGGACGCGACGCGAGTCGCCGGAGCTGGTCGGCTCGGATCGTCGCAGCCACACCATCGTTGCCGAGGCGCTTGTCGATCCGGCCCGCATGCGCCGCCGCCGAGATTGCGCCCCGGCCCTGGACGATTACGTGCAGCCGTGCACGCGGGCCGGATCGCGAGGCGAGAGACGCGAGCGCGGAGGCGATCCTCCCGTGCCCGGCGGCCTCGACATGCCGTGCGCCGGCGCCTGCGCACGCGCAGACGACAGCTGCCAATACCGCAGCGGAGACGAACGCGAATGGCTTCGCGTTGAGCCGCATGTGGAGAATGCCCCTTCCTTGAAATTGCCGCGTACTCCGGTTATGGCCGCTAACAAGCCGATGCGCCTCCCCCGCCCGGGTGATGCCTCTATCGCTCTTCCCGCACGTACGGCACACCAAGTGCGGCGGGCGCGCCGAGCCAGCGGCGCGTCGAGCTCGCCGAGACCAGCACGAGCACGACGATCGTCATCAGGTACGGGAGCGAGTTCGTCCAGAGCGCAGTCGGGCCGAGGTGGATCTCGCGGGCCTGCAGCTCCGGCGCGAGGTCCTGCAGCGCGCCGAAGAAATACGCGCCGACGAGGCACAGCTCGGGCCGCCAGAACGCGAAGATCACCAGCGCGATCGCGATCCAGCCCGCGCCGCCGGTGATCCCGTCGACCCACTGCGGCGTGATCGCGAGCGTGAACGTCGCGCCCGCGACTCCCGCGAGAGCGCCGCCGACGAGCACGTGCGCGTAGCGGTAGGCGGCCACGTTGATGCCCATTGCGTCCGCCGCCGCCGGGGCGTCACCGACGGCGCGCAGGTTCAGCCCGGGACGCGTCCGCGTCAGGTAGAGCCAGACCAGGACGACGAGCACCCAGGACGCGTAGACGAGCACGTTGTGGCCGAAGACGATCGGCCCCACGATCGGCCAGTCCTGCCAGCTCGAAGGAAACACCGCGTGGAAGGTGTGCCGCGCCGGGTTCTCGCCGAGGTTGAAGTCGTTCCCGAGGTACGACGAGAGGCCCGCCGCTCCCGCGAAGATCGTCAGCGCCAGGCCGGAGACGATCTGGCTCGCGCGCAGCGTGATCACCAGGAACGCGTGGAACAGCGACACGGCCGCTCCCGCCAGCGCGGCAATCCCGATCGCGGCCGCGAGCGCGACCCCTGCTGACGCGTGGAACCGCTCCACCGTCCAGAACCCCGTGACGGCCCCGATCAGCATCATTCCCTCGACCCCGAGGTTCAGCACTCCCGAGCGCTCCGCGAGCAGCTCGCCCAGAGACGCGAACAGCAGCGGCGTCCCGTAGCCGATCCCGGACGCAATCAGGACGACGAGCAGCGAGTTGTTCACGTCGCCTCCGCCGCGGGCGCAGCGCCCGCCCGCTCACGCCGCCGGACACGTACCCGGTAGCGCACCAGCAGCTCGCCGCCCAGAGCCGAGAACAGGATGATCCCCTGGATCACGCCGACGAGCCCGGCCGGGAAGTCCGGCCCCTGCAGCGAGTTGCCCGCGTTCTGGAGCCCGCCGATCAGAAAGGCCACGACGAGCACCGCGAACGGGTTGTATCGGGCCAGCGCCGCGACGACGATTCCGGAGTAGCCGTAGAACTGCTTCTGCAAGCCGTTCGGATCGGCGTCGAGCGTGTGCCGGAAGTCGCCGTCCTGGCTTGCGCCCCCGAGCCCGGCGATCGCCCCGGAGATCGCCATCACCGCGATGATCTTCCGGCGCGTCCGCATGCCCGCGTACTTGGCCGCCCGCGGCGAGTCGCCGAGGATCGTCGCCTCGAAGCCGAACCGCGTCCGCGAGTACAGGACCCAGAGCAGCGCCGCAACGCCGATCGCGAAGCCGGCGCCCAGCGGGAGCGCGACCCCGCCGTGGACGTGCACCGTGGCGGCCGGCCAGATCGCCGAGTTGGGCAGGTCCTTGCTGGTCGGAAAGACCGAGGCGTTGAAGCCCTTCGTCTCGCGCCAGTACGACTGGCTGTTGAAGATCAGGTACGTCAGCAGGTAGCCCGCGACGTAGTTGAGCATCAGCGAGGTGATGATCTCGTTCGTCCGGAAGAAGGCGCGGAGGAGCCCGGGGATGAGCGCCCAAGCCGCGCCGCCCGCGCAGCCCGCGACGACCATCGCGGCGATCGCGAAGGCCGAGGGCCCGCCGTTGCCGCCGAAGTAGAGCCCCGCCGCCGCGGCCGTGATCGCGCCGATGTACAGCTGGCCCTCGCCGCCGATGTTGAAGAGCCGCATCCGGAAGGCCGCCGCGGCCGCGAGCCCCGTGAACGCGAGCGGCGTCGCCGAGACGAGCGTGTCCCCGAGCGCGCCGTGGTTCAGGAACGCCGCGTCGAAGAGCTTGCGGTAGCTGGACAGCGCGTTGTGCCCGGTCGCCAGCAGCACGAGCCCTGATGCGAAGAACGCAAAGACCAACGACGCCGCGGGCACGGCGAACATGAGCCACCGCGGCTGACGGAGCCGCCGCTCAATCGTGACGCGGATCTTCGCCTCCCGCCATCTGCAGCCCGATCTCCTCGACGTTCGCCTGGGCACGCGGCGTCTCGCCGACGATGCGGCCCTCGTAGAGCACGACGATCCGGTCGGCCAGCATCAGGATCTCGTCGAGGTCCTCGCTGATCAGCAGCACGCCGACGCCGTTCGCCGCGGCCTCGTTCAGGTACGTGTGGACGCTCTCGATCGCGCCGACGTCGAGCCCGCGCGTCGGCGAGGCGGCCACGAGCAGCTTCGGCTTACCGGAGAACTCGCGGGCGAGCACCACCTTCTGCAGGTTGCCGCCTGAGAGCAGCCGCACCGGCGCCTGCGGGCCCGGGGCCGAGATCCGGTAGCTCTTGATCAGCTCCACCGCGCGCTCGCGTATCCGCCGCAGCCGCAACAGCGGGCCCGTAGAAGCAGGCGCCTCGCGGTACGACTTGAGGGCGAGGTTCGACGCGATGCTGACACTCGGCGCCAGGCCGGTGCCGAGCCGGTCCTCGGGGACGTACGCGACCCCGCACCGTATCGCCGAGCGCGGATCGCCCGAGCGCGGCTTCCGGTCGCCGAGGCGCACCGTCCCCTTCGCTGCCGGCCGAACCCCGGCGATCGTCTCGGCGAGCTCGCGCTGGCCGTTTCCCGCGACCCCCGCGACCGCGACGATCTCACCGGCGCGCACCTGCAGCGAGACGCCCTTCACGGCCGCCTCACCGCGATCGCCGTCCGCCCAGACGCCGTCGAGCGCGAGCACCGCGTCGCCGGGCTCTCGAGGCTCGGCCCGCACGCCCTCCCCCATGCCCCGGCCGACCATCAGCTCGGCGAGCGAGCGCGGAGTCGCTTCGGCCGCGTCGACGGCCGCAACGTTCTTGCCGGCCCGCAGCACGGTCACGCGATCCGAGACCGCCTTCACCTCGTGCAGCTTGTGGGAGATGAAGACGATCGTTCGTCCGTCCGCGGCCATCTCGCGCAGCGTCCCGAAGAGCACCTCGGCCTCCTGCGGGGTCAGCACCGCCGTCGGCTCGTCGAGGATCAAGATCTTGGCGTCGAGGTAGAGCGCCTTCAGGATCTCGACGCGCTGCTGCTCGCCCACCGAGAGCTGCCAGATGCGGGCCCGCGGGTCGACGGCGAGCCCGTACCGCTCGCCCAGCTCCGCGACGCGCCGCTCGATCGCCCGCGACCGCAGACGGAACGGGCGGCTGTGATCGACGAGCGCCACGTTCTCGGCGACGGTGAACCGCTCCACGAGCCGGAAGTGCTGGTGAACCATCGAGACCCCCGCGTCGAGGGCATCGCGCGGCGCGTGGAAGTCGACGCGCTCGCCGTAGAGCCAGATCTCGCCCTCGTCCGGCCGGTAGAGCCCGGTCAGGATGTTCGAGAGCGTGCTCTTGCCGGCGCCGTTCTCGCCGAGCAGCGCGTGCACCTCGCCCGCGGCCGCCTCGAAGTCGACGTCCTCGTTCGCGACGACGCCGGGGAACCGCTTCGTGATGCCGCGCATCGAGACGGCAGGAGGGGCGCTGTCCGCGCCCCTCCCGGTCACCTCTGGAACGGTGGCTTCGGGCACTAGCCCTTGGCGCTACCGATCACGCCCTTGACGAGCCAGTTCATGCCGTAGAGCGAGTTCGAGCCGCCCTTCAGCACCTGCATCCGCACGCCCTTCTTGACGCGCAGCTTGCCCTTCTGGTCGTACAGCGGCCCGGTGAACTCGTAGAACTTGCCGCTCTCGATCTGGCGCATCTTCTTCGCGATCGCGCGCTTCGTCTTCGCCGAGACCTTCGGGCCGTACGGCGCGAGCTTCGTGAAGCCGTCCTTGATCGAGCCGTAGTAGAAGCCCGACTTCCACTTGTGGTCCATCGCGGCCTTGACGCGCCGCAGGTAGTACGGGCCCCAGTTGTAGACCGATGCCGTCAGCCACGAGGTCTTCGCGAACTTCTGCGCGTTCGAGTCGTAGCCGACCCACGGGACGTGCTTCGACTGGGCGAACTGGCCGGCCGCCGGCGAGTCGACGTTCTGGCCGAGCACGTCCGCGCCCTTGCTGATGAGGCTCTGCGCGGCCTTCGTCTCTTTCGACGGGTCGAACCAGGAGTTCGTCCAGATCAGGTGGACCTTGGCACCCGGGTGCATCAGCCGGGCTCCGAGTGCGAACGCGTTCGCGTGCCGGATGACCTCGGGGATCGGGTAAGCGACGACGAAGCCGATGTTGCCCTTCTTCGTGGCCGCGCCTGCCGCCATCCCGGACAGGAAGACCGTGTCCTCGGCGGCTCCGAAGTACTCGGCGAGGTTCTTCGCCCTGTCGGTGCCGGTCGCCTGCTCGAAGGTCACCTGCGGGTACCTCGCGGCGAGCTTCTTGTCGAAGAAGCCGTACGAGGTCCCGAAGATCATCTTGTAGCCGTCGTTGACGAGGCTCGCGACTGTCGAGTCGAGCTGCGACCCGACCGCGATGTTCTCCTTGTACGTGGTCTGAACCTTGCTGCCGAGCTGCTTCTGGACGTACAGGCGGCCCTTGTCGTGCGCCTCGGACCAGCCGTGGTCGTTGTGCGGGCCGACGTAGATCCACGCGACCTTGAAGGCGGCGTTGCTCTTCGCAGACCCCTTGCTCACGGTGATCGCGAGAGCCGATGCCGTGATCAAGGCGAGCAGCAGCGCCGCGACGCCGAGCTTGCGTTTGTTCATGCTCCTCTCCTCCAGAGTGGTGCGGTGCCCCAGACCCGAAGGACTATACGACTACCGGCCCCAACCCGGAAACGGGTCGCGGCGGCCGGGCTCGACGTGCCAGTAGTCGCGAGTCTCGACGACGAGGCCCTCGTCGTCGAAGCGAAGCATCGAGCAGCCGGAGATCGTCTGGGCCTCGCCGCCCGGGCTGACGAGGACGGCCCACCACTCGACGGCGGCCCGGTCGCCCTCCTCGACCGGCTCGCCGAAGTGGACGTTCTCGGCTCTCGCCTCTGCGAAGGCGCGTCGCTTGTAGTCGATCGGCGGCTCCGGCTCGCGGAACGGCGCCGAGCGGAAGACGCAGTCGGGCCGGTAGAGCGCGGCCGCAGCGTCGGCGTCGCCGCTCTCCCACGCCTGCTGGTAGCGCTCGGCCCAGCGCTTGCCGAAGCTCATGGCGACATCATTTCGTATGGTCACAACTTATGAATCCGAACAAGGCGCTCTGGGAGAAAGGCGACTTCACGCGCATCGCCGAGAGCATGCGCGCGAGCGGTGAGGAGCTCGTCGAGACCCTAGGAATTACGCCCGGGCTCAAGGTGCTGGATCTCGGCTGCGGCGACGGCACGACGGCGTTGCCGGAGGCCGAGCGCGGAGCGGAGGTGCTCGGAGTCGACATCGCGAGCAACCTCGTCGAGGCAGGGAACAAGCGCGCGCAGGCGGCCGGGTTCGAGAACTTGCGGTTCCAGGAGGGCGACGCGTCCGACCTCGACGAGCTCGAGGACGACAGCTTCGACCTCGTCGTCAGCATCTTCGGCGCGATGTTCGCCCCTCGGCCCTTCGACGTTGCGAAGGAGATGGTTCGGGTGACGAAGCCCGGCGGCCGCATCGTGATGGGGAACTGGATCCCCAACGATCCGACCCTGGTCGCGCAGATCCTCCGGATCAGCTCGGCGTACTCACCCCCGCCGCCGAAAGGGTTCGTCAGCCCCATGACGTGGGGCGTCGAGCAGGACGTGATCGAGCGCTTCACCGCGGCCGGGGTGGCCGAAGAGAACATCTCGTTCCAGCGAGACACGTACACGTTCAGCTTCCCAAGCCCGCCGTCGGAGCTCGTGGCCGAGTTCAGGGCGTATTACGGGCCGACGATGAACGCGTTCGAAGCGGCGGAGGCCGATGGGCGCGCGGAGGATCTGCGGGAGGAGCTGGAGACGCTCTTCAAGGAACAGAACGCCAGCCCGAGCGACGACAAGACCTCGATCCCGGCCACGTTCCTGCGCGTCACCGTCGCGGTGTAAGACTTCGAGCGTAGTGCTAGGCGACGGCGCTGGTGGGCTCGATCAGGTCGCCGAAGCTGCCCTTCAGCACGCTCTCGACCTGTGCGGCCGGCATCGGCTTGGCGAACAGGAAGCCCTGGGCGAGGTCGCAGCCGAGGCCCTTCAGCGACGCGAGCTGGCCGTCCGACTCGATGCCCTCCGCGATCGCCAGCACGCCCAGCGCATGGGCAAGCGTGACGAGGTTCGCCGCGATCGCCGCGTCCTTCGTCTCCTCCTCCATGCCGTGGATGAAGGAGCGGTCGACCTTGATCATGTCGACGGGGAAGTGGCGCAGCTGGCCGAGCGACGAGAAGCCGGTGCCGAAGTCGTCGATCGCGATTCGTACGCCGTCCTCGTGGAGTGCCTGCAAGTCGGCCTGGCCCCGTTTCCACCCCGCGCCCTCGTGGACGAGCGCGGTCTCGGTGATCTCGAGGCCGAGGTAGCGAGGCGGCAGATCGGCGTTGGTGAGCGCTGAACGCACGACCGAGCCGATCCCGGAGCCGGCGAGCTGCCGGCCCGAAAGGTTCACCCACGTGACGAAGTTCTCGGGCAGCATGCCCTCGCCGCGCCAGCGCGCGGTCTGCAGGCAGGCCTCGCGGAGCACGAACTCGCCGAGCGGAAGGATGAGGCCGGTCGCCTCGGCGACGGGGATGAAGCGGTCCGGCGGCACGACGCCGCGCCGCGGGGAGTTCCAGCGGAGCAGTGCCTCGACGCCGACGATGTCGCCGTTCTCGAGATTCACCTCGGGCTGGTAGTGCAGGGCGAACTCGCCGCGCTGAAGCCCCAGCCGGAGCTCGTGCTCGAGCCCGAGTAGCTCGCCGAGCTCCCGCGCCATGTCGTAGCGGAAGACCTCATAGCGGCCGCGCCCTGCCTCCTTCGCCGCGTACATCGCGACGTCGGCGTGCCGGACGAGCTCCTCGCCCTCGCCGTGACCGCCTGCATGGAGCGAGATGCCGATGCTCGCGCCGACCACGAGCTCGCGGCCGGCGACCCAGATCGGCTCCTCGAGCGCGACGAGCAGCCTCTTTGCCACGCCGATGGCGTGCGTTTCGTGCGCGTTGTCCAGCAGCAGCGCGAACTCGTCGCCGCCGAGCCGGGCGAGGGTGTCGGTCGGGCGGCTCGTCTCCGCGAATCGCTCACCCACAGCCTGGAGCAGCTGATCGCCTGCGTCGTGTCCGAGGCTGTCGTTCACCTGCTTGAAGCCGTCGAGATCGAGGAGCAGCACCGCGAGCGGGTTGTTCGAGCGGGACGAGTGCGCAAGCGCGGTCTGCAGCCGGTCGCGGAAGAGGGCGCGGTTCGGCAGAGATGTGAGGCCGTCGTAGAACGCCTGCTGGGTCAGCTGTTCCTCGAGCCGCCGTCGCTCGGTGATGTCGCGCGCGTTGAGGACGATTCCGCGGATCCGCCGATTCGCCCGCAGGTCGGTGACGTGCGCCTCGAGGTGACGCCACTCGCCGAAGCGGTTGCGGACCCGGAAGACCGTCTCCGCGGGATCGGCGTGCGCCCAGGCGGTCCGGGCGGTAGCAAGGTCGTCGGGATGGACGTGATCGGCGAAGTCGTCGCCGAGCAGCTCGCCGTCCTCGCGGCCGATCATCGCGGCCACGGACTGGCTGACGTAGCGGCAGCCGCCGTCACCGAAGACGAGCACGAGGTCGGTCGAGGAGGTGACCAGGCTTCGGAAGTGGGCCGTCTGCTTGCGGGTTGCGGCGATCAGCGCCCAGCCGAGAAGCACCGACGCTACGAAGCCCGCCACGCCGAGAATCATCTGAAGCGTGATCAGGTTGTTGATGTTCCGGTCGTCGGCCTCGGCGATCGTGCGGGCTGTATTCAGGGAGACGTTCGACGTGATCGCGCCGAGGACGCGGAGCCGATCCAACGGATCCTTGACCATCAGATGCTCTCCCGCGGTCAGCGTGACCGAGCGCGGGGGCCCGTGGCCGAGCATCGCGGCGCCCGTAGCCGTCAGGTCGTGGACGAGCTTGCGCTCCTCGATCAGCTGGGCGCGGATCCTCTTTCCGTCCGCCGCAGAGAGCCTCGTCTCGTCGTCGTCGCCGTTGACCGCCGGGGCCATGCCGCCGTCCAGAAGCGCGTTGTTGCTTGCGTCCAGCAGGCCCGCGATGTAGCCCGGGTTTGTCTGGATGTGGGCCCGGGCGAGCAGCACCGACTTGACGTAGCGCTCGGAGAGGGTGCGCTGCCGCGCCGCGACCTCGAGCACCGAGGCCTTGTACTTCGACCGCGAAGTCGACCACACCGAAAGCCCGACGCTCACCGCGGAGAAGAACGCGAAGGTCATGAGGATCAGGGCGACCGTTCGGCGGCCGCTCGTGGCGAAGGGCCGGAAGGCTTGCCGGCGGCGGATCACGTGACCACCAGCTCGGCGCGCATGCCGCCCAGGTAGTGGCCCGCCATGTTGCAGAAGAGCTCGTAGCGCCCCGGCTTCAGGTGGACGAGCAGGTGCTCGGTCGTGCCGGGCTCCTTGCCCTCCATGACGGCGACCGTCGAGCTGTCGACGGCTTCCTCGTTGATCGTCAGACCGTCCGTGCGCAGCGGCAACCCGCTGCGCGACGACCGCACGATCAGCAGCTCGTGGGTATCCGGGCCCTGGTTGCGGACGACGAGGCGCACCGTGCCTGCGTGAACCTTCATCGGCGAGAGCACGATCCGGAAGTCCTGCTCCTTGACCTGCACGGTCGGCGCGCGCGAGGCGCTGTGGGACGAGCCGGAAGAGCAGCCGGCGAGCGCGAGCAGGAGGAGGCTGACAGCCAGGTACCGCAGGGACCGCACGTGGTGTTTTTCGGCCTGGGCAGGCCAGGTGCATACCCCCAGGTGGGGTAAGCCGTCCCTCGTTCGAGGGACTACTCCGGCAACTCTTCCTCGACCAGCCCGTAGATGACGCCGTCGACCCACTCGTCGCGGCGCCAGTAGGCCTTGCGGCGGACGCCCTCGCGGACGAAGCCGGCCCGCTCGGCGTGGCGCTGCGCGCGCTCGTTGAAGCCGTAGATCTCGAGCTGGAGGCGGTGATAGCCGAGGTCGTGGATCAGGTGGCGCTGGAAGAGCCGCGCCGCCTCGTCGGCGATGTGCCGGCCGCGGAAGTCCGGGTGGACGGCGAGCGAGCCCAGGTTCGCGATCCGGCTGCGGCGGTTGGCCTGCGTGAAGCCCATCAGGCCAGCGGGCTCGCCGTCGACCTCGATCACGAAGCGCCCGAACTCCTCGGGCTCGGTTCGCGAGCGCTCGATCTCCTCCGCGAGCCCCTCCCGGTCGCGCGGACGGACGACGGCGAGGTTCTCGACCACGTCGTCCTCGTTCATCAGCTCGAGCAGGAACTCGAGATCGCGCGGCTCGGCGCGGCGCAGCCTGATGTTCACGGTGACGGTGCGGCGACGGGCTCGCGGCGCGGGAACCGGACGGCGCCCGAGCCGACCGCGACGCCTCCGAGGATCAGCACCATTCCCGCGAGCTCCTGCCAGGTCAGCGGCTCGCCGAGCAGCGTGACGCCGTAGATCAGCGCCGTTGCGGGCAGCAGGTAGGTGACGAGGCTCAGGCGCGCGGCGCCGTCGTTCCGGAGCGCGCGGTAGGCGATGATCTGCGCGACCGCGGTGCCGATCACCGCGAGCGCGACCACCGATCCTGTGGGCTTCCAGCCCGGCACGTCCGACGGGAGCTGCGCCAGGCCGAACGGCAGCAAGACGAGCAGTCCGCCGAGCATGGAAGTGGTCGAAAGGACCAGGCCGCTCGTCCGCGCGATCAGCCGCTGCCCCCAGAGGCTCCCGATGGCGTAGGCGACCGACGCGACGACCACCGCCAGCGTCCCGACGGCTCCCCACCAGCCGCCCTCCGGGTGGATGCCCGCGAGCACGCCGACGCCGACGAGCCCGACCATGAACCCGACGAGCCGTAGTCCACGAACCGTCTCGCTCGGCTTCCAGCGGATCGCGAGCAGGACGACGAAGATCGGCATCGAGGCGTTCGCGATCGCCGCCACGCCCGAGTCGATGTGCCGCTCCCCCCAGGCGATCAGCGTGAACGGGATCGCGCCGTTGACCAGCCCGAGCGCGAAGCCTTCCCAACCGAGGGCGCGCATCTCGGCGAGCGTCGCGGCCCAGCCTCGCTGCACCGCGAGCACGAGGAGCAGCAGCGAGGAGGCGATCAGGAGCCGCAGCATGATCATCGTCGTCGGCTCGAACGCGCGGCCTGCGACCTTGATGAACATGTACGACGCTCCCCAGAAGGCGGCGAGCAGCCCGATGTAGATCGCATAGGAACGCGACACGTCCCCGAGGCTACCCGTCATCTACATTGGGCCAACCGATGCGAACCCGGAGCGTGATCCTGAGCGTCCTCGTCGTCGTGGCGGTGGTGCTCGCCGCCGGTTGCGGCGCCGGGAACACGAAAGCGATCGACGAGAAGTTCCAGCAGATCGACTTCGAGTTCTCGACGCTCGAGAACGTCAACTCGGCCTACAACGATCGGGAGTTCGAGAGCGAGACGCACAAGTACATCGCGCTCGTCCGGAAGTACGCGTCCGAGCTCGGACGCTCTGAGGCGAAGCGGCGGCTCAGGGAGAAGGGCGACGAGCTCTCATCGTTCTGCCTCCCGTGCGTCGCGACGCTGGACACCGAAGCGCTGCGGTACTAGCGAGCCGCGCCGCGCGCGCACTCCGGAGCCGAGGGCGACGCCTGCCAGGATCAGCGCCAGGCCGCCGAATGCCGCTGCGCCGAAGCGCTCGTCGAGGAAGATCGCGCCGTAGGCCAGCGCGATCGGGGGGATCAGGTACGTGACGAGCGAGGTGTACGCGGCGCCGGCTCCGTTGACGAGGGCGAAGAAGAGGAGGTACGCGAGCGCCGTTCCCGGGATTCCGAGCGCGACGACCGAGCCGATCACCTTCCAGCCGGGCGTGTGATGCGGCGCCTCGACGACTCCGACGGGCAGCCAGACCAGGGTCGCGATCGAGGTGGACGCGAGCGCGACGACGATCGGCCTCACGCTGCCGAGGTAGCGGCCCGTGAGCAGCCCGCCGATCCCGTAGCAGAACGCCATTCCGACGACTGCGAGGGCGCCGAGCACCTTGCCTTCGGGCTGCGCGCCGACGAGCAGCGCGACCCCGACGAAGCCGATCGCGACGCCCAGCAGCCGCACGCCGGTCACGCGCACCTCGCGGAAGGCAACGAACGCGATCAGCGCGTTGAAGATCGGGACGCTCGCCTGGATGATCGACGCGAGGCCGGAGTCGATCCGCGTCTCGCCCCAGGAGAGCAGCCAGAAC
>DATDFL010000039.1:0-8485 GCA_036522595.1 Gaiellaceae bacterium
ACCGAAGGGCCGCTGCTCGTCATCGCCGGCGCGGGCTCCGGGAAGACGCGGGTGCTCACCTATCGCGTCGCCCACCTGCTCAACGCGATCGGCGTCAAGCCGAACGAGATCCTCGCGATCACGTTCACGAACAAGGCTGCCGGTGAGATGCGGGAGCGGCTCGAGGACCTACTCGGCCCGGTCGCGCGCGCGATCTGGATCCTGACCTTTCACGCCGCCTGCGGCCGCATCCTGCGCCGGGAAGCGCCTCGGCTCGGCTACCGCTCGAACTTCACGATCTACGACTCGGCCGACCAGGTTCGCCTGACCAAGCAGTGCCTCGAAGAGCTCGAGCGCGACCCGAAGCGCTTCGTCCCGCGCGGGATCCACTCGCAGATTTCTGCTGCCAAGAACCAGCTCGTGAGCCCGGAGGAGTACGCGAGCCGCGTCGCCTCCTTCTACGACCAGACCGTCGCCGAGGTCTACGACCTCTACCAGCGCCGCATGTTCGCCTCGAACGCAGTCGACTTCGACGACCTGCTGATGCTGACCGTCCGCGTGCTCGAGCACTTTCCCGAGGCCCGCGAGCGATGGCAGAAGGCGTTCCGCTACATCCTCGTCGACGAGTACCAGGACACGAACCACGCGCAGTACCGGCTGCTGCAGATCCTGGCCGAGAAACACCGCAACGTGTGCGCGGTCGGCGACCCGGATCAGTCGATCTACGCGTTCAGAGGAGCCGACATTCGGAACATCCTCGAGTTCGAGCGGGACTTCGGCGAGACCAAGACCATCGCCCTCGAGCAGAACTACCGCTCGACGAACACGATCCTGCAGTCGGCGAACGCGGTCATCTCGCACAACCGCGAACGCAAGCCCAAGAACCTCTGGTCGGAGCTCGGGGAGGGCGAGCCGATCCGGGCGCTCGAGGTCGAGGACGAGCACGCCGAGGCAAGGTTCGTCGCCGCCGAGATCGCCGCCCGCGTCGAGGAGGGCTACGGCGGCAGCGAGATCGCGGTTTTCTACCGGACGAATGCGCAGTCGCGGGTGCTCGAGGACGTGCTGGTCCGCCAGGGGGTCGGCTACCAGGTGATCGGCGGCCCCCGCTTCTACGAGCGGGCGGAGATCAAGGACGTGATCGCCTACCTGCAGGTCATCGACAACCCGTACGACGCGGTGTCGATGCAGCGGATCGCAAACCGGCCGCGGCGAGGGATCGGCGATACGACGCTCTCGAAGCTGCAGGCGCACGCGGATGCTTTCGGGGTCTCGCTCTGGGAGGCCGTCGGCCAGGCGGAGGACGCAGGGATTGCCGCGGCCCCGCTGCGGGCGGTGCAGCAGTTCCACGCGGTGATGCAGTCGCTCCAGGCCGGCGCGCTCGAGCTCGAGGTTCCGGAGCTGATCGAGCGCGTCCTCGACCGCAGCGGCTATCGCGAGGGGCTCGAGGCTGAGCGCACGATCGAGTCCCAGGGCCGCCTGGAGAACCTCCAGGAGCTCGTCGGCGTCGCGCAGGAGTACCAGCACACCGCCGCCGAGCCGTCGCTCTCGGGCTTCCTCCAGGAGATCTCGCTCTACTCCGACCAGGACGCGCTCCGCGGCGAGCAGAGCCTCGTGACGCTCATGACGCTCCACAACGCGAAGGGCCTCGAGTTCCGCGCCGTCTTCATGATCGGGATGGAGGAGGGGATCTTCCCGCACTCGCGCTCGATCGAGGAGCAGGGGCTCGAGGAGGAGCGGCGGCTGTGCTACGTGGGCATGACGCGCGCGCAGGAACGGCTCACGCTGACGCACGCGAGCGCGCGGTCGCTCTGGGGCAGCCGTTCGTACAACCTGCCGTCGCGCTTCCTGGACGAGCTGCCCGACCGGGGGGTGGAGCGGCAACGGCTCCAGCCGGCCTCGTGGTCGAAGTACGGCGCCGCGGGGATCGCGCCTCGCGCAGAACAGCCGTCGCTCTCGACGGGCGACTCGGTCCGCCATGAGACGCTCGGCGAGGGCGTCGTCACGGCGGTCGAGGCGGGCGGCGTCGTGACCGTGCGCTTTGCGAACGACGGTTCGGAGCGGCGCCTGGTGCTCGACTACGCGCCGCTGGAGAAGATCGCCTAGTGGAAGTGCGGACCTGCGCGCCCGACGAAGTCGGAGAGGCGCTCAACCCGATTTGGCACTACTTCGGCGGGAGCGCGACGGAGGAGGACGTCGAGCGCTTCTCGACGATCCTTCCTGCGGAGCGCGTCCACGCCGCCTTCGAGGGCGACAGGATCGTCGGCGGTGCCGGCGCATACCTCTTCGACACGACCGTTCCAGGTGGCGCGCAGGTCGCCACCGCCGGCGTGATGGCCGTCGGCGTGCTCCCGACCCATCGCCGCCGGGGCGTCCTGACGAAGCTGATGCAGCGTCAGCTGGCCGACGCCCACGAGCGCGGGGAGCCGCTCGCGACGCTGTTCGCCTCGGAAGGCGCCATCTACTCGCGCTTCGGCTACGGCCTCGCCTCGCTCGCCGGCAACATCGACCTGCCCAAGGAGCACGCGCTGCTGCGGGATGACGAGCCTATCGGCCAGGCGCGGATCCTCGACGGCGACGAGGAGACGCTCGAGTTGCTGCCGCCGATCTACGACCGCGTGCAGGCCGAGACCGTCGGGATGCTCAGCCGAACCCCGGAGTGGTGGAAGGTCCGGCGGCTGCACCGCCACCCCCATCGTCCGGGCGGCGACCTGGTGCGGGTCGCGATCGAGCTCGACGGCGGGCTCGAGGCCTACGCGCTCTACCGCCTCAACTTCGCGGCGCGCAACATGGTCAGCGAATCGACCCTCGAGATCTCGGAGGCCTTCGGCACCTCTCCGCGGGCACTTGCCGCGATCTGGCGCTATCTGCTCGCGATCGACTGGGTTGCGCGCATCGAGGCGTACTGGCTCGCGCTCGACCATCCGCTCTTGCTCTGGCTACGCGAGCCGCGCCGCATGCGCTTCAGCGTCATGGAAGCGCTCTGGGCACGTCTTGTCGACGTGGGCGCCGCGCTGTCCGCGCGTTCCCTCGGCGAGGGCTCGGTCGTGCTCGACGTCCGCGACGAGTTCTGTCCGTGGAACACCGCGCGCTGGCAGATCCGGGACGGAGCCGTCGCGCGCACCACCGCAGAGGCGGACGTGGTGCTGGGCGTCTCCGAGCTCGGCTCGGTCTACTTCGGAGGCTTCACCTTCGACCAGCTCCTGCGGGCCGGTTGCGTGGAGGAGTCGAAGCCGGGCGGTACGGCGCGCGCCGATGAGCTCTTCAGCACGCCGCGCCAGCCATGGAGTCCTGAGCTGTTCTAAGCGGTAGCCATTCGATCGGATCGCCGATCCCGTTGAGTAGCGGCAGCGAGCGGATCGCAGTGCCGTTCGGCTTCATCCAGTACCAGTGAGGCCGTGGCTCGTTGCCGCGGAAGTGCTCGAAGACGATGCGCCCGTTCGGGAGCCAGGCGATCGGACTGTCTCCGCCGTGCCAGTGGGTGACGCGGCGCTTGTCGGTTCCGTCCGCGTCCATGACCCAGACCTCGCGACCGCCGGGCTGCCAGTGGCTGTAGGCGATTCGCGTGGCGTCCGGTGACCACGGGCCCGGGTTGTCCCCGCGGCTTCCGGCCGGCTGGACGAGCCGCGGGTGGGTGAGCTGCCGCTGATCCGAGCCGTCGCCGTTCATCGTCCAGACCGCCCAGTTGCCGTCGCCGTTGTGCGCGCCGTACTCGATCTTGCTCGCGTCCGGTGACCAGACGGCGCCTTCGCTGGTGCGCGCCGTGCCGAGGTCGTGGGCGCCGCTGCCGTCGGGGTTCATCAGGAACAGCGTGTCGTAGTTCTGTCCAGCGCGCAGGCCGCTGAAGGCGATCTTGTCGCCGCGCGGCGACCAGTCGGCGAACATCCCGCCCGTCGGCGGTTCGATCTCGCGCTCGTTCGTCCCGTCCACGTTGATCGTGTACAGGCCCTCGAGCCCGTTGCCGAACTCGTCCGGGAGGTAATGGCCCCGGCTCGTGCGGAAGACGAGGTGCTGCCCGTCCGGCGACCACGACGGGTCGAAGTCGTTGCCGCGGCCCGAGTGCGTCACCTGGTGGCGGCAGGTGCCGTTCGCGTTCATGACCCAGATGTCGCCGGCGCGGCTGCTGTACGCGATGCGCCCGAAGAGCTTGCTCTTGTGGACGGGCGGTGGCGCGAGCGCGAGCAGCGCTGCGAAGAGGACGAGCAGCTTCACGGCCTGAATAGTCCACCAACGCGCGGCCGGTTCCGAACTCTGACAATTCGGCCGAACCCGAAGCGTTGGTGTTCTACGATGCCTGCATGCCTGACTACACCCCTGCCGACCTCGCCTATTTCTCGGCCAACTACCTGACTCTCGACGAGCTGTGTGCCGACCGAGCTGACTCGCCCGACGAGGTGCGGCGGTTGATCGCCGAGCGGCGGCTGCCGGCGCCGTCCTACGTTTTGCCGGACGGAACGGGGATGTTCCCCGCCGACTACTTCCGGCTGGTCGACGAGGCGGGCGGGCCCGACGGTCTGCGCGAGCATTTCGCGGCGCGTCATCGCGAGGCGAACGGCAAGGATCTCGACCAGGACTGGGAGATGTACCTCGACGGCATCTGGGGCATCTGCCTGCGCGACGTGGTGCCCGAGACGATCGTGCGCAAGAACACCCTGGTCTCGTCCCTGTGCGAGCTGCTCGTGCTCGCACGGACACGTGAGCCGGGCTGGCAGCAGGCGCTGCGCGAGCAGGTCCACGAGCTCGACGAGCTCGAGCGGCAGTTCTCGCCGGACTTCGACCGCGGCGACCAGATGGACCGGCCGCCGACCCGCGACCTGATCATCAAGGCCGCCCGGGAGCGCTATCCCGAGGTCTTCGCGTGAGGGGCGAGGCCGACGTCGCGGCCGCTGCGGCCCTGCTCTCCGAGCCCGCCCGCGCGGCGCTGGTGGTCGCCCTGACCGAGCACGAGGAACTGCCGGCGAGCGCGCTCGCGGCGCACGCGGGAATCGCTCCCTCCACAGCGAGCGAGCACCTGAGGCGGCTCGTTGAGGGCGGATTCATCGGCGCGCGCAAGAACGGACGCCACCGCTACTTCAGCCTCGCAGACCCGGCCGTCGCGGATGCCGTCGAGGCCCTGGCGATCGTGGCGCCGCAGCCGCCGGTGCGATCCCTGCGGGAGGCCACGAAGAGCGAGCTCATCCGCGAGGCGCGCACTTGCTACGACCACCTGGCGGGGCGCCTCGGCGTCGCGCTGGCCTCGGCGCTCGAGGAGCAGGAGGTCGTCATTCGCAAGAACGGCGGGTACGAGCTCGGGCGCAGGGCGGAGACGCGGTGCAAAGAGCTCGGGATCGATCTCGCCGAGATCGAAGCGCAGCGCCGCCCGGTCGTGCGCGGCTGCCTGGACTGGAGCGAGCGCGAGCTCCACGTCGCGGGCGGGCTCGGCGCCGCGCTCGCGACGCGATTCTTCGAGCTGGGCTGGATCAAGCGGCGGGACGGAAACCGCTCCGTCGAGGTCGTCGACGCTAGCGCAGTTCTTTGTTCGACTCCATATCGAACCACATCGCGAACAGCGTGAACAAGAGCCCGAAGAGCAGCAGCAGCGCGATCAGCACGACCACGCCGGCCGTCGCGGCGTAGCCCTCGGCCTTGATCACGATCTGGTAGATCCCGAGCCCGAGCCCGAAGAGCAGCGAGAGCAGCCCGAACACGTAGAAGAAGACCAGTGGGTGGAAGTCCCGGATCACGTACTTCTGCCCGAGCCGCCACCAGAAGCGCCTGATCAGGAGCCACCAGATCGTCGGGATCACCTTCCAGAGGCGTATCCCCGAGCGCTCGCCGACGCCGTAGATCGGCCGCGAGGGCACGTCGCGCACCTTCGCGTTCCAGACGTTCAGGTGGACGAGCATGTCGTTGGGGAACCCGTAGCGCGGATAGAGGTGGTCGAGGTCGAGCAGGCCGAGCATCCGCCGCCCGATCGCCGTGTAGCCCGACTGTGCGTCCGCGATGTGCCAGTAGCCGGACGCGATCTTGGTCCAGAGCGAGAGCACCGCGTTACCGAGGTAGCGGCTGTGCGGGATCAGCTGCCACGCCTGGCCTGTGAAGAGCCGGTTCGCCTTCGCGTAGTCGACCTCGCCGCGCGCCACCGGCGTGACCAGGTGCTCGAGGTCTTCGGGATCCATCTGGTTGTCGGCGTTCATCACGACGGCGATGTCGACGCCGTCCTCGAGGGCGCACCTGTACCCGGTCACGATCGCGGCGCCGACCCCGCCGTTTCGCTCGCGCGTCAGCACCGAGATGCGCGGGTCGCCGTTCGCCGCCGCGTGCGCCCGCTCGACGGTTCCGTCCGGAGACCCGTCGTCCACGACGTAGATCCGGTCGACGAACTCCGGAATCCCGCCCAGGGTGGACTGCAGGAGCTCCTCCTCCTGGTACGCGGGGACGACGACGCCGACGGTTTTGCCCTCGATCACGGGTCGGTCAGCGTAACGCCTCGACCCAGTCGAGCCGCCTGCCGCAGAGGCTGCGTGCGTCTCCTGGAGTGACGGTCTCGACCGGCTCGCGCGTGTCGACCGGGCTGAGCGCCGCGGGACCGTACGAGAACGGCGTGCCCGCGCTGCCGGGTCGCCAGCCGCCTCGCTCGGAGCGGATCGTCACGACGTGCCGGCCGGCCGTGAGCGAGACGGTGCCGAGCTCGCTGAAGTTGCCGGGCCAGTTGAGCTCCATGCGCCGCGCGCCGACCTCGTGCCCGTCGACAGAGATCGACGAGCGCCCGTACCAGTCGCCGCCCAGCCACGCTGCGTACTGGCCGCTCGAGGCGAGCGTGACCTCGACGCGGCTCTCGCCAGAGACCGGCGGGTAGCCGAGCCAGATCGCCTGCGGGCGGATCGCCGTGGCGAGCGAGGTCACTCCCGGCAGTCGCGCTACCCGCAAAACGTCCGAGCAGCGCGGTTGCGCCGCAGCCTGGTTCGCGTCGCCGAGGCCGAGGTGCTCGAGAATCGTCTGCGCCGGGCGCACGGGTCGCTGCCAGACCTCGTAGTAGCGCCCGCTCCAGGCGAGCGCGTAGATCGAGGGCGGCCGGCTCTCGGCGGGGCCGCGCCGCAGCACCAGCGTCCGGTAGACGAGCACGCCGTCGAGCCGGAAGCGGTCGATGTCGGCCGACTCGCCCTTCTCGAGGAACTTGCCGTTCGTCAGGTAGTCGAAGCGGCGGCGCAGCTCGGAGGCGCCCTCGGGCTCGGAGCGCCGCAGGAAGTGCCGCACGCCGTAGGCCTGGTAGTCGGTCATCAGGGTCGGGCCCTGGCCGGCGATCCGATTCCCGATCGTCTCGAGCTCGTGGAGCTGCCCGCGCGGCGCGAGCCAGACCTTGTGGTACTGGAGCGTGTTCGACCACACGACGCCAACTGCGATAACGAGTGCAACTGTGGCGGCCTCGAGCACGCGCCGGTATCCGAGGCCGGCGCCGCAACCCGCCAGCGCCGCGGCCAGGAACGCGGGCGAGGCCATGGCCAGGGTCTTGCCGCCGACCCAGGGCGAGCTCAGAGGCACGTAAATCGCGCAGCCGAGGCCCGCCGTGACGAGGTAGGCCGGCAGCGCCCAGCTGCGCCGCTGCCACGCCCACCACAGCCCGAGCGCGCCGGCGGCCAGGACGACTGCGATCAGGATGTACGTGGCCCAGGCCAGTAGGTAGTGGTGTGGGCGCACGCGGAAGTCGCCGCTCACCCAGACGCCGAAGAGCTGGAGCCCGCTCAGCGGCCCGATCAGGTTCCCGAGCTCGCTCTCCTTGCCGAACGCGCTCAGGTGCGAGAGCCAGCTGGCAGCGGCGACGAACGAGGGCACCGCGAGGACCGTGGACGCGGCGACCAGCACGGCGGTCTTCGAGACGAGCGCGCGCCTCGGCCCGAGGTACGCGAGCGCTGCCGCCGCGAGCAGCGCCGGGAAGAGCCAGACGCCGCCCGGGAGGCTGAGCACGCAGACGAGCGTGGCTGCTGCCGCGCCGAGCGGGATCGCTGCGCGGGCCCCTCGCTCGAGCGTCCACGGCAGGAGCGCCGCGATCAGCGCCAGCAGCCACGCGCCCGCGAGCTCCTTGATTCCTCCCCAGAGCGCGTAGCCGAAGAGCACCGCAGGCTGGGCGGCGAGGATCGCTGCGGCCGCCCGGGGGGCTCGTCCCGGGATCAGGCCCTCGAGCACGGCGTAGAGCGAGAGCGCCAGCAGCGCTGCGAGGAAGGTCAGGTACGGCTGGTAGAGCCACGCGATGTCGTACGAGAGCAGGACGTGGCCGAGCCCGAGCGGCATCAGGCTCCCAGTCGGGTAGCCGAGGGCGAGGCTCGTCGCCAGGGTCGCTTCGTAGGTCGACGGGGCGAGGTGGGCGAGGCTGCGCGCGTGCGCCATGACGCGGTCGGTCATCGCGAAGTACGTGGCGGTGTCGTCGAGCTTGATGTAGCCGTCGAAGGTGGCTCTGCCGGAGAGGACGCTCGGCGCCGCGAACACGGCGAAGGAGGCGACGGCTGCGGCGGCCGGCCAGGCGCGGGCCGCG
>DATDFL010000040.1:0-8209 GCA_036522595.1 Gaiellaceae bacterium
GCCTCGAGCACCGACGGCCAGGTGAAGTTCTCGGAGGCGATCAGCTCGATCTGGCCGCGTTGGCGCTCGAGCTCCTTGCCGATCAGCTCGGCGATTGCGGGATCGATCTCGGCCAGGCCCGCGGTGCGGAGGTGCTGGACAGTCTCCTGCGCAACAGCCACGCCGTAGATGCTACTCGCGAAGCCTGCCGACAGTCGCAAGCGCTTCGGCCGCGGGCACCGCGCCCTCTCGGAGCACCCGTGGTTCGGCGCCCGTCAGGTCGAGCACCGTCGACGGCGTGCCGGGCAGCTCGCCGCCGTCGACGATTGCGCCACACGCCGCGCGGATCTCCGCCGGCACGTCCTCCAGGCGGCGAGGATCGGGGCCACCGTGGAGGTTCGCGCTCGTCGCGAGGACGGCGCCGGCGTCGCCGAGCACCTCCGCGGCCTGGGCCGGAAGGTCGGGCACCCGGACGCCGATGGTGGCATCGCCGCCCAGCCAGGGATAGCGCCGCTGCGGGTCCGGAAGGATCAGCGTGTAGGGGCCGGGCAGGAGTGCCCGCAGCGTGCGCTCGGGCAGCTCGGGGACGAGCTCGAGCAGCGTCTCGAGGTCGGGTGCGAGCAGGGCCGTCGGCTGCCGTTCCTCACGGCCCTTGAGGCGCGCGAGGAGCAAGGCCGCCTCGGCAGTCGGCTCGGCGCAGAGGCCGTAGACCGTGTCCGTGGGCAGCACGACGGGCTCGCCCGCCCTGATGGCGGCGACGGCGCCGGTCAAGCGCCCAGGAACGAGGCAACCGCCTCGGCGAAGGCCTCGCGCGCCTCGAAGAAGACGAAGTGCCCGCAGCCCGGGATGATCACCTTCGACACGTCGGCGAGCCCCAGCTCGATATCGGAAGCGGACGGCGGCCCGGTGATGAAGTCCTCCGCGCCGGCGATCACGAGCGTCGGCGCGGTGATCCGCTCGAGCTCGGGCCGCAGGTCGAACGTCGGGAAGACCTCCTGGTTGAAGTAGCGGAGCGTGTCCGCGTTCGTGGCTTCGGCGCGCAGGATCTCGAGGTAGTCGCGAGCCGCGTCGTCGTAGTGCGCGAAGTAGAACGGGAACTCGCGGAACGCGAGTGCCTGCATCTCCTCGTCGGTCGTGAACGCTCCTGCCTGCTCCTCTTCGAGCGCGGCCTTGGCATCCGCGTACCAGGGCTCGCCCGAGTGCGACTCCATCGCCTTCTGCATCGCTTCTTCCTGCCCCGGCGCCCAGCGGGCGAGGGTGCTTGCCAGGATCAGCCGCTCGATGCGCTCGGGATGACGGGCAGCGTAGGCGATCGCGATGACACCGCCGTGCGAATGGCCGAGCAGGTTGAGCCGCTCGAGGCCGAGGTGTCGGCGAAGCTCCTCGAGGTCGCCGACGTAGTCCTGGATCGTGTAGGCGCTGGAGTCGGCCGGCCGGTCCGAGCCGCCGGTGCCGCGAGGGTCGAGCAGGATCAGCTCGAGCCGCTCGTAAAGCCCGCCGAGGTCTCCGAGGTAACTCGCCGAGAACCCCGGGCCGCCGCCGTGGCAGACGAGCGTCGGGCCGGCGCCCTCCCGCCGGTACGCGAGCGTGCGGCCGTCCTCGGTCTTCAGCCCTTCCATTTCCCCTCGACCACTCGGTCCCTCCCGGCGAGATCCGGGGTGATCGTAACCCGCTCGTAGCCGAGCTCCTGCAGGAGATCCCGAATCCGCTCCCCGGTCCCGGCCGCGGTCTCGAGCACGAGCCAGCCCCCGGGCCGGAGCGCCTCGGTGGCGGCGCGCGCGACGGCCTCGGTGGCCCCGCTCGCGACGAGTGCGATGTGCGGCTCCCAGTCGCGCACCTCGGGCTGCAGCGTCGGGAGCTCCTCGGGCTCGACGTAGGGCGGGTTGGAAACGACGAGGTCGAACTGCGACTCGCCCAGGCCCTCGGTGAGGTCGTGCTCGACGAGCTCCACGCGGCCGTCGATCCCGGTCAGCTCGCGGTTCTCGCCGGCGAGGGTGAGGGCGTCCGGCGAAGCGTCGATGGCGGTGACGCGCGCTCCAGCGTGCTCGTCCGCGATCGCCAGCGCGATGGCACCGGTGCCCGTGCCGACGTCGAGCACGTCCGGATCGGGCTCGTCGCGGATGTGCTCCAGCGCTCGCTCGACCACGACCTCCGTCTCGGGACGCGGAATCAGCGCGCGGCGGTCGGTCTTCAGGGTCAGGCGGCGGAAGCCCCACTCGCCGAGGATGTACGCGAGCGGCTCGCGCCGGACGCGCCGAACGACGTTCGCCTCGAACGCGGCCTCCTGCCCGGGAGTCAGCTCGCGGTCGAGCTCGGCGTAGAGGAGCGCGCGTGCACAGTCGTCGCACGCGCGCGCGAGAAGCAGCTCCGACTCGAGCCGCGCTGATTCGATCCCTGCCTCCGCAAGCCTCGCGGTGGCGGAGGCAAGCGCCTCGCCGAGGGTCACTCGAGCGCCCGCCGCCGGTCCTCGGCGGTGAGCGCCTCGGAGAACTCGTCCAGCTCGCCCTCGAGGATCTTGTCGAGGCGGTGCACGGTCAGGTGCACACGGTGGTCGGTGAGGCGGTTCTCGGGGAAGTTGTAGGTGCGGATCTTCTCGGCGCGCTGCCCGGAGCCGATCTGCGAGCGGCGCGCGGCGGCCTCCTCGGCCTGCTGGCGCTCGCGCTCGGCCTCGTAGAGCCGTGCGCGGAGAACGCGAAGCGCCTTCGTCTTGTTCTGGAGCTGCGACTTCTCGTCCTGCATCGCGACGACGATCCCCGTCGGCACGTGCGTGATCCGCACGGCGGAGTCGGTCGTGTTGACGCTCTGGCCGCCGGGCCCGGTCGAGCGATAGACGTCGATCTTGAGGTCGTTCGGATCGAGCTCGACCTCGACCTCCTCCGCCTCCGGCATCACTGCGACGGTCGCCGTGGACGTGTGGATGCGGCCCTGGCTCTCGGTCTCCGGGACGCGTTGGACGCGGTGCGTGCCCGCCTCCCACTTGAAGACCGAGTAGGCCCCGTCGCCCTTGACTGCGAAGACGATCTCCTTGTAGCCGCCTGCCTCGTTGCCGCTCACCTCGAGCTGCTCGACGTTGAAGCCACGCCGTTCCGCGTAGCGGGTGAGCATGCGGAAGACGTCGCCGGCCCAGAGGGCGGCCTCGTCGCCGCCGACGCCCTGGCGGATCTCGACGATCACGTCCTTCCGGTCGGCCGGGTCGGTCTCGACGAGCGCGAGCTTGAGCTCCTCCTCGAGAGCCGCGCGGCGCTCCTCGAGCTCCGGGACGAGCTCGCGCAGGTCGCCGTCGTCGCGGGCCGCATCGAGGTCCTCGGAGACCTCGCGCCACTCGCGGGCCAGCTTGTTCGGGCCCTCGAGCTCCTTGAGCCGCCGGCCGACCTCCGCCGCCTCGCGGTGGTCGTTGTAGACGGCAGGGTCGGACATGCGCTCCTGCGTTTCCTGGTACGAGCGCTCCAGCTCGGTTACGAGATCCTTCATGTCCGCCATACGAGCAAGGGTAATGGCTTCTTCCGCGCCCATACTTGGCGGGTGCGAATCGTTACGTTCGCTGCGCTGGCAGCTCTCATCCTCGGCCTCTCGAGCGCGCAGGCGACGAGCAGCAGGCCCTGGTGCGAGGCGGCGCGGAGCCAGGCGTGGCGCACGGCTCTGGCGCGCTCGGTCGTCCCGCTTTCGCGCCGGGTCTCGCTGGTCGCGGTGGGCGCGCCCCGCGACGGTCACCGGTTCTTCGCCGAGCTCTACTCGAAGACGTTTTCAGGCATCGCCGAGGTGGACACGCGGACGGGTCGCTACCGGCCGATCCACCGGTTCGCGCACCCCGCCCGCGACCAGGCGGTCGGAAGCTTCGGCGGTCGCTGGCTCGTCTGGCAGGAGCTCCATACGTTCGACCTGGCGCCCAGGGACTTCGACCTCTGGGCCTACGACACGCGCACCCGGGCCGTTCGCCGGATCGGGGCCTCCGCGCCAGACCTCTGGCCGAGCCCCGGCTGGCGGGCTCCCGACGTGCGGGGCGGGTATGCGGTCTGGGCCCAGGGCTCCGGGCCGGACGGGCTCGCGGACGTCCATGTCTATGACCTGGCGGCGGGCAAGGATCGCGTCGTCCGGCACGGTCACGCGCAGAACCCGTTTCTCATCTCAGGTCATCGCGTCGCCTGGCCGGAGTCGGCCTCACCTGGCGCTCTGACGCGGATCCGGGTCGGCGGCGCGGCGACCGGCGCCGCGCTTCCGGTCCCGGTGGCGCTCCGGCCGCTTCGAGGCGTCTACGCACCGGCGACCGACGGGAACGCGATTGCGTACTCGGCGTCCCGGGACAGGACGCTCTGGTGGTCGCCGTCCCTGCGCCGCGCACCCCGCCGCGTCTTCCGCACGCGCGGCGTGGAGACGGTCGACAACTCGCTCCAGATCTCGGGGCGTTATGTCTTCTTCGGCGTCCAGCCCCGCAGCTACGTCGCCGATGCGAGCACCGGTCGGTACGTCTCGATCGGCGCTGGCTGGAGCCGGATGAGCTCCGTCGGCCTGGTCGTTCAGAGGCCCAGCGCGGGCAAAGCCTCGCACGCGATCGCGGATGTCGACTTTCTCCGGCGCGCCTCGTTCCCGCCGGTTCCGCGCTGCTAGGCCATTATTTCGACGCGCGCGTCAGTGGAACGCCCTTCGAGCGCGAGCACCTCGCGGAGCGCGCGGATCGAGACCTCGAGCTGGTCGAGGGTCGGCTCGCGGGTCGTCAGGCGCTGCAGCCAGAGGCCCGGCGCGAGGAGCGTCATCAGCACTCGGTTGCCGGTGTGCTTGCCCGCGAAGCGGATCAGCTCGTAGGCGAGCCCGGCGATCAGCGGGAGGAAGAGAATGCGGGTCGCGATCAGCCAGTACCACGCGGGCCTGCCGAAGAAGGCGAAGACGAAGATCGCGATCACCATCACCCAGAGCAGGAAGGCGGTGCCGCAGCGCGGGTGGATCTGGCTGAAGCGCTGCACCGTCTGGGGCTCGAGCTCCTCGCCGGCCTCGAACGCGTTGATCGCCTTGTGCTCGGCGCCGTGGTACTGGAAGACGCGGCGCAGGTCAGGCAGGAGAGAGATGACGCTCAGGTAGACCACGAAGACGGTCACGCGGATCATTCCTTCGACGAGGACGAACCAGAAGCCGTTCGAGATCGGCAGCAGGTCGGCGAGCAGCGCGGGACCGACCTTGAAGAGCGAGATCGCGAACCCGATCGCGAGGAGGAACGCGAACACGATCGCGCCGCGTGAGAGCTCCTGCTCGGCCTCCTCGTTGTCCTCGGCCGCGGCGTAGTTCGCGGAGATCGCAAGCGCGCGGAAGCCGATCGCAAGCGACTCGCCGAGTGCGATCACGCCGCGGATGATCGGCAGCCGGAAGAACCAGTGCCGTTTCATCACGGACTCGATCGGGCGGCAGACCTCCGCGATCTGGCCGTTCGGCTTACGGACCGCGACGGCCCAGTTCGAGGGCCCTCGCATCATCACGCCCTCGAGGACGGCCTGCCCGCCGATCGGGGCGCTCATCGCTCTCTAGGTGGCCTTGCTGCGGTCGGCCTTCTCGAGGCGGCGCTGGAAGCGCTCCACGCGGCCGCCCGTATCCATCAGCTTCTGCTTGCCCGTGTAGAACGGGTGGCAGGCCGAGCAGACCTCGACGTGGAGCTCGGGCTTGGTGGAGCGCGTCTGGAACTCGTTGCCGCAGGCGCAGCGAACGTTCGCCAGGACGTACTCGGGATGGATATCGGCCTTCATCGTCCGGCCAGGATAGCAACGGCCGTTTCCGTGGCGACGTTGCCGCCCGAGACGACCGCGACGACGGTCTCGTTCTCGTTCAGCTGGATCTTGCTCGCGAGGAGGGCCGCCGTCGGGGCCGCGGCCGCGGGCTCGCAGGCGAGCTTCGCGCGCGTGTACAGGAACTGCATCCCGGCCCGGATCTCGTCTTCGGTGACGAGGACGACCTCGGCCACGTGCTGCTCGGCGATCTCCAGGCAGTGCGTGCCGGCGAAGGGGGCGGAGAGGCCGTCGGCGATCGACGTTGGCTTGACCGGGACGGGCTCACCTGCCGCGAGCGCTTCGTGGAGGGCGGGCGAGAGCTCGGGCTCGACGCCGATCACGCGGCGACCTTCGGTGGCGAGCGCGATCCCCGAGATGAGCCCGCCGCCACCGACGGGCACGACGATGGTTGTCGCTTCCGGGACGTCCTCGACGATCTCGAGGCCGACGGTGCCCTGGCCGGCGATGGTGAGCGGATGGTCGAAGGGATGCACGAGCGTGCGGCCGGTCTGCTCCTGGAGCGTCGCGAGCCGGTCGAACGCCTCGGTGGGGTCTCGTGCCTCGAGGTCGACGGTGGCGCCGTACCCGCGGGTTGCGTCGATTTTCGCCTGGCTCGCGCCTTGCCACATGACTAGCAGCGCGTCGATGCCTTCGGTTCTGGCGCCCCAGGCGAGCGCCTGCGCGTGGTTGCCGGCCGAGATCGAGATGACGCCCTTGGCGCGCTGCTCGTCGGTGAGTGCCGCGAGGTTCGTGAGCACGCCTCGCGGCTTGAACGAGCCCGTCTTCTGAAACAGCTCGGCCTTGAGGAACACGCGCGAGCCCGCGAGGTCGCCGAGCGTCGTCGACCGGAACGTCGGCGTTCGAAGCAACCGCCCGCCGATCGCCTCGCGAGCCGCGAGCACTTCGCTCAAACCGGAGGTGGCAGCCACTCGCACGAGACTGTCACGAAACCGTGCCGAAAGTGAAACATTGCGAGGCCGCTCCGCAGTGCCCGGTTGTCACCGGCCTATCGTCGTTCCAATGAGCTACGCGCCACGCCTCGAGGTGCCCGACGGCTACTTCCACGTCGGCACGCGCGGGAACAACAAACGCCAGATCTTCCTGGACGATCGCGACCGCAAGCGATTCCTCCTGCTGCTGGGCAAGGTCGCACGGAAGTACGCCTGGGCGATCTATGCGTACTGCTTGATGGGTAACCACTACCACCTCGTCCTGAGGCTGTCCGATGCGGGTCTATCCCGTGGCATGTGCGAGCTCAACACGGCGTATGCAGTGGGCTTCAACGCGCGCCACGAGCGGATCAACCATCTCTTCGGCAGGCGCTTCTGGAGCGAGCACATCACCACCGAGGCCTATCTGTTCGAAGCCATCCGCTACGTGGTTCAGAACCCGGTCCGCGCCGGGCTCTCCGCTTCATGCGAGGACTGGCCTTGGAGCAGCTTTCGGGGAACCGTACGCTCGGAGAAAGCCGAGCCCTTCCTGGCTCTGCGTGACGTCCTCGATTTTGTAGCGCCCTTCGCGGCCGACCCGCGTGAGCGCTTCCGCGATTACTGCGGCGCGATCGTCCCGAAGCGCGTCAAGTGAGCGTGTACTCGGGCCCCGAGCCGCCTTCGGGTGGCGTGAGCCGGCCGCCCTTGGCGGTGATCGCCCCGCATTGGATGCAGTTCGAGGCGGTCACCTCCACCCCGCCCTCGGCGACTTCGTACACCTGCGCGGGGCACATGCGCGCCCACAGCTCGGCGACGTTCGTCGGCACCTCCATGCGCACCCGCAGGTGGTTCGGCGCGTCGTCGCGCGTCTTGTTGCCGCTGAGGAAGACGGACGAGAGCTTGTCGAAGGTGATCTTGCCGTCAGGCGCTGGGTACGAGGCGGCCGCGCCTGCCCGGATCAGCTCCTGGTCGGCGTCCCGCTCGGTGCGCGCGTTCCCAGGCGGGAAGGCCCCGCGCGAGACGGTCATCGCGCCCGCCAGCGCCGAGCCGAGCCAGAACCCTCGCCCGAATGCCTGCCGCATGTTCCGCACGCGCCGCAGGTCCTCCCAGACCCAGCTCTTGCGCAGCGCCTCGTCGTATCCCGCCAGGGCGCCGCGCCGCCACGGTGTCTCGCCGCGCTGCAGCACGGCGAACGCAGCCTCCGCCGCCAGCCGCCCCGACTCGACCGCGTAGTGGATCCCCTTCAGCGCGGGCACATTCACGAGCCCGGCACCGTCGCCGCAGATCAGCAAACCGGGCGCATGCAGCTGGCGTGGCACCGAGAGGAGCCCGCCTTCCGGAATCGTCTTGGCGCCCCACGCCACGCGCTCCCCGCCCTCGAGGATCCCGCGCACCAGCGGATGCGTCTTCAGCTCCTGCAGCAGGTCGTGCACCGAGAGCTCGACGTCGCGGTAGTCGAGCCCGACGACCATCCCGACCGTGACCAGGTCCGGCCCCATCGGATAGACGAACGAGCCGCCGAACTCGCGGAACTTCGCCCCGGCGCGCAGC
>DATDFL010000041.1:0-11428 GCA_036522595.1 Gaiellaceae bacterium
CGAGGCAACCGCGCGCACGCGCTCGCGCTCGTTCGGGGCGGCTTCGAGCTGCCACGTGAGCGCGGACAGCGCCCGCCGCTTCGTCCAGCGCTCGACCTCGTCCGGCGGGAAGAGCCCGCGCGCCTCGTCCCAGAACGGGCTCGGCTGCCGCGGCGCGCCCTCGTCGGTCGCGGCCTCGCGCACGAGGTAGAGCCGGCGCGTCGGCCGCGTGCACGCGGTGTAGAAGAGGTAGCGGTCGCGCGAGACCGGGTCGGTTCGCAGGAGCCGGGCGCCGCGCGACGAGCTTTCGAGCTCCGCCTTGCGCTCCTCGTCCAGGAACGGTGAGGTCTGTGCCCGGCGCGGCAGCTGGCCTTCTTGCAGGCCGAGGACGAAGACGACCTCGAAGCGGCGCGTGCGGGCACGGAGCAGGTCGAGCACGGCAACGCGGCCCGCCTCGCCGGCTGCGGGCGGCCGCACGGAGGCATGGTCGAGGAGCGCAACGGCTTCTTCGCGCGTGACCTCCTGGCCGAGCTCCTGCCAGCCCTCGAGCTCGTCCAGCAGGCGCCCCACCTGCTCGTGGGCGCGGAGGTCGAGCCGGGCCGTCTCCCCGGTCGGCGGCGAATGCAGGCCGTAGGCCTTCTCGAGCATCGCGCGGGCGAGGTCGCGGGCCGCCGTGACCGAGTCGGGCGCCGAGCGCAGCGCCTCGAGATGCGGCAACGGCTGGCCTCGCAGCTTCTGCACCTCTTCCTCGATGCGTGCGGGCGCGCTGACGGCGCGCCCGCGGAGCCGGCCCTCCAGGAAGTCCGCGTGCCTGCGTGTCAGCCCCGAGTACGGCGAGCGCAGGAACGAGAACAGGTCACGGCGCTCGCCCTCCAGCCACGCGTAGCGCAGGAACGAGAGCAGCGCCTGGCCGAAGGGCGTCTGGCCGAGTCGGACCCGGCCCTCCAGCGAGTACGGCACGCCGAGGGTCGTGAACGCGGTGTCGAGCGCAGCGCGCCAGCGGTCGAGGCTCGGGCAGACGACGCCGATCTCCTCGGGCGCCGTGCCGGCGCGCAGGAGCGCGAGCACCTCCTCCGCGACGAGCTCGAGTGTCCCGCGGAGGCCTGCCCCTTCGAGGAACCGGATCGAGCCGTCGAGCTCGGGCGCCTCGACGGGTTGTCCGAACAGCGCCCGCTCGAGGTGCGCGAGGACCGGCGCGCGTGCGGCGGGGCTCGGCGGCAACTCCTCGACGCGATCGGCAAGAGCGGAAAGGTCGTCGGCCGTGCGGCGCAGCGAGGCAAAGGCGTCGCGCGCCGGCTCGTACGGGAGCGAGACGGTGACGTCGGAGCGGCCGGCCAGCGCCTCGAGCAGCGACCACTCGGCGCCGGTCAGGTCCTCGAACCCGTAAGCGAACACGGGCCGGCCGTCCCAGGCCTCGAGCTCGCCCGCGACCCGCTGGGCGGCATAGCGGCGCTCGAGCTCGCGGTCCCAGAGGTCGAGGCGGTCGAGCTCCTCGCGGTACGCGGCGTAGAGCTCCGCCAGCTCGCCGTCGAGCTCCCCGGGCTCGAGCAGCGCGGCCTCGAGCTCTGCGACGGTCGACCCCAGCGCGTCGGCGAACCCCGCGAACCGCGCCGAGGGCCCGAGCTTGGCGCCGGCCACGACGCGGCGCAGGAGCAGGCTCCGCTGTGCGCTCGTGATCACCGGCCGGTGCGCGCCGTTCGACCGCGCGAGCCGCGCGAAGAGGTCGTCGAACGTGCCGATCGAGCCGGCCATGAGCGCGCCCGCCTGCGCCAGGAGCTCGCGCTCGGCGCGGTCGACGTCCGGCCGGTTCGGCACGATCAGAAACGGATCGTCCTGGAGCGCGCCCAGATAGCGCTCGAGGAGAAGCGCGACTTTGCCCGCGTTGGCAGGCCCTGCGAGCAGGCTGAGGCCCACGCGCCCATCCTATTGACGGCGGATGACGGTCTCCGAGGGGCGGCTGGGCCGCCCCTCGCGTCAGATCAGATCAGGCCGGGGTCGCGGACTTCGGCCTGCGGCCGCGGCGGGCGACGGCCTGGCCCGGCAGCTGCCCCGAGCAGTTGTCGCAGAGATCGGCCTGCTTCGAGCCGCGGCGGGCGTCGGTGAAGTTGAGGCGCATCGTCGCGCCTTTTCCCTCTTGAATTTCGCTCCCGCAGTTGTCGCAGACGAGCACGGTCTTGCGTGCCAAATTGCCCTCCTCGGTCGTAGTCGAGCGAGAAATACTACGCAGCTTTTCGGGCTCGTCGAACTCGATGCGAACGGAGCAGCGAAAGCAGCGCCTGTTCTTCCGCGTCGAGCGAGACATCCCGCGCACCCACGACGCGCAAATGGCGCGGCCTAAAGTCATCAATCGTTCGCCCGTCGAGATATTGCTCGACAACGGCGGGGCTGACGTACGAGGCGCGCGCAACAGCGGGTGTATTTCCGAGCTTCTCGCCGACTGTCCGCATCACCGAGGCGACCACGCGTTTCGCCTGTGTTTCCGACTCGGCCGGACCGTGCTCCGCGAGCGCGATCGCCGCGATCAGCGTCCCGCCCCAGGTGCGGAAATCCTTCGCCGTGAACTCCTCTCCCATGTGCTCCTGGATGTAGTCGTTCAGACGCCTCCCCGTGAGGTTGCAGAGCCCGTCGCCGTTGTTTCGGTAGCGGAAGAGGACACGTCCGCCCCTTCGAGATTTCAACTCGCGAATTGCGTCCGCCAGTTCGGGGTCGACGAGCGCGGTGCGAATGAGCGCGCGGTGCTTGGCCCGGAAACAGAACGTGATGCGGCTCCCGCGAACCCTGACATGGTTCTTGCGCAGGGTCGTGATCCCGAACGTCCGGAACTTCTTCGCGTAGCGCTCGTCGCCGACTCGGAACCAACCGAGGTTGATCAGGCGGACGGCGAGCGCCGCGGTCCAATCCGGCTCGAGCGGCTCGAGCGCCATGTGCTCGGACATCGCTGCGCGCAGGTCGGGAAGCCGCTCGGCAAAGCGGATCAGCTTGTCGAATTTCGCCTGCTCCTGCTGCGCGCGGAAATCGGCGTGGTACAGGTACTGCATGCGGCCCGCGCTGTCGATTCCCGTGGCCTGGAGCTTCGCGTACGGGCGCGGCGAGATGCGCACGTCGCGCCACGCGGGCGGGATCCGCAGCGCGTCGATCCGCTCCAGCGCGGCTGCGTCCGTGATCGGCCTGTCGCGCGCGTCCACGTAGCGGAAGCGACCGCGCGATCCGAGCCGTCTCCATCCTCCTCTCCGGGCCATAGAGTTTCCCGTTGTTGCCGCGCGGCCCGAGATCTAACCCTGGAGGTGATGGAGTCGAAGACGATCGTCGTGCTGGAGGGTGACGAGACCGGGCAGGAGCTGCTCGAGGAGGCCCTCCGGGTTCTCTCACCCGAAGTGACCGGGCTCGAGCTGGGCTTCGAGCGGTTCGACCTCTCGCTCGAGTCGCGCCGGGCGACGTCGAACGAGGTCGTGACCGAGGCGGCTGCGGCCGTGCGCGAGGCGGGGCTCGGGCTGAAGGCGGCCACGGTCACCCCTGAGGGCGCAAACGACGTGGGCTCGCCGAACCGGATCCTGCGCGAGGAGATCGACGGACGGGTGATCGTGCGGACGGGGAGGCGCATTCCCGGGGTGATTCCTCTGGGCGGGGTGCACGCGCCCATCTCCGTCGTGCGGATGGCGGTCGGCGATGCGTACGGCGCCAAGGAATGGCGCGAGGGGTCAGGCGACGACGAGGCGGCGTTTCGAACGGAGCGGATCGAGCGGCGGATCTGCCACTCGGTCGCGGAGTTCTCGTTCCGGCTCGCCGACCAGACGGGCGCGAAGGTGTTCGGCGGGCCGAAGTACACCGTCAGCCCGGTCTACGAGGGGATGCTGAAGGAGGAGATGGATCGCGCAGCCGAGCGCCATCCGGACGTGCGCTACGAGCCACAGCTGATCGACGCGACGTTCGCGCTTCTGCTCGCGACGAGCGGCGAGCCGCTGGTCATTCCGTCGCTGAACCGCGACGGCGACATCCTCTCCGACCTCGTGCTGCCCTTGTTCGGCTCGATCGCCGGCTCCGAGTCGCTGCTGGTCGCGTTCGGAGAGGACTACGTCCCGACCGTCGTGCTCGCCGAGGCCGCGCACGGGACCGCTCCGGCGCTGCAGGGCAAGAACGTCGCGAACCCGATGGCGATGATCCTCGCGGGGGCGGCGCTGCTGTCGTATTCCGGCGAGGAGGGCGCTCCGGCCGGGCGCGCGATCCGCGAGGCCTGTCTCGAAGCGGTCGCGGAGGGCATCCGCACCGCCGACCTGGCGGGGCACGCGGGCACGAGCGAGTTCACGGACGAGGTGATCCGCCGGACGCGAACGAAGCTCGAGGTCTGGGCGACGCTTTAGGAGGCGGCTGCCGCGGGGAGCTGCGCCCGCTGGCCGAAGAGCTCCAGGAAGACGCGGACGATCTCTGGATCGAACTGCGTCCCCGCGCAGCGGGCGACCTCGGCGAGCGCTTCGTCTCGCTCGAGCGCCGGCCGGTAGGGACGGTCGCTCGTCATCGCGTCGAACGCGTCTGCAACCGCCAGGACGCGCGCTTCCACCGGAATCTGCTCGCCGGCGCGTCCCGTCGGATACCCACCGCCGTCCCAGCGCTCGTGGTGGTAGAGCACGTACGGCAGCGCGCCGCGCAGGGCGGTGACGCGCAGCAGGAGCCGCGCTCCGAGCTTCGGGTGCTCCCGGATCTGGGCGAGCTCGTTCTCGTCGAGCCGGCCCGGCTTCGCCAGCACCTCCTCGGAGACGCCCAGCTTCCCGACGTCGTGCAGCGGCCCGCCCACGTGCAAGAGCTCGAGCTGCTCCTCGTCCCAGCCCAGCCGTCGCGCGATCGCCTCGGCGATCTGCGTCACCCGCGCCGAGTGCCCCCGCGTGTAGGGATCGCGAGCCTCGATGGCGCGGCTGAGAGTGGAGAGCATCGCCACGGGGGCGAGTTCCACTTGGGCCGCTAGATCCCTTCTACCGCCAAATGCCTGTGATCGGCCGCGCCTGCGCCGAATGCCCGAGGCGCGGCAGGCCCCACGCGTCCTCGATCGTCCGCAGCAACCCGTAGTGAGAGGTACGCGCCGGATACGTCGACCGGGGCTTGACGAGCGGCCCGAGCGCCAGCGCCGGAACCGCCGCCGTCGGGTCCGCGTCGTCGGGCTCGTCCGTGATCACGAAGATCACGCTGTCCGCGAGCCGATCGGAACGGAGCACCGGCTTGAGGAAGCCGCCGAGCCAGGCATCGCCCGTCTCGACCGGGCAATCGTGCATGTCGTGGCAAAGATTCGGGACGACCAGCGAGAACGACGGCAGGCGACCGGCCGCCAGATCCCGCCAGAACTGGCGCAGCTGCACCACGCGTCGCAGCCGCGAGGGCTTCGACAGGATGTTCCTGAAGTACAGGAAGGGCACGTGCTTCTTCGCGTATCGCCCGGCGGAACCGCCCGTGAAGCCGGGTCGAGGGAGCCCCTCCGCGTACGCCTTCCACGACATGTGCATGCCTTCGAGCGAATCGGCCAGGCTCTTGCCCGGGACGGTGCAGGTCGTGCAGTCCGTTCTGATCCCGTGCGTCGAGCCGGAGACGAGAGCCAGGTAGTTCGGGAGGCTCGGATGGGCGACTCCCCCGTAGTGCGAGAGAACCGCGAAGTTCTTCGCGTAGCGGTTGTAGTTCGGCGCGTCCGCGTTACCGAGCACCTTCGACTGGTCCTTGTTCTCGAGGACCACCACGATCACGTGATCGAACCGCGGAACGGGCTGGCGAGTCGCCAACGAGTCGCTGCAAGCCCCCGCGACGAACGCCGCGAGCACGACCCCGACCCCGATCAGCCCCTTCACGACTCGGTTTCCGCTCGCAGCATCCGTTTCTTCCAGACGTGGACGGCCAGCCACACGATAGCCAGCAGGACGACCAGGCCTGCCCCCACCCACAGCCCGTAGTGATCGATCGCATCGGCGGCCGCGTGGCCCACGTAGTAGGCGACGAGCCCCACGAGCGCCGCCCACACGATGCCGCCGGCCGCGTTCCAGAGGAAGAAAAGCCACCAGTGCATGCGCGAGATGCCGGCAACCCAGGCCGCGGTCACGCGCAGGACGGAGAAGAAGCGCGCGAGGAAGATCGTCTTGCCGCCGTGACGCTTGAAGAAGCGTTCGGCACGCGGCAGCGTGCGCCGGCTCCACTTGCGCGTCGGGCCCCAGCGCTCCAGCACGCGCCGGCCGCCGGACCGTCCCGCCCAGTAGCCGAGGTTGTCCCCGACGATCGCGGCCACCGCTGCGACCACGATCACCTCGACGATGCTGAGCTTGCCCTTCGAGGCGTAGATCGCGGCCGCGACGAGCGCCGTCTCGCCCGGAAGAGGCACGCCCCCGGACTCGAGCATCACGACCAGGAAGAGCGCGATCAGCCCGTAGTGATGGACGAGCCCGGTCACTCGGGCAGTGTAGGTACCTACTCCACGTCGAAGGCCATCAGGATCGCGTCGACAACGTCGCCATCCCGACGGTAGTGGCCCTGGCGATAGCCCTCCCTGCGGAACCCGAACGCGTCGTAGAGCTGGATCGCAGGCTCGTTGTGCGGGAAGACGTGCAGCTCCAGCTTCGAGACCTTCGCTCCCCGCGCCCACTCGACGGCCTGTTCGAGCAGCGCGCGGCCGATCCCGCGGCGGCGGTGCCCTTTCGCGACCATCAGGCCGAGATCGGCGACGTGGGAGCTCGCGGGATGCGGGTCGCGCCCGACCGACAGCCGGCCGACGATCCCCTCGCTCGTATCGGCGACGAAGACGGCCGCGTCCCGCGAGCGTCGCAGCGAGCGCAGATAGCGGCGCTCGTCCCCCGCCCCGCGCCACTCGGTCGTCGAGATCAGCCAGCCCTCGGGCTCGGCGCCGATCTCGCGCGCGAGCCGGACCAGCGCCGTCGCGTCGCCCGGGGTCGCCTGCCTGATCGTGAAGTCGCTCACTCGATGACTACGCCGTGGCCTCCGCGTCGTCCGTCGCCGGCGGCGGCGAGTGAGCCATCCTCTCGGAACTCGACTCCCGCTGCGCCGCCGAAGTAGAGGTTCCGCCGGCGCCAGCTCACGAGCGGGTAGCCCCAGTCCTCGAGCCGCTCGAGCTCGGCCGGGTCGTTGCCTCCCTCGCAGTGGACGTCGTCGCCGTCGAGGTGGATGCGCGGCCGGTCGATCGCCTCCTCCACGCCCATTCCGTGGGCCACGGCGTTGACGACGATCTGGAAGATCGCGCCGCGCAGCCGCAGCGACCCCGCGCTGCCGACCACCAGGCGCGGCCGGCGGTCCCGCAGCACGAGCGACGGCGCCATCCCGCTCGTGAAGCGAATTCCAGGCTTCGGCACGCGGCCGGTGGCGGCGAGGTCGAACTCGCCGAGCATGTTGTTGAGCTGGATTCCGGTGCCGGGGACGACGACGCCAGAGCCGGAGCCGGTCGACGCGGTGAGCGAGGCCGCGTTCCCCTTCCCGTCGACGACCGAGATGTGCGTCGTGCCCGCTACCGACTCGGGCAGTCGCGCCCGCAGGCGCTTCAGCGTGGCCCCCACGGCATGAGGCTCGAGCAGCCGTCCTGCGAGCCCGCCGCGGTAGAGGCCCCGCGCGAACGCAGCATCGCGCGCGTCGTTTTGCTCGCGCATGATCTCGACGAGCTGGGCGATCGCCTCGGCGCTTCCCGCCGGTGCGGCCGCACCGAGCCGGTCGAGCAGCCTCACACCGAGGCCGATCAGGATCCCTCCGGCCGACGGCGGCGGGTTCGACTCGAAGTCGTGGCCGAGGAAGCGCGCGCGGACGGGGCGCCGCCGGACCACCCGGTACTCGGCCAGGTCGCGCTCGGTGATCGCGCCGCCGCCTTCGCGAATGTGCGCCGCGACCGCCCGAGCCAGCTCGCCGTGAGAGAGGTCGTCTGCGCCCTTGTCGGCGAGTCGCTCGAGGGTCTGCGCAAGGTCGCTCATGACGAGCCGGTCGCCCGCGACGAGGCGGTTGCCGTCGTGGCTGTAGATCGCCTGGCCCTCGTCGGTGTGCCGCAGGATCAGGTCGAGGATCGCGTGCAGGTACGCCTGCGATTTGGTCAGCTCGATGCCCTCGCGCGCGTGGCGGATCGCGGGCTCGAGCAGCACCCGCCACGGCAGCGTTCCGAAGAGCCGGTGTGCCTCCCCGAGCCCCGCGGCCGCGCCCGGGACCGCGCACGACGCAGCGCCGATCCGGAACGCCTGCGACGACTCCGGCGTGAACGCGACGTCGACCGATTCCATCTCCGCGATCTCGCGGCGGCCGAGGCCGAGCCCCGGGACCGTGACGAAGTGGTCGAGCACACGCGTCGTCCGGTCCCGCGCCCGGTGCACGAGCATGAAGCCGCCCGCTCCGGGGCCGGTCAGCGTGCTCTCCGCGACCCACGAGACGAATGCGGCCGCGATGCAGGCGTCGACGGCGTTCCCGCCCTCCGCCAGCACTGCGGCTCCAGCCTCGGCCGTCAGCGGGTGGCCCGCGGCGACCGCGCCCCTCATCGACCCAGCGTACTCGGGACGCACCGGCGGTCGCCGCATCGAAAACGGCCCCGCCGGCAAAGCCGGCAGGGCCTCTCAGACGGCATCGCAAGCGATGCCGTGGCAACCGCGCCTCTCATGGCGCCAAGCGTAGTGCCTCCTTTAGCCGCAGCCCCGGGTATCGTCCATTCGCTTGCCGAAAGCCAGCCCGCTCGCCCGCGAAGCCCTCCTCTCCGCCGCCGCCGCGGCCACGCTCGCCGCACTCCTCGTCTGGCTCGGGCCGCCCGGCGCCGACCTCGCGGAGCACGCCTACCAGCGAACGCTCTTCCTGAACGAGGGCTTCGCCTTCTGGAACAACTTCTGGTACGCGGGGCGCTACAGCTTCGTCACCTACAGCCTTCTGTACTACCCGCTGGCCGCGCTGCTCGGGATCAAGCTGCTCGCGGTGGCGACCGTCTCGACGGCGGCGCTCGCGTTTGCGGTCGTCGTCGGGCGGCAGTGGGGCCCGGTCGGGCGCTGGTCGAGCCGGACGTTCGCCGTCGTCTGGGCCGGAATCGTCTTGTCGGCGGCGTTCCCGTTCGCGCTCGGTGCGGCGCTCGCGCTGCTCGCGATGTGGGCGCTTCAAGCGCGGAAGCTCGGACGGTTCGCCGTGCTCGCCGCGCTCACCCTCGCCGCGAGCCCGCTCGCGTTCCTGCTCCTGGCGCTGCTGCTCGCCGGGTTCGGGGTCGCGCGGTGGCACGATCGCACGCTCCTCGCGCCCGGGCTGACACTCGCCGCGTTCGGCCTGGTCGAGGTCGTGCTCTGGCGACTCTTCCCGGGCGGCCGGTACCCGTTCTCGTTCGCGGAGCTCGCCGCCGCGCTCACGTTCTGCATCCTCGGAGCCGCCGTGACCTGGCGCGTCGAGCGCGCGCGGTCGCTGCGCTGGGTGTTCGTCGTCTACCTCGTCGCCTGCGTCGCCGCGTACCTGATCCCGTCTGCGCTCGGGGAAAACGTGGCGCGGCTGCGCTACGCGGCCGTGCCGGTGGCCGTGCTCGCGCTGTCGCTGCGCCGCTGGCGGCCGCTGCCGGTCTGCCTCGGAGTTTTCGCGCTCGCGGCATCGTGGAACGTGTCGCCGATCGCGGGCCAGTACCTCAAGGGCAGCTCGGATCCCGCGACGAAGGCGGCCTACTGGGCGCCGGCGATCTCGTTCCTGCGCGCGCACATGACCCCGGCCTACCGCGTCGAGGCCGTCGACACGACCAGCCACTGGGCCGCCGTCTACCTCGCCGAAGCGCAGATCCCCGTCGCACGCGGTGGCTTTCGCCAGGACGACTTCCCGCAGAACGAGCTGCTCTACGACGACCTCGCGCCGTCCGCCTACATGCGCTGGCTGCGAGAGCTCGGCGTGCGCTACGTCGTGCTCGCGAACGCGCCGACCGACTACAGCGCCCGCAGCGAGGCGGCACTCCTGCGGAGCGGGCAGTCCGGCCTGCGTCCTGTCTTCCGCACGCGCGACCTGACGATCTTCAAGGTGCCGCACCCGACGCCGATCCTCACCGGGCCGGTTCCGGGCACCGTCCGGAGCCTCACCGCGACGCGGGTCGTCGTCGATCTCCCGAGCTCCGCGCAGTACCGGCTCGCGGTCCGCTTCTCACCGTTCTGGCACGCGAAGAACGCCTGTCTCAGCCGTAGCGCCGACGGAATGATGATGGTCGTCCCGAGCCGGCCAGGTCGACTCGCGCTCTCGTTCCGGATCAACGCCGGCGCCGCGCTCGCCGCCGTCGGCGGTCGGACCACGGTCTGCAGCGGCAGTCTCGACTCGAGCCGCTAAGCGCCTAGGACTGGAGGAAGCTGGGTGGCTCGAGAGCCTCTTCGTCGGCCGCCTGCGCTCGGCGCTGGATCCGCTGCTGCGCGCCGCGCGAGCCGAAGCCGGTCGCCACGACGGTCACCCAGACCTGGCCCGTGAGCCGGTCGTCGACGGTCGCGCCGAAGATGATGTTCGTGTCTCCGGTGGATGCCTCCCGGACCATCTCGGCGGCCTCATTGACCTCGTACAGCGAGAGGTCGTCGCCACCCGCGATCGAGAGCAGGATGCCCTTCGCACCGGCGATCTCGGTGTCGATCAGCGGCGACCGGAGCGCGCGCTCGGCCGCTTCCCTGGCGCGGTTCTCGCCGCTGGCCGAGAAGCCGATTCCCATCAGCGCGGTGCCGGCGTCCTTCATGACCGTGCGGACGTCGGCGAAGTCGAGGTTGATCAGGCCCGGGAGCGTGATCAGGTCGCAGATGCCCTGGACGCCCTGGCGGAGGACGTCGTCGGCGATCCTGAACGCGTCGAGCATCGACGTGTCTCGGTCGAGCACCTCGAGGAGCCGTTCGTTCGGGACGACGATGACGGTGTCGCAGTTCGCGCGTAGCGTGTCGACCCCGTCGTCGGCCTGGCGGTGGCGGCGCGTGCCTTCGAACTTGAACGGCGTCGTCACGATTCCGACCGTCAGCGCGCCGAGCTCCTTGGCGATCCTCGCCACGACGGGAGCGGCGCCCGAGCCCGTGCCCCCGCCCTCGCCGGCGGTAACGAAGACCATGTCCGAGCCGCGGAGGGCCCGCTTGATCTGGTCGTAGGCCTCTTCGGCGGCGCGGCGGCCCAGATCGGGGTCTGCGCCGGAGCCGAGACCTTCCGTCAGCTCGCGGCCGATGTGGATCTTGACCGGGGCGTCGCTGGTCTGGAGCTGCTGGATGTCGGTGTTGACGGCGACGAACTCGACCTGCGAGATGTCGGCGTCGATCATCCGGTTGACGGCGTTCAGGCCGGCGCCGCCGACTCCGACCACGCGGATGACGGCGATGTATGCGCCCGGCTCGGGAACGCGGTGCAGCCGCGGGGGCGGCTCCGGGAGCGGCTCGAGGCGCGGGCGCTCGGGCTCGCGAGCAGGCGGCGGAGCGGCCTTCGGCTCAGGCTTGGGCTCGGGCTTGCGCTCGGGCAGGCGAACCGGCTCGGGCGCCGG
>DATDFL010000042.1:0-13447 GCA_036522595.1 Gaiellaceae bacterium
CTCGTCCTCTCGATCCTCGTCGTCGGCTTCGTCGAGCTGACCGCGAACGCAGGAGTGCCGGACCCGCCGCTCGTGCTCGCCGTCGACTGGCCGGTCGTCCTGCTCTCGGCGCTCGTGGCGGCGATCCTCGCCGCGGCGCTCGTCGTCTTCCTCACAGGCCGCGCCTTCCGCCGCGCGACCCCGGAGCGATACGGATGACGACTGCCGTCGACGCCCGCGACCTCTTCCGCGTCCACTCGACCCCGGAGGGTGACGCCGCCGCGCTGCAGGGGCTCTCGCTCACGGTGGAGGCCGGGGAGATCCTGACCCTGCTCGGGCCGAGCGGCGCGGGGAAGACGTCGTTCCTGCGGCTCCTCGCCGGGCTCGACCTGCCGTCGGCCGGGAGGCTGACCGTGCTCGGGAGCGACCTGCGCACGCTCGGCTCGCGTGGGCGGGCCCGATACCGCACCGAGAGCGTCGGCTACCTCGACCAGCACTACGCGCGTGCCCTGGCGCCCGAGCTCACCGCGCAGGAGCTCGTCGGCCTGCGGCTCCGCGCGGACGGGCAGGAGCACGAGGCCCGCTCGAACGAGCTGCTCGCTCGCGTGGGCCTCGAAGAGCGGGCGGAGGCGCGACCCGCACAGCTCTCCGGCGGCGAGCAGCAGCGTGTCGCGCTCTGCGCAGCGCTCGCCCACCGGCCGAGGCTGCTGCTCGCCGACGAGCCGACCGGCGAGCTCGACACCGCGAACGCGCGCATCGTCTACGCGGCGATCGCCGACCTTGCGCGCGCCGAGAACGCGACGGCCGTGATCGTGAGCCACGACCCCGAGTCGACGGAGATCGCCGACCGCGTCGTCCACATCCGCGACGGGCGCGTCAGCGAGGAGACGGTGCGCGGCGCAACCGGAAGCTCGATCGTCGTCGGTCGCGGCGGCTGGCTGCAGCTGCCGCAGGAGTTCCTCGACCGGGCCGGGATCGGCTCGCGCGCGGCGGCGTCGCTCGAGGACGATCGGATCATCGTCACGGCGGCGGGAGCGCGCGCGGAGAGCGCCGAGGAGAAGCCCGCGGCCCGTGCGGCCGGGCCCGGAGAGACCGTCGCAGCGGTGCGGGACCTCGCCAAGACCCACGGCGCGGGCACGAGCGCGGCGCACGTCTTCGACGGCTTCGCTGCGAGTTTCGAGAGCGGCCGCCTGACAGCCGTCACCGGCCCGTCGGGGTCGGGCAAGACGACGCTGCTGCTCCTGCTCGCGGGCCTCGACCTCCCCGACGCCGGCGAGATCGAGATCTGCGGCAAGCCGTTGAACGGCCTCGACCGGGCCCGCCGCGCGGAGCTGCGCCGCAAGCTGATCGCGCTGGTCGCGCAGCAACCCGGCCTGATCCCGTTCCTGAGCGCGCGCGAGAACGTCGAGCTGATCGCCGCCGTGCGAGAGCAGAGCGCGGACGGCGACGTGCTCGGCGCGGTTGGTCTCGCCGAACGCGCGGGCCAGCGCGTCTCGCGGCTCTCCGCAGGCGAGCAGGTCAGGGTCGCCGTCGCCCGGGCGCTCGCCGCCCAACCGCGCCTGCTGCTCGTCGACGAGCCGACCGCACGGCTCGACCAGGCGAACGCGCGCACGCTCGCCGTGCTCCTCTCGACGCTCGCCCGCGAGACCGGCGCGGCGGTCGTCTGCGCGACGCACGATCCGGTCGTAATCGAGCACGCCGACTCGGAGCTCTCGCTGGCATAGTCTCCGCGCTGTGGAGGGCATCAGCCTCGAGGAGCTCCAGCTCGCGGCACGGAACCACGGCATGCCGCTCGAGGCGCTGCGCTACCCCGTCACGCCGATCGGCCTCCACTACCTGCTGATTCACTTCGACGTGCCGGACGTCGACCCGGGCGAGTGGAGCCTCACCGTGCACGGCGAGCGCGAGCTGACCCTCGACCTGGACGCGTTGAAGGAGCGCCCGCGCCAGGAGCTCACGGTGACGATGGAGTGCGCCGGCAACGGCCGCGCCCGCCTCGATCCGCGCCCCGTGAGCCAGCCCTGGCTGCTCGAGGCCGTCGGCACCGCGCGCTGGGGCGGGGCCGCGCTCAGGCCGCTGCTCGAAGACGCGGGCGTGGGGGAGGGCGCCGTCGAGGTGCTCTTCACCGGCCTCGACCGGGGCATCGACGGCGACATCGAGCAGCGCTACCAGCGCAGCCTCTCGCTCGGGGAAGCGCTCAGCGACGACCTGCTGCTCGCCTACGAGATGAACGGCCAGCCGCTCCCGCCGCAACACGGTTTCCCGCTGCGCCTCGTCGTCCCCGGCTGGTACGGGATGACCAGCGTCAAGTGGCTGACCGAGATCGAGGTGATCCACGAGCCGTTCACCGGCTACCAGCAGCTGCAGGCGTACCGGATGCGGCAGGCCGAAGACGAGGAGGGCACGCCGATCGAGCGGATCGTGCCGCGCTCGCTGTTCGTGCCGCCCGGGATCCCTGAGTACTTCACGCGCGACCGAACCGCGGAGCCCGGCGAGCACGTCATTCTCGGGCGCGCGTGGTCGGGGTACGCGCCGATCGCGGGGGTGCAGTTCAGCAGCGACGGAGGCTCGACCTGGAGCGACGCCGAGCTCGAGCCGCAGGAGGAGCGCTGGGCCTGGCGTGGCTGGCGCTTCTGCTGGCAGGCCGAGCCGGGTGAGCACCACCTCTGTTCACGCGCGCGCGACGAGCAAGGCAACGAACAGCCCGTCGACCCGACCTGGAACCTCGGCGGCTACTTGAACAACGCCGTGCAGACGGTCCGTGTGACCGTTACCTAGTCGTCGCCTTCGGCGAAGCGCTCGGCGTCTTCGATCGTCTCGTCGCGGAAGGTCACCGTCTCTGCCGCGCGCTGGTCGGTCTCGAGCCCGGTCATGTCGCCGGAGGCAAAGCGCTGCTCCTCGGGGGTCTCGTGCTCCCGCTCGATCTCGCGCTCGATCGCCTGCTCGTCCTTGCGCTGCGTCATGCGCTTCCACCAGGACGTGATTCCCATGCCGGTGAGTCTACGCCTCGAGCCGCTCGAGCTCGGCCTCCGCCTTGGCCAGCCGCTCCGCCGCTGCGGTCGCCTCGCGCTCCGCCCGCTGGGCCTCCGCCTTCAGCTTCCGGACGCGCTCTTGGGCCTTCTTCAGCTTGGGGTTCTTCCGCGGCGGGGGTTTGGGCTTTGCTTTGGGTCTCTTCGTAGCGGGCATGCCCACAAGCGCTTCGAAGCCCGGCGGCTCGAGCTCCTCGGTGAGCCGGCCGCGCTTCAGCAGGTCTCGGCCCTCGTCGGTCAGCGAGGCGGCGCGCAGCGTCTGAATCGCCCGATCCGCCGCTTGCGGCCCGACCCCGGCCTCCCGTGCGGCAGAGGCCAGCCGCTCCAGCGCGTGCTGCTCGTCGCTCCGGGCCTCCGCGAAGCCCTTCGCCGAAGCCTGCGCCTTGCCGAGCGCCTCGCCGGCCTTGAGGAGGCGCTTGACGTCCATTTCCCGTTCGTGCGCGAGCTGGTTGACGAGCCAGACGGCGACCGTCGGCTTTCGCAGGCCCTTGACCTCGTCGGCGAGGTCGCGCTCGCCGTCGGCGCGGAGCCGTTTCGCGAGCTCGTCGCGTGCCGCGGTGAACTCGTTCAGCGGCAGCGCATAGAGCCGGTCGAGCTCCTCCTCGAGGCTCACGCGCGCGAGTCTGTCAGACGCGAACCGTGACCGTCAGCGCGAAGGCGACGAAGGCGAGCACCACGCCCGCGATCACAACCAATCCGCTGTAGAAAGACCTTCCCACGACCCCATTCCTCCTTTATCCCCTAACTCCGATGAGCCTACGGGTGGTCGCGGACGGCGGCATCACTCAACCGGGTGGTCTGAGCACCGCAAATTGGTCGGTTATCTCGAGCCGGCGGGCCCGGAAGCGGTAGAGCGCGGCGGGCCGGCCGCCCGTGCGCCCGGGCTCGCGGCGCTCGCCGGTCGGCGCGAGGACGCCCCGGCGGAGGAGAACGCGCTGCAGGTTCGTCGCCGAGACCTCGTGCCCGAGCGCGGCGACGTAGATCTCGCGCAGCTGCGAGAGCGTGAAGACCGGCGGTGCGAGCGCGAACCCGACGTTCGTGTACGAGAGCTTCGCGCGGAGCCGGTCGCGGCCGGCGAGCGTGATCGCGCGGTGGTCGAAGGCGAGCTCGGGAAGGCGCGAGACCGGATGCCAGGCGGTGTCCTCGGGGACGACGGGGTCCAGGTCGGCGGGCACGAGCCCCAGGTACGCGGTGGCCAGCTCCCACTCGAGGGGGTTTCGGCCCGGATCGCTGAGGACCTCGAGCTGCTCCAGGTGCGCGAGCTCGCGCACGTCGACCTTGACCGCGAGGTGCCGTCGAATCGAGTCCTCCAGCGTCTCGCCTGGATCGAGGTAGCCGCCCGGGAGGGACCACGCGCCGAGAAACGGCTCGCGGGCACGCTGCCACAGCAGCACCTGGAGCCTCCCCTCTCGCACCTGGAGGACGACCGCCAGAGTGACGTGAGCGGGCCGCTGCCTGGTAGACTCTCCACGAGGTTTTCGACTCATAGACAAAAACTACCGGAATGGAGACGGGATGCGCGCACTGATCATCGACGACATGCTCCACGACTTCGTCGACGGGGCGCTCGCGAACCCGAATGCACAGGCGATCGTCGGGCCGCTGGAGCGCCTGCTCGAGCACGCGCGTGACGAAGGTTGGGTCGTCGTCTATTCGAACGACGCACACCATCCGGGGGACCCCGAGGTACGCATCTGGGGCGAGCACGCGATGGCTGGCACGCCTGGCGCCGAGGTGATCTCGGCGTTGGAGCCGCGTGAAGGCGACATCGTCTGCCCCAAGCGCGTCTACGGCGGCTTCGAAGGCACGGGGCTCGACGAGCAGCTCAGGGAGCGAGGGGTCGACGAGGTCGTGATCACCGGCCAGCACACGCACATCTGCGTGCGGCACACCGCCTACGGCGCGATGGTGCACGGCTACGAGATCGTGATCCCACGCGACGGCGTCTGCGCCTGGCCTGAGGTCGATCCGGACGAAGCCCTCGAGTACCTCGAGACGATGTACGGGGCGAAGCTGACGACCATCGACGAGCTCACCGGGGTGCCGGCCGCACGGACGGTGCGATGAGCGCGATCGCTGCACCGAACGTCCGGGACGTCGAACAAGTCCTGCGCGAGGGTGGGCTCTCGCGCTTCCACAAGAAGGCGATCCTGGTCACCGGCGCCGCTTGGACGTTCGTGGCAATGGAGATCCTGCTCGTCGGGTTCGTCGCGCCGACGTTCACGGCGATCTGGCACCTCGACGGGCGCATGCAGGGGCTCGTCAACAGCGCGGCGCTGGCGGGATCGCTGTGCGGCTCTCTGGTGCTCGGGCGGCTGGCCGACCGAATCGGCCGGCGCGCGATCTTCCAGTACGCGATTCTCTGGTACGCGGTCTTCACGGCGCTGACGTCGCTTGCCTGGGGGCCGTGGTCGGTGATGACGTTCCGGTTCTTCGCGGGGCTTGGGCTCGGCGGGCTCCTGGTGGTCGACCCGTCGATGCTGGCCGAGTACCTGCCGCCGCAGCGGCGCGGCCGCCTTCTGGTGTTCCTCGATTTCTGGTGGCCGGTCGGGCTGCTGATGGCGACCGGGCTCTCGTTCCTGTTCCTCGGGCCGAATTTCAACCGGTTCGGCGACTGGAGCTGGCGCTACCTGTTCCTGGCCGCAGCGTTCCCCGCGTTCCTCGCGTTCATCGTGCGGCGGACACTTCCGGAGAGCCCGTACTTCCTGGCTCGCCGCGGTCGTGACCGCGAGGCCGCCAAGGTACTCGAGGAGATCACCGGGCGGCCGGTCGGGGAGGGCGAGCTGAGCGCGCCCGAGGAGCCCGAGTCGTCGGTGCGGGAGCTCGCGGCGCCGGCCTTGCGGGGGCGAGCTGCAACGACCGCGCTCGTCTGGATCGCCCTGAACGTCTCGTACTACGGGCTGTTCCTGTGGCTGCCGTTCGTGCTCCAGGGCGAGAAGCACTTCCATGTCGACCTGTATCTGCTGCTCGCGCTGAGCGCCCTGTCGCAGTTCCCCGGCTACGCGGCGGCGATCTGGCTCGTCGAGCGGATCGGCCGCAAGCCGACGCTGGCGGCGTTCCTCTTCCTGGGCGGCGTCTCCGCCTACGCGTTCTCGGCGGCCGACACGCAGGGCGTCTACATCACGGCGCTCTTCTTCGTCGGCTTCTTCAACCTCGGCGCCTGGGGGGCGGTCTACCCGTACACGGCCGAGCTTTTCCCGACGCGGCTGCGCTCGAGCGCCTTCGGCGTGATGGAGGGCGTGGGCAAGGCGGCCGCGATCGCGGGGCCGTACATCTTCGGCCACCTGAAGGACGCGACCGGAAACACGTCGTGGTCGATCACGTTCATCGCAATCGTGATGGCCGCGGGCGCACTCGTAGCGGCGGCGTTCGGCCGAGAGACAAAAGGCGCGAGCCTGAGCTAGTCACATCTCGCGCGGGTGTCTGACACCTACCGCGTGAGCCTCACCTCGTGGCCAGCCGTTGTTCCGCGACCGCGATGAGCTGCTTCAGGTTGCCGCAGATCTCGCAGCGGTAGAGACCCACGGTGCCGTCCTCGCTCGCGCTGAGGACGAGCTTGCCGTCGGGGCTGAAGGCGACCGCCGTCAGGACCTGGAGCTTCGCGGCGCCGCCCCGCAGGTAGACGTAGGGGTGATCGGCGCCCGTCTTCCAGAGGGCCCCGCTGATCGGGCCTGCCGTGACAATCCAGCGCCCGTCCGGGCTGAAAGCCCCGGTGGAGACGGACCCGAACACTCCGACCATCTCTCGCTCCAACTTGCCTGTCTTGGCGTCCCAGGTTTCCACGTTGTTCTTGATGCCCAGGCGGGTGGTCAGCAACAGGCGTCCGTCCGGGCTGAACACAACGTCGGTGAGCGGGAGCCGCGACGGCGACCGCAGCACGTGGAGCCGTCGTCCGGTCTCAACATCCCAGAGCCGCGCCGTGCCGTCGAGGCCCGCGGTCGCGATCACCTTCCCGTCGGGTGAGAACGCCACGCGTGAGACGCCTTTGGGCGACCGCAGCAAGTGCCGGCCGTGCGACCAGATGCTCGCGCCGTCGCGGCCTGCGGTCGCGACGCTCTTCCGGCTGAGCTCGGCGTCCGTCACCGGGCCTGCCTGTTCCTCGGAGTTGATCGGGCCGCCGCCGAGCGTCCGCCAGAGCTTCACGTGGCCGTTGGAGCCACCAGTGACGATCTCTTTCCCGTCGGGGCTGAACCGCGCGACCGACACGGCCCCGCTCACGGGCAGCGTCCGCAAGCGCGCGCCAGTCCGCACATTCCACACCGCCGCTCCCTTTGAGCTCACGGTGAGGACGAAGCGGCCGTCGGGGCTGAGACGTGCGTCGCTGACTCGACCTCCCGGCCGGAACGTGTGGAGCAGCCGACGGCCCCGGACGGACCAGAGCCGCACCGTCCCGTCCGCGCCGGCTGACACAACGAGCCGTCCGGCGTCGCCGAACGACGCGGTCAAGGCGCCGCCACGATGCAAGCCCAGCCGCTGTAGGTCTTGCTCAAAGCGCGTGTCCCAGATCCGCGTAGTGCCGTCCGTGCTTTCCGTGCGGATCGACCTCCCACCGGCGGTGAACGCGACCGAGGTCACGGCGCGGTGATGGCCGACGAGCTTCGCGACCTGCTGGCCCTGTTCGACGCCGCTGACCTGCCACACAAACGCGGTCTGATCGCTGCTCCCGTCGACCACGTAGCGTCCGTCTGGGCTCCACGCAACAGCCAGCACCGGGTTCGTGTGCTCGGGGAAATAGAAGAGTCGGTCGTGCTTGGCGACATTCCAGATTCGCACCGCTCCGTCCTGGCCGGCGGCGGCGAGCAGCGACCCGTTGGGGCTGAACTCGGCGTCGTTCATCAGCTTCGTCTGCGCGCCGTCGTCGAGCACGGCCACGTGTCGGCCGGTACGCGGGTTCCAGAGATCCGTTCCGCGATAGTCGGCGGTCGCGAGCAGCTTGCCGTCTGGAGAAAACCGCGCGGTCTTCACTCCCTTGCGCCGGAGGACGTGGAGGACGCGGCCGGTTCGCCTGCTGACGATCTTGACGCCTGCGGTCCCAATTCTTGCGATCAGTGGCCCTTTGAACGTCGTTTGGATCGGACTGGTCGTCCTGAGCACGCGTCGCAAGTGCGCCTGCAAGAGCGCCTGCCGGAGAACTTCGGCTGCACGGCCGCTCGGTGACGAACGTGCCGCGCGGACTGCGTCTTCGAGTGCCCGCTCAGGGTCGTGCGCCAGCTCGGCCAGCGCGGAAGCCTCCCGCGCTCGAGCCTGAGCCTGGTGGGCCGAGGTGCGCGCGTGCGAACGCTCTGTGAACGCGTAGATCGCGACTGCTGTCATCGCGGCCAGCGCGAGGAGCGCCGCCGCCGCGACGAGGGTCAGGCGTCGCTGACGGGCGTGAGCCTGTTCGCGATCCCGCTCGAGCTCTCGGCGGGCGCGCCAGGCGAGGACGCCGTCGGCCAGCACGTCGTGGAAGATCTCGTAGCGCTCGCCGCCGCCCACGCCGTCGATCGCCCGCACGATCCGCTCGCGACCGAGGGCCTCGAGCACCGGCCGGACATCCTCCTCTCCTACCGTCGCGTACTGCGCGAGATCGCCGGGCCGGTGGGCGATCTTCGATCCCGACGGCGTGACGAGGTGCCCGAAGATCGTCGCCGCGACGTTCTGCTCCGACGGCTCCAGGCTGCCGAGAGCCCGCTCGAGATGCGCGCGCACGATCGCTTCGGCGCCTCCGAGCTCCTCGAGCATGGCAAGCCGAAGCACGTCGGCGCCCCGCTCGCGCTCGGCCTCCCAGAGCCGCTCGAGCACGAGCTGGAGGTAGGGCGCCTCGATCCGCTCCTCGTCGGTCTCGACCCCGCCGCGGCCGGCCTGACCGACGTCGACCTTGCCGGCCGCGACCTGGTTGAGTACGGCCTTGACGAGCTCCGGCTCGACGCGGACGCGCTCTCCGGTCAGCTCGTTCCAGCGGTCGACGGGCCCGAGAATCGCAGCTTGCGCGCCGGCGCGATCGAGATGGTCGAGCCGCAGATAGTTCGCGAACAGGTTCGGGATCCGACCCTTGAAAGCGTCCAGCTTCGCAAGCGCGTCCTCCCGCAGGCCGAGCAAGAAGTTCGCCCGGAGCCCCGGTTCCGCGATTGCATCCGCGAGTTCTTCGGCGAACCCGTCGTGCTCGTGGTAGAGGAAGTACTCCTCGAACTGATCGAGGATCACGTACACCTCGCCTGCGGCGCGGAGCCTCTCGGAGAGGGTTCCGCTCGACTCGATTCCGACCGCCTCGTCGATCGCGACGCCGAGCCCGGCCCGCGGGTCGCCGGCCCAGGACGAGAAGACGACAACCGCGGCGTCGTGGGTTGACCGAAGCGAGTGCGCGACCGCCGCGCTGAGCAGGGACGTCTTGCCGACGCCGCTCTGCCCGTAGAGCACGGTCAGCCGCGACGCGAGCAGATTGGCGACGACGACCTCGCGCTCCCGCTGCCGGCCGCAGAAAAACAGCGCGTCGAGGTCGGTATCCTCGAACGCGGCAAGGCCTTTGAACGGGGTCGGCGGAGCGGCGATGCTCATGTCTCCGCGGCCACCCAGCGGCCGAGCGCCTCGGCGTACTCGTCGAACGCGAGCTCGGCCACCTCGACGTCGCGCCGCCGCCAGAACTCGCGCTCGAGCGGCTTCGGCTCCGGCTGCACCGCCCAGGAGCGGTAGCTGAGCGGCTGGTCGCCCCAGAGCCGGTGGAGCACGACCCGGAGGTTCCAGTCGGCCATCGTGTAGCCGAGGAAGAGGAAATGGCTCCGGCGGAGCGTGGCGGCGAGCGAGACCGGTACTGCTGCCGCGACCTCGGTCTGCGCGAGGTAGTCGATGTAGTCGTCCTCGGTGACGACGAAGCTCTCCCACTCGCGCGACGGCGTCCGCTCGACTTGCCCGTGGAGTTTGAGGATCACGGTGTTGCGCTCGAGGGACAGCTCCGTTGCGTAGCTGTTCGGTTCCTCGATCAGGCGCCCGGCGCCGTCGGGCGACAGGTGGCAAAAGCGACCACGGTTGCGTCCGGCCGCGAGATAGGAGACGACGTCGAAGGCCTCGCCCGCCTCCTCGAACGCCCGCTCGAGCGCCGTGTCGTAGCTGGTCGTGACAAGAAGCTGGTGCGGGGCACCGCGCTCACGGAGCAGCGGCGGCAGCGAGGCAAAGAACCGGTGGAGCGGGGCGGGGGCGAGATCGGCCTCGAGCAGCTCGTGCAATCCGTCGTAGAGCGGGCCCGAGCCCTTCATCACCGCGACGTACTGGGCGACGCGCGGGAGCGTGGCTCCGCCGCCGTCGTCGAGGTAGCCGAATCGTCTCGCGAGCTGAGCGGTCAGCTCGGCCACATCGGTCCCGAGGACCGGCACGACGCGGCCCCCGAGCATCGTGCGCACGACGTCCTCGAAGTGGTCCTGTGCCGGCGCGGCGCGGGCCGGGTCGAGCCCGACCTCCTGCCGCAGGATCGCGGCGTGCAGCTGCTGTAAGCGCGGGCTCGGATCGATGCCCAGCTCCTCGACGAGGACGCGGCGGCCCTCCTGGAAGGCGTCGAGTGCCTCCGCCTGACGGCCGGACCGGTAGAGCGCGAGCATCAATTGCTCCCGGAAGCGCTCGCGCAGCGGGTGCTCGCCCACCAGCGCCTCGAGCTCGCCCACGACTTCCCCGGCCCGGCCGGCATCGATGTCGGCCTCGATGCGCTCCTCAAGGAGCGTGAGCCGCAGCTCGGTGAGGCGGGCGATCTCGCCCTGCGCGAAGGCATCGAAACCGAACTCCTCGAGCGGCGGCCCCCGCCACATCTCGATCGCCTCGCGAAGCTTCGCCGCACGGTCCTCCGGTGGCGCGTCCCGGGCTTCGGCAAGAAGCGTCTGTGCGCGATGGGCGTCGAGCTGCGCGGGATCGACGCGGAGGAGGTAGCCGGGCGGCTTGGTGACCAGCAGGTCGGGCCCGAGCTGCTTTCGCAGTTGCGAGACGAAGTTCTGGAGCGACGTGGCGGCCGTGCGCGGCGGCTGCTCACCCCAGAGTGCGTCGATAAGCCGGTCGGTCGAAACGGCGCGTCCCGCGTCGACCAGGAGCAGCGCCAGAAGTGCGCGCTGCTTCGGCCCTCCGAGCTGCACCGGGCCGCCTTCGCCGCGAACCTCGAGCGGGCCCAGCAGGCGGAACTCGAAGCTCTTCATGCGTCCTTTGTAACACCATCGACGAGCTGGGGAAATAGGCCATTAGCGAGCCATTAGCGCGCCGTGACGGGGTGGTTTGGACCCTGGCGGACGGTGGGTCGCATGGCTACCAACACCCCGCATCCAGTCCGCAGCGCACGGCGCTGCATCTCGAAGTTCTTCTTCGCGACCGCGGTCGCGATCGCAACATCCTCGGCGCTCGCATTCTCGGGAGTGCTGACCGCAGGCCCCCAGACAGCTCGCGCGACCACGCCGGCCGGCAAGCAGCAGCATGCCCTCTCCGGCGAGGCGTTCGGCTACCCGATCAAGCCCTTCAACCAGGAGCACCCGATCCGAGCGAACCTTGGGGATCCGCGCATGCAGTTCTTCGGGCCGCCGACGCTCGACACGCTGCTGCACGGGTCCGGGAAGTTCCTGTTTCACCAGGGCGTCGATATCTCGGCTCCGAACGGTACGTCGGTGTATCCGGTCGTCGACGGCAGCGTCACGGTGGTCGACACGACCAAGGAGTGGGTCCGCGTGGACTCAGGCGGCCGCGAATTCGAGTATTGGCACATCCGCCCCCTCGTCAAGGTCGGTCAGCAGGTCCGGGCGCAGCAAACCATCCTCGGCCACATCACGAAGCCCTCGGGCCACGTCCACCTGACCGAGTACGAGAACGGACGAGTCGTGAACCCGCTCGTGGCGGGGCGGCTCACGCCGTACCACGACTCGACGAAGCCGACGATCCGTTCGATCGCGTTCCGCGGCACCGATACCGGATCTGCACTGCTGCCGACCTTCCTGCGAGGCAGCGTCGAGATCGTCGTCGATGCCGAGGATCTGCCGACGATGCCCGTGCCCGGGCAGTGGCACGGCCTACCAACGACGCCCGCCCTCATCACCTGGAGGATCAAGAAGGTCAACGGCGAGACCGTCGTGCCCGAGCGCACCGGCGTCGACTTCCGCACGACGGTGCCCTCGACCTCCGCCTTCTGGCACGTCTATGCGCGCGGCACGTACCAGAACATGTGCGTCTTCGGAGCCCACTACTCGTACATGCAGCGGGGCTCGTACCTGTTCAAGCTCGCGTCCCAGTTCAACACGCACAGCCTTCGTGACGGCGTCTACGACCTGGTGGTGACGGCCAGCGACGTACGCGGCAACAGCGACTCGCAGACGCTTCGCTTCACGGTGCACAACCGCGGTGGGTGGCACTGATGCGGCGGCTGACAGCGGTCATCGCGGCGACGTCCCTTGCGGCGGGCGTCGCCGCGTGCGACCACGGCAATCGAACAACGACCGCGATCCAGCACAAGCTGGCGCCGAAGCCGAAGCCGAAGCCCCCGGCGTCCTTCGCCTGGCCGGAATACGGGTTCGATCTCGCGCGGACGCACGCGGCCCCGCCGCTCGGCCTGCAGCCGCCATTCCGGAAGCTCTGGACGGTTCATGCGGACCGGAGCCTGATCGAGTTCCCGCCGGTGCTGGAAGGCGGACGGCTCTTCGTCGGCACGAATCACGGGCTCGTGCTCTCGGTCGACGCGGCGACCGGCCGCGTGATCTGGAAGCGGCGGTTCTCCGGTTGCGTCGCCGCCTCACCGTCCGTGGGCAACGGGATCGCCTACCTCGGCTTCATGAATCCCCCTCCCTGCGACGGCACTGCTCCCAGCTTTCTGGCGGCACTCAACGAACGCAGCGGGCGAACGCTCTGGCGCTTCCGGGCCGGCGTGATCGAGGCTCCGCCGCTCCTCGCCGGCGGGCGCGTGTACTTCGGCTCCTGGGACCACCGGATCTACGCAGTCGACGCGCGCTCGGGCCGGCTGGTCTGGCGCTTCCCGGCGGGCGACCGGGTGAAGGCCGGCGTCGCGTTTGCGGGCGGGACGATCTTCGCCGCCTCGTACGATGGCCGGCTCTACGCACTGGACGCTCGGACTGGGAAGCTGCGCTGGTCGACGGGAGGGCTCGGCGGTCTCTACGCGACTCCATCGATTGCGCATGGCAGGGTTTTCGTCACCTCCACGACCGGCCGCGTGTACGCCTTCGCAACCTCGCGCGGACGGCAGTTCTGGTCGACCCGGACCGGCAGCTTCGTCTACTCGCCGGTCGCACTTTCGGGAGAAAGCGCCTACGTGGGCTCGTACGACCACCACCTCTACGCGCTCTCGCAGGCAAGCGGAGTGGTGCGATGGAGGTTCGATGCCGGCGCACCGGTTTCGGGAGCGCCGACGGTGCTCGACGGGCTCGTCTACTTCTCGACCTGCGGCTCGTGCTCGAGCTACGAGCAGAACCCTCGCGCTCGCCGAACGTTCG
>DATDFL010000043.1:0-13155 GCA_036522595.1 Gaiellaceae bacterium
CGATGCGCGCCGCGGCGGCCGCGACCAGCTGTTCGGTCGCAGGCCTCGGCGTCATCACCTGGCCCGGGGCGGTCAGCAGCGGCAGGCCGCGGAAGCTCGTCTCCATGCCTTCTTTGTGTCGCTGGAGCGCTGCTTCTTACCTAGAGCGCCTGCTCGCCGCCGACGAGCGCGCGAAGGCTCTCGTGCTCCTCGCGGCAGGCGGGGCAGCCGTCAAGGTGGGCGCGCAGCCCGGGGATCGCCCGGTCGGCGTCGTCGCCGGCCAGCTCGAGCTCGACGTAGCGGTCGAGGTGCTCGAAGCACTCGTCGCACCCGACCTCCGGTTCGGCCGGGCCGAGCAGCCGTCGCAGGGCCTGCTTGAGCTCAGGTCGGTCCATCAGTCCATCTCCTTCAGGTCGAGCGAGAGACCCTGCTCGTCGAGGTGGCCGCGCAGGCGCTTCCGCGCATCGTGCAGGGTCTTGTAGAGCGCGCCGCGCGTCGTGTCCAGCCGCTCGGCGAGGACGTCGATCGGCACGCCGTTCAGGGCGAGGGCGACGAGCACGCGCCGCTGGTGCGGGGTCAGCGCGGTCTCGATGCCATGCTGGATCCCGGTCAGCAGCTCGCTCTGCTCGGCCTCCTGCTCCGGCACGAGCCCACTGCTGGAGAAGAGCGCCCAGCTCTCGGGCTCGAGCGGCAGCTCGCGGCCCTGCCACGCGCGGCGGCGCAGCTTCACGGCAGCCTCGAGCAGCGCGAACTTATAGGCCCAGGTCGTGAACCGGCTAGCGCCTCGGAAGGTGTCCAGCCGCGCGAGCACCGACACGAGCGCGTCGTCGGCAGCCTGGTTCGCGATGTCGTCGAGATCGTCGCCGCGAAGATGCGGCAGCGTCGGCCGGCGCCGCGCGACCTCGAAACGGGCCGCACGCAGCAACAGCTCGTGCAGCCGCGCGACCGCCTCGTCGTGCTCGCGGCCCTCGGCGCGCAGCGACCGCAGCCACTGGCGCGACTCGAGGTCGACCGGTCTTTCGACAGGAGGTGCCGAATCCACTGGGCTCCACGGAACCGTAACGGCGGCTAGTGCGCTCATGCCTTCTTAGTGGCCCGCGACGCGATTTTCTTACCCGGGTAAGAACCGGCGCTGCCGTGACACCAAGGGTCTCGAGATGACGAAGTTCGACCTCGTGATTGTCGGCGGCGGGCTCACCGCTGCCCGCGCGATCAAGGAATACCGCGCCGCCGGCGGGGACGGGCGCATCGCCCTCCTGAGCAAGGAGCAGGCGCTTCCCTACCACCGGCCGCCGCTCTCGAAGCGCTTCCTGCGCGGCGAGGCCGAGCGGCTCGACACGCTCGTGGAGCCGGAGGAGTTCTACCCGGAGAACGGCGTCGAGCTTCTGCTCGGGACGGAGGTTGTCGGGCTCGACGCACACGAGCAGGCGGTCTCGACCGGCGACGCCCGCTACGGCTACCGGCAGCTGCTGCTCGCCACGGGCTCCCTCCCGCGCGCTCTTCCCGTCCCCGGGGCGGAGCTGGACGGCGTTTTCAGCCTCCGCTCGATCGAGGACTCGGCGGCCATTCGCGCCGCGGCTTCCGACACACGCGACGCCGTGATCGTCGGCAGCGGCTTCGTCGGCATGGAGGTCGCCGCCTCGCTGAGCGAGCTCGGCCTCGACGTCAGCATCGTCAGCCGCGACGTCGACCTCTTCGGCCAGCTCCGCTCGCCCGAGATCTCTGAGCACCTGCTCGACCTCTACCGCCGCCGCGGCGTCGAGGTGATCCGCGGGAACGAGGTGCGCGCCTTCCACGGAAGCCCGCGGCTCGACACCGTCGAGCTCCACTCCGGCCGGATGCTCGGCGCGGGGCTCGCAGTCGTCGGGATCGGTGTCGTGCCGGCGATCTCGTTCCTCGAGGGAAGCGGCCTCGTCACGGGCGACGGGATCCCGGTCGACGAGCAGTTCCGTACGAACCTGCCGGACGTCTTTGCAGCAGGCGACATCGCGCATTTCTTCGACCCGCTCTTCGGCCGCCACCGCCGGATCGAGCACTGGTCGAACGCGAGCTACCAGGGCGCGGAGGTCGGCCGGATCCTCGCGGGCGCCGGCGGCGGCTACGACACGGTCTCGACCTTCTTCACCGAGTCGTTCGGCCTGGCGCTGAAGGTCTTCGGCGACGTCTCACAGCACGACGACCGGCTCGCCACCGGCTCGTTCGCCGACGGCGACGCGATCGTCTACTACCTCGAGAGCGGCCGGCTCGTCGGCACGCTGCACACCGGCCAGGACGCGGAGACCGAGGAGACGCTGAAGCAGCTCATCCGCGATCGAGCTCGAGCCACCGAGCTAGGTCGTTCACCTCTGACTGAACCGCTTTCGCGATCGCGCGCGTGAACTTCACGTCCTCGTGGATCGCGTTCACGCGGAGCACGCCGGCCTTCCGATCAGCGATCGCATCGAGCTTTCCGACCAGCCGGTCGCCATGAAGGATCGGCAGCGCGAAGTAGCCCCAGCGGCGCTTCGCGGCGGGCTTGTACATCTCGAGCGTGTACTCGAAGTCGAAGAGCTCAACGGCGCGCTTGCGGTCGTAGATCAGCCGGTCGAAGGGCGACAGCAGAGCGGTGCGGCCTTCGAAGTCGTCGCCCAGCGCTTCCGGATCGACCCGCCATTCGCCCTTCGTGCCTTCGACGACGGCCGCCTCGCCCGCCTCGCCGACATCGGTGGGCTCGATCGGCATCTTCGGTCCTTTCGCCCGCGCGATGCCGAGTGAGCGCAGCCGGCGCTCGTTCAGGATCCGCTCCGCCTCCTCGGCCGGCGGGATCTCGACATCGGCCGGGTAGACGCGCTCGGGCAGGTCCCAGAGCCGCTCCCGCCCCACGCGCCCCGCGATCGCGATCTCCCCGCGCATCATCAGGAACTCGAGCATCTGCGTCACGTTCCGGTTATTCGTCCAGCCCGTCGATGCCCACGGCACCGCGCAGGTGTCCGGGATGTCGCGCGAGGCCAGCGGCCCCGAGCGGCGGAGCAGCTCGAGGATGTCGCGCCGGAACGAGTCGTTGTCCTTCAGCCAGGCGCGCGACTTCGGATAGCTCGGGAAGTTCGCCGCGGCCGCGAGCTGCAGCCCGAGGTCGCTCACGGGCCGGACGAGGGCGTCGCGCTCGAACATCGTGCGGTTCTCCTCGACGGCCTGCTTCAGGTGCTCCGGCTTGTACGACGAGCCGAGGCGGCTCCACGCGACGAGGTCGGCGCTCGGCGCGATCGCCGCGGTGGGATCGATCTGGAGCAGGGTCAGCCGCTCGATGACGGAGAGCAGATCGGTCGGCCGCGGCGAGTCGAGAAGCTGCGCCCGCAAGGCGAGCCGCCGGGCCTCGGCCTTGGTGAGCCGGTGCAACTAGATCAGGCCCGCGCGCCGCCCTTTGGCGACCGCCTCAAGCCGCGAGCGGGCGCCGAGCGCCTTCAGCACGCGCTTCACGTGGTTCCGCACCGTCTCCGTCGAGATGCCCATCGCCTCGGCCATCTGGACCGTCGAGCTCCCCGCGGCCAGCAGCGTCAGCGTCTCGTGCTCCCGCGGGCTGAGCGACGGCATTGATTCCGCAGGCAGCTCGGCTTCGCCGAGCACCTGCACGAGCCCGAAGCTGCCGATCATCACCCCGTCGCGGTCCTTGACCGGCACCGAGTTGACGGACACGCGCATCGGCGTCCCGTCGCGTCGCTTGACCCCGACTTCGACCTGCGTGTGCGCCTCGCCGTTCAGCTTGCGCGCAAACGCGTCCCGCGCGAGGCCGACATCCTTGGGGTCGAGGCCCACGTTGTCGTCCGGGCGCCCGCGCAAATCGCCGACGAGCTCGACGGAGGCCGCGTTCTGCCAGCGGATCCGACGCTCGAGGTCGACGATGTACGCCGGGATGCGCAGCGCCTCGAGCGCCCGGACGAAGCCTACGGACAGCGCTTCGAGCAACACCGACTCCTGGATGTCGAGTGAGCTGGTCGACTCCACCTGCGGCCAAGTTATCGAGATCTAGCGGCTCGCGTGTCATACTGATTTCACGCGGATGCGGCCTCCCGCAGGGCCGTAATGGACGCGAAGGGCATCACGGAAAAACGAATGGGACCGTATTCGAGCCGGTTCCGGGCCTTGCCGCGCCGGCCGCGGTGGTCGAGCGACTTCCTGCGCGCGGAGACCCGGAGGACACTTCCGATCGTCCTGCCGGTCGCAGGCGCCGGAGCGTTTGCCGCGGTCGCGGCGATCCACGCGCTGGCCGTCGACTGGCCGGGCTGGTCGACGATGGCAGGCGTCGCAGGGCTCCTGATCGGCGCAACCTTGGCCGAGGCGTTCCCGCTGCCGATCGAGGGCGTCAGGGGGAACACGTCCCTCGCGATCGTCTTCATCGTCGCCGCGGCGGCGATCTACGGCTGGCCGGAGGCGGCGATCGTCGGGCTGCTGACGATCCTCCTCGTCGAGATCCAGGGCAAGCGGCCGCCGATCCGCGGGATCTTCAACACCGGCCTCTACGTGTGCGCGGCGGCCATCGCCGGTATCGGCGCGGCCCACTGGCGCGGAGGCGATCTCGCCGACATCGTCGTCGCGGGCTTTCTCGGGTCCGCGGCGTTTTACGGCGTCGACATGCTGCTTCTGTCCGGGGTCATCTCACGGGTGCGGAGCGAGAACTACTTCGCGATGCTCTGGCGCTACCTGAAGACGACGGTGCTGCCGTTCCTCGTCATCGCATCGCTGACCGTGACGCTCGTCGTTCTCTGGGACCGCTCGCCGTTCGTGTCGCTGGTCATCGTCGGGCCGCTGATCACGATCGCGCTCTACGAGCGCTGGCTGCACCGGGCGCTCGAGCGCCTACGGGAGTTCGACCGCCTCAAGGACGAGTTCATCGCCGTCATCTCCCACGAGCTGCGCACACCGCTGACATCGGTCTACGGCGCCGCGCTGACGCTGCAGAAGCACCAGGTGCGCGACGAGACCCGGGAAGCGCTCCTTGCAATCGTCTCGGACGAGGCCGCGCGGCTGGCCAGGCTCCTCGACGACGTGCTCTCGGCCAGCCGCCTTGACGCGAAGACCGAGCGCTTCGACATCGCGCCGACGGACGCCGCGAAGGTCGCGCAGGCGGCCATCGACGCCGTCGGCCCACGCTTGCCCGCCGGTCTCGAGCTCGCGCTCGCGGCCGAGCCGGAGCTGCCGCTCGTCGCGGCGGACGAGGACAAGCTGCGCCAGATCCTCGTGAACCTGCGGGAGAACGCGATCAAGTACTCGCCGGACGGCGGCCGCATCGAGATCGGGCTGAGCCGCCACGACTCGGTCGTCCGCTTCAGCGTCCGCGACGAGGGGCTGGGCATCGCCGAGGCCGAGCTCGCGCAGATCTTCGACCGCTTCCACCGAGTCGACCCGAACATGACGCGCGGCGTCGGGGGCACCGGGCTCGGCCTCTACATCTGCCGCGAGCTGGTGGAGGGCATGCACGGGCGGATGTGGGTGACCTCGACCGAGGGCGAAGGATCGACGTTCTCGTTCGAGCTGCCGGTCGCGTAGAGCATCGGATACCGAGCGGTTCGCACCGAAGGGTGATGAAGAACCGCCTCGAACGGCCGATGGGATTCGGGCTGCATCTCCCCCCGACCAAGGAGCTACACAATGCGGCTTTACACCCAGCTATTTCGCCTGGCGCTCTTTGCCAGCCTCCTCCTGACAGCGGCCTATTGCGCCGGCTGGAAGTGGGAGGGCGTACCTCACTGAACGTCTTTCGGCAGACGGGCGGGCGTCACCCGATCGAGGGTGGCATTAACCCGCCCAGTCTGCGACACTATGTCGGTGACTCGCCGCCCGAGCAGACTCTTTCTGTTCTTTTTGATCCTCGTCGCCGCAGCGGCGCTCATGCTTCCGACCGCTGCTCTGGCGGGCTGGACGTGGGACGGCGCCGACGGTTGGACATGGGACGGCAGCGCCCCGGTGCCGGCGGAAGTCACCCCGCCGCCTGCCTCGACCGGCTAGGTCTTTCCGCTTTTTAGCTAGGCTCCGGCGCCGTGCTGGCCTTCCTCGTCGCGCTTGCGATCACGCACGCGCCGCTCCCGACCGCCCCACCCGCGCCGACCTGGTCAGCGTGGCCCGCGCAGGGAACCGTGACGACGCCGTTCGGGACGAGCCATCCCGGGATCGACATCGGGATCCTCCGCTCGCTCTCCGTGCGGGCCGCCCAGCCGGGCGTCGTCGTCAAGGTCGGCCGACCCACGGGCTTCGAGGGCTACGGCAACATCGTCGAGGTCGCCGACGGGCGCGGCTTCACGAGCCTCTATGCGCACCTGTCGGGCTGGCGCGTGCGCGTCGGCGAGCAGGTCTGGGAGGGAGAGCGACTCGGCACGGCGGGCTGCACCGGCTGGTGCACCGGGACCCACCTTCATTTCGAGATGCGACTGCGCGGGCGACCTGTGAACCCGCTTACGTTCCAGCGGGCGAGCTCGCGACCCTGACGTCGTCGAACCAGACCGAGCCCGCGCTCGGCTGATTCCAGAGGTACAGCCGCTCGAACGGGCTCGGCGTGCTCAGGTCGCCGTAGGCCGAGCCGACGAGGCTGCCGTCGAGCCAGAGCTGCGCCTGGCCCGTTGCGCTCTCGTCGAGGTACAGCTCGACGCAGTGCCACTGGCCCTCGGTGACGAGACCGTTCGCGGCGTACATGTCGAGCCGTTCGAGGTTCTCGTTCCAGAAGTACCCCTCGAGCCCGTGCGTGTACGGGTTGAAGGTGATCTCCCAGCGGCGGATCCCGAGCGGGTACTCCGTGGTGATCGCCCGCCCGTTTCCGATCTCGATCCCGTCGGTGAGGCCCGGCGCGATGCGGAAGCAGAAGTGCGTGTAGCTCTGCGCGTGCCCGCCGCCGGCGAGGTTCGCGTAGAGGCGTGCGGAATTGTCGCCGCTGTTGTTCGTCAGCCGGACGCTGGCCGCGCCGGCGTGCGCGGTCGTCGAGTCGAGCGCGATCGTCGAGTCGGTCGAGATGAGCCGGTCCCAGAGCGCCAGGCTGCCGCTCTCGAAATTGTCTTCGAGGTACGTGCCCGCCGGGACTCCGGAGCCGAAGAGCGAGGCGGCCTGCGGGCTGTCCGCGGCGTCGTCGGTGAGAGTCAGCGTTCCGGTGCGCGCTCCCTCTGCGGTGGGGGCAAAGGTCACCGAGAGCGAGCAGCTCGCTCCGGCCGCGAGACTCGCAGGGCAGCCGGACTGGCTGAAGTCACCACTTGCCGCGATGTTGTCGAGCGAGAGCGGGCCGCCGCCGGTGTTGGTCACCGTGACGGTCTGCGCGCTGCTCGTCGTGCCGAGGGTCTGCGACCCGAACGACAGCGAGGTCGCGGAGAGGCTCACCTGCGGAACCGAAAGCCCGGTGCCGTTGAGCGGGACCTCCTGCGTGCCGGACGGCGCGTTGTCGCCGATCACGAGCTCGGCGTTCCGAGCGCCGCCGCCGTGCGGCGTGAACGAGACGTAGATCTCGCAGGACGCTCCCGCCGCGAGCGTGTCGGGGCTGACCGGACAGGCCATTCCCTCCGCGAAGTCGTCGGCCTGCTGGCCTGCGATGTGCACGGTCGAGATCGCGAGCGGGCCCGGGCCGGGGTTGGTCACGGTCTCGGCCTGCGCGTCGGAGGTACTGCCGACGGTGCGTGCGGGGAAGGTCACGGACGCAGGCGTGAGCGTCGGGTCGCCGGCGCCGAGGATGCCGGTGCCGCTCAGGGCGACGGTCTGCGAGCCGTTGGGGTCGTTGTCGCCAATGACGAGCGACGCGGACTTCGAGCCTTCAGAGGTGGGCGTGAAGGAGACGTAGATGGTGCACGAGGCGCCCGAGGCCAGAGAGTCGGGGGTGACGGGGCAGTCCGCGCCCTGGGCGAACTCCGCGGCGTCGGGGCCGTCGAGGTGGAAAGTCGAGATCGTCAGCGGGCCGGGTCCCGCGTTGGAGAGCGTCACCGCCTGGGCGTTGCTCTTGGTGTTGAGCGTCTCTTCGCCGAACGAGAGCGAGGCCGGCGAGACGCTCGCGGCCGGCGGGCCGAGGCTGTCGGTGCCGACGCCGCTCAGCGGGACGCTCTGCGGGCTGTCGCCGGCGTCGTCGCCGATTTCGAGAGTGGCGGTCTTCTGACCGGCGCTGTCAGGAGAGAAGGAGACGTAGATTTGGCAGGAGGCTCCGGCCGCCAGCTGGTCGGGATTGACCGGGCACATCGCGCCCTCGCCGAAGTCGGCGGCGTCGGGCCCGGTGATGTGGACCGTCGAGATCGTCACGGGGCCGAGGCCGGTGTTCGTCACGGTCACGGACAGGGCGTCCGAGCGGGTGCCGACCGGGCGGGCCGGGAACGTCAGGGAACCGGGCGTGATCGTCACCGCGCCGGCGTCCGCAGGCGCTGCCGACCCGAGCGGAACGAACAGCCCCACGACAACTGCGAGCGCGGCGCACGCGCCGACCCAACGGCCAAGCCCCAACATCGACGTTCTCACCTTCCCTTCTGACGGCGGTCGTTCCCCAGCCCCACACCAGCATGGGGTGAAACGGAGTCCGATTCAACTGGTCGTTTGGCCGGTATCCAGCGGAATACGATTGACTCGTTTTGGTCAGCCGCCTCACATTTGAGGCGTTGTTTGCGGTTATCTGTAGCGGTGCGCCTCTACGACTACGTCGCGTCCTGCAACTGCTACAAGGTCCGGCTTCTGCTGGCCCAGCTCGGGCTGCCGTACGAGCGGGTTCCCATCGACATCTTCGACGGCGAGACGCTGACCGACGAGTACGCGGCGATCAACCCGGCCCGGACGACGCCGGTGCTCGAGACCGACGACGGACGCTTCCTGCCCGAGTCGAACGCGATCCTCGCCTTCCTCGGCGAGGGCACGCCGTTCTTTTCGGAGGACCCGTTCGAACGGGCAGAGGTCGTGCGCTGGCTGATCTACGAGCAGACGGACGTGATCCCGACGATGGGCGGGCTGCGGTTCCGGCTCCTCGTCGGGCGGCTACAGCCTGACGAGCCGGACGCGCTCCGCCGCAAGGAGGGCTCGCACGAGGTTCTGCGGCTGCTCGACGACCATCTGGCCGAGCGCGAGTTCTTCGTCGGCGGCCGTTACACGATCGCCGACATCGCGATCTACGGGTACACGCATCGCGCGCACGAGGCCGGGATCGAGCTGGAGCCGTACGCGCACCTGCGAGCCTGGTTCGAACGGGTCGAGGAGCAGCCCGGCTACATGGAGGACGTGGAGCCGTACGGCGCGAACGCCGCCCCGGGCGCCGGCCGCTCGCTCTACGACTGACCGCTCAGACGATCTCGATGGTGTCGCCGTCGGCCAGAACGTGGTCGCGGCCGACGCGCTGGTGGTCGAACTTCACCGACCGGCCACTGACGCGCGCTCCGGCGCAGGTCTCGGCGAGGTGGTGGTGAACCAGGCGCGCTGCGTCGACGACGGTGTCTCCCGGCGAGAGCGCACGCGGCTCCGCGTCGGCCTGCCCGGGGCTGCGCAGGTGGATTCGGATCAGCCCGGTGAGCTCCCAGAGCGCCTCGCGGAACCGGTCGAGGCTGCCGTCGTCGAGAACCGAGACGCCGATCGCCGGCAGGCCCAGCAGCTGCGAGATCTCGCTGACCGGCTGTGGCGCGGCCTCGTCGAGCTTCGTGACCGCCACGAGAGCGCGCTTGTCGATCCCCGCGGCCTGAAGCTCCGCCCGAACCGCGAGCAGGCCGTCGAGCGGCGCCGTCGCGTCCTGGCAGAGCACCATCGCGTCCGCGCCCCGCAGGACGCCGAGCAGCGCCCGCCCGCCGCCGCGGTCGTCGGCTGCGCCCTCGATCAGGCCCGGGATCTCGACGAGCTGGACGAGCACGCCGTTGATCCGCGTGACGGCCGGCACCGGCCTCGTCGTCGTGAAGGCGTAGTCGCCCGTCTTGATCTGGATGCTCGAAAGCGCCTGAAGCAACGACGACTTGCCCGCGTTCGGGGGGCCGACGAAGGCGATCTGCGCAACGCCCTCCCGGCGCACTGCGATCGAGTCGCGGTGCACCGTCTTCTTGCGCACCCGCGCTTCCTCGATCTGGCCCGCCACCCACTTGCGGATGTCGGCGTACGGCCCGCTCTTGTAGCCGGGTAGCTCCGCGAGGATCGCGCGGAGCTCCTTGATCCGCTCGCCGCCTTCCTTGCCGACTAGCCGGCGCTTGATCACTTGCATCTGCGTGCGATGCGGCATCGGCATCGCGATCACCTTCCTCTCGAAAACTCGTGCGGGGAAGGCGCGCGCCTCCGCGGCCGCGAAAGCAGCCGCGCTTCAGCGCGTCCCTGTCCCGCCGCTTCCTCGGACGCTGAGCTGGAAGCGGGGGATCAGCCGGTTTGCTGCGAGACGATCGCGTACCAACGAGCCATTGCCAGACGAGTGTACTCAGCCGGATGGCCTTGAGATGCCCGCTCTTGCTTGCAAAGCTGATTGCAAGCGATGCCTGCGGAGGTTCGCACGGGCACAGTCCTCGCCGGCTTTCGCCTGCTGTCGCCGCTCGGCGAGGGCGCGATGGGAACGGTGTATCTCGCCGAGGAGACCGCCACCGGTAGACGCGTTGCCCTGAAGCTGCTCGCGCCTGAGCTCGCGCGGGACGAGCGCTTCCGTCGCCGCTTTCTCCGCGAGACCGAGCTCGCCGCGAGCCTCCACCACGCGCACATCGTCGAGACACTCGCGTCCGGCGAGGACGACGGAGCCCTCTACCTCGCGATGGCCTACGTGGACGGATCGGATCTACGCGCGCTGCTGCGGCGGGAGGGCAGGCTGGAGGCCTCGCGAGCGGTGAGACTGGTCGGGCAGGTGGCAGGCGCGCTCGACGCCGCCCACGACACCGGCCTCGTTCATCGGGACGTGAAGCCGGGGAACATCCTGGTGGCGACAGCCGACGACGGCGAGAACGCGTACGTCTGCGACTTCGGCCTCGCGCGCCACGTCTCGTCCGTCAGCAGCCTGACCGGCGAGCGCGGCTTCGTGGGGACGATCGACTACGTCCCGCCGGAGCAGATCGAGGGCGGGTCGATCGACGGCCGCGCCGACGTCTACTCGCTCGGATGCGTCCTCTACGAATGCCTCGCAGGGGCACGGCCATTCGATCGCGAGAGTGAGCTGTCGGTTGTCTTCGCCCACCTCAACGAGCCGCCGCCGCGGCTCTCGGACCTCAGGCCCGAGCTTCCCGATGCCTTCGACGAGGTGTTCGCGACCGCCCTGGCGAAGGCGCCGGACGACCGCTACGCGACCTGCGGCGAGCTGGCCGCCGCTGCCCGGGCGGCGCTCCGAGGAAGGACGTTCACGCGCCGGAGGCTCCGCCGTCAGCGGGTGCTCATCGCTGCCCTCGCAGCTCTGGTGGCGGCAGGAGCAGCGATCGGCGGTGTCCTTGCCTTCCGAACCAATCACGCGCGGGGACAGTCGGCTCCGAGCTCGATCTCGCTCAGGCCCGACGCGTTGAATCTGATCGATGCCAGGACCAGACGCCTCGTCGCCCGGGTCAGCTCGCGGCGGGCGGGCTTCGCGGACGGCGTCGACCACATCGCTTTCTCGAAAGGCGCCGCGTGGGTGACAACGGCGAAGCAGACCGTCGTCCGCATCGACCTGAAAACGCGAAAGGTCAGCGCGATTCGGCAGATGCCGTGGATCCCCGCGGGACTTGCGGCCGGTGGAAACTCGTTGTGGGTGCTTCAGGACGCCGGACAGACGATCGTCGAGCTCGACGCGCGCACCGGCAAGGTGAAGCGGCGCTTCGACGTACGAGGGGATCCGACGGGTTTCAATGCCGGCGGGGCGGCCTACGCCCACGGATCGCTCTGGCTCGCTCGCGGCAACGATGTGGCTCGAGTCGACGCGCGCACCGGGAGCGTGCAGCACCGCTTCCTCGCACCCTCGCGGTGGCTCGTGTTCGCCGACGGGGCCATCTGGGCGGGCGAGCCCGCGAGCGGCCGTGTCTGGAAGATCGACCCGATCGCGAACAGGATCGCCCAGAAGACGAAGCTGCACGGCTGGCTGAGCGGCCTGGCCGTCGGCGGTGGCTCCGTCTGGGCGCCGATCCTGCCGGACGGCATTGTCTTCAAGCTCAGCGAGGAAGACCTCGGCATCCAGGCAAACCCCACGAGCGGACCTGATCCCGAAAGCATCTCGTTCGGAGACGGGCACCTGTGGATCGCGAATACCGCCTCGAAGACGCTGTCCTTCCTGGACGACGTCTCCGGAGCGCGACGCCGGCTCACTTCGGGAGCACGGCCGACGCTGGCCGCTTATCACGACGGTCTCGTCTGGACCGCCGCCGCGGCGCCTCCTACGCCCTTGCCGCCGTTGAAGGGTGAGGAGCTCCGGGTGTCGACTCCGACCGACACGGCGGTAGACCCGGATCCGATGGGCGCCAACTTGTCGGCTCGACAGCTGATCTATGCGACGTGCTCGAACCTCCTCTACTACCCGGACTCGCCCGGGGTGGCCGGCACACGCCTCGAGCCGGAGATCGCAGCCGCAATGCCGACGATCTCGCCGGACGGACGCACATACACCTTCCGCGTCAGGACCGGGTATCGCTTCTCTCCGCCCTCCGGCGGAGCGGTGACGGCGCGGACGTTCCAGCACACGCTCGAGCGAGCGCTCTCTCCGAAGAACGTCTACTCGCATGGCCCGAGGCTCGCTTCGGACATCGTCGGTGTGGACGCCTACCGCGCCGGCAAGGCGAAGCGCATCGCCGGAATCGTCGCGCACGGCAACACCCTGAAGATCACGCTCGTCAAGCCGGCCGGCGACTTCCTCACGAGGCTGTCGATGCTCACGTTCTGCCCAGTCCCCCTGTCGGTCCCGATTCACGTGAACAGCTTCGCCGAGCGCCCGATCCCTTCGGCCGGCCCGTATTACATCGCGTCCATCCAGGGTGAGCGCACCGTGCTGAAGCGGAATCCCGACTATCACGGGCGCCGGCCAAGGCGAGCCGAGAGGATCGTCTACACGAACAACATCCCCACGCCGACTGCCGTTTCGCTCGCAGATCGCGGGGCCGTCGACGTGCTGCCGTGGGACTTCGACAACACGACCCCGCTGATGACCGTCGGCGGCGTCCTCGACCGGCGCAAGGGCCCGGCCAGCGAGGCCGCCCAATCGGGCAAGCAGCAGTACTTCCGCTACCAGGGCCCCATCGTCGACGCGATCGCTTTCAACACACACAGGCCGCTCTTCCGCGACGTCCG
>DATDFL010000044.1:0-2583 GCA_036522595.1 Gaiellaceae bacterium
ATTTGATCGGCGGGGGCTCGTTCGACCAGCACGCGCCGCCCAGGCCGTGCGTCTGGCAGTTCGCGGGGCCGCACTACACCGGCACCACGAACAACTTCGGCGGGACGGCGAACGCCGAGTACGGCGCGCCGTTCGCGTCCAGCTTCCCGGATCCGGGCCCAACGGTCGACACCGTCTTCACGACGGTTCACCGGGATCTGAACAACAACCCCTGCAACAAGTAGCACTCTGTTCGAGTGGAGGGCCGCGCACAGCGGCCCTCCACCGGACTAGACCGACAGCGCCAGCTGCTCCGCGACCATACCGGCGGTTCCGGCTCCCCTCGGGGCTATCCGAGATGCCCGGTGAAATTGCCGCCAATTTGTAATCCGAATGGCTACCGCGGCTGTCCGTGACCGTCGCGTTAGTCGCGGCGTGCTTGGGTGTCGATTGCCCCGGCCCATGCGCGGGCTGCGGCTGCGAAGTCCGCAGGGCACGTGCCGAAGCACTGCATGTGCGCTTCGACGACGAGGTTCCTCCGGCGCCAGTGGTAGGTGACCTCGGGGCCGTTCCCTCCGATCCGGAGACGCCACGCGTCGTCGCCGAGATCGAGGACGCCCTCCTCACCGACGATGTATCCCGTTTGCCGGGCATACCGCCGTGAGAGCGCGTTGAACGCAGCCATCGCGCCGTGCGCGGCGGAGGCGCTCCCGTACAGGCTAACGTCGACATGCGCCAGCTTGTCGGCGTCTTCCCACTCGCTCAACGCCGTGCCGCCGTGCACGCCGGACTCTTCGGTCGTCGACGGCCAGGTCCATCCCGGTGTGGCCGGCTGCACCCCGGCAATTCGCTTGGCGTCGGAGAGCGTGAATGCTTTCGATCCCCCGCCGCCGCAGCCCGCCGCGAGGATCGCCACGGCAACCACGGCAGCCCCACGCACAGCGGCCGAGCTCATGACCCGCGATCGTCGCACATGCGGTTCAGAAGCGAGCCTCGGGGAACGTAGCCGTGTAGCGCTAAACCGCGAGCGCGAGCTGCTCGGCAACCACCGGCGGCTCGGGCTCGAGGCGGACGCGGCGACGGTCGCGGACGCCGTGCTCACTCGCGAGTTCGGCGACGGTCTCTCGCACCGGCGTCGTCTGCTCCTTGCCGAGGTAGGCGCGCCGGCGGTAGAGCCGCTCGTACCGGTCGAGCTCCTCGGGCCAGTCGCGGGCGAGGGCGTCGAGGAAGTGCTCCCTCGTCCCCGGCCTCAGGAAAAGGAGGTTGGCCCAGACCCCGCAGGCGCCGGCTTCTCTCGCCGCGACGATCACCTCCTCAAGTTGGGACCGTCTATCGGAGATACCAGGCAGGATCGGTGCCATGCCGACGCTCGCTTTCACGCCCGCGTCGACGAGGGTCTTCAACGCGCGAAGCCGCTGGCGCGGATGGGCGGTGCCGGGCTCGGTTCGCCGCCAGACCTCCTCGTCGAGGGTCGGGATCGAGAACGTGACCGACACCTGAGCCCGCGCCGCGGCCTCGGCAAGGACGTCCACGTCGCGGATGATCAGCGGCCCGCGCGTGATGACGCTGAACGGATTCGAGAAATCGCGCAGCGACTCGATGCAGCCTCGCGTCAGCCGGTAGCGGCCTTCCGCGGGCTGGTACGGGTCGGTCGCTGCGCCGATCGCGACCGTCTCATGCTCCCAGCTGGGCCTCGCGAGCTCACGCCGCAGCACCTCGACGACGTTCGTCTTGACGCGGATCGAGGCGCCGTAGCGATCGTCGAACGGCCGGTCGGCTCGGAGCTCGAACGCCCGGACGTAGCAGAACGTGCACTGGTGGACGCAGCCCATGTACGGGTTCAGGGACCAGTCGAACATCATCCCCTTGACCCGGTTCAACGCGGCCTTGCAGGGCTCTTCGCGATACTCGGCACGCACGCAGGGAGTATAGAACACACGTTCGTGACCGCGAACCTACGAGACGGCATTCGCCGGTTGACGTTTTCGCTGCCGATGGGGCCGCGGCACGTCCACTGCTACCTGCTGCCGGGCGAGGACGGCTGGACGCTCGTCGACACGGGGCTCGGGCTGCCTGACGCCGAGGAGCGCTGGCGGGACGTCGACGCCGCGCGGATCGTCATCACGCACTTCCACCCCGACCACTCGGGGGGCGGGGAGGACGCGCAGGTTGCGACCGGCGCGCAGGTCTTCCAGGGCGCCGCCGACTACGAGCAGTGCGAGCGGGTCTGGGGCAGCGGCGACTGGTCGGAGCGCCTGACCGACTACCTGGAAGGGCACGGACTTCCGGAGGCGGTCGGAGACGAGCTCCGAAACGAGGCGCGCATCTTCCGCCCGTTCATCCGCTGGGCGCGCAGCCCGCAGCTCCTTGCAGAGGGCGACGAGATCGACGGCTGGCGTGTGCTCGAGCTCCCTGGCCACGCCGACGGCCACATCTGCCTGCTGCGCGACGGCGTGCTCGTCGCCGGCGACCACCTGCTCGACGGGATCACGCCCACCGTCGGCCTTTATCCCGACTCCCGCCCCGACCCGCTGGGCGACTACCTCGCCTCCCTGGAGCGCACCATCGAGCTCGCGCCAGACCTCGCGCTACCCGGTCACGGCG
>DATDFL010000045.1:0-6132 GCA_036522595.1 Gaiellaceae bacterium
CGGCGACCTTCTCGCTCGTCGCCTCCGCGTGGAAGTCGACGACGACGATCTTCGCCTGCGCGCGGGCTTGCTCGACGAGATCGTCCAGGACCTCGAACGGGCTCACGGGGGTCGTCATGAAGAGGATCCCCTGCAGGTTGACGACGGCGACGGGAGGAACGACCGCCAGACCGCGTCCCGGCGACCCCACGGCGAGATTCGCGGGCCGGATGACCCGGTCGGAGCTCTCGAGGTACGGGCCGATCTCGCGCCGCCGCCAGACGTGGTTGCCGAGCGTGAGCACGTCCGCGCCGGCCGCGAGCAGCTTGTCGGCGAGCTTCGGAGTGATCCCGGCCCCGTCCGCCACGTTCTCGCCGTTGACGATGCAGAAGCCGACGCCGAGCTCGTCTTTGAGGCCAGGCAGGCGTTCTTCGACAGCGGCCCGCCCCGGCGCGCCGAAAACGTCTGCGATGAAGAGGATCTTCAGTTAGGGAAAGCTCAGGGCGGCGGCGGGGTGGACGGACATCGAGGTGTGGTTCCCCGCGTCCGGGGTGTAGCGCGAGAGCGCCTGATGCTCCACGCGGCTGAAGTCCACCACGGTGCCGACCTTCGAGGTCGTGGAGGCGACCGACGAGCCGACGGTCAGGCTCGGGTCGGGCGCGAGGTGCGTGAGCGAGACCACGATCGACGGGTTGCCGCTCGGCTGGATGTCGATCCGCGCGCCGTAGCGCTTCCCGTCGAGGACGTACGGCGTGATGCCCACGATCGTGCCGTCGACCGGCGAGTAGACGTCGGTCCCGGGCGCGGCGCCCACGTCCAGCGCGGCCGTCGCCGGGCCGGTCCCGCCGTCGAGCACGTAGTAGCGCAACCCCGTCGCGCCGCCGCCGAACAGATGCCGCGCCATCCGGCTGACGAGCCCCTGGTTCACCTGGTGGCCGACCGGGTCGAGCGCCAGAGCGCCGTCACCGGACGCGTGGTAGCCGATCGCGGTCACGCGGCCCTGGGCGATCGGCAGCTCGAGGCGGAGCGACTCCCACATCGCCACGACCTGCGGCTGCGGCGGGCCGGAGGGCAGCAGCCGCGTCGCCGGCGCAGGCGCGGTCGTCGCCACGGTTCGCGCCTCGTTGCCAGACCCGAAAGCGGTCAACAGGAGCGTGATCAGCGCGACTGCGGCGAGTAGGAGCAGGCCCACCAGCCGCCTTTTCCGGCGCGCGGCGGCCACTTCTGCCCGCCTTCGCCGCACGGCTAATGCGTGCCCGGAGGTCGGTGGCATCCGCCGCACCGTAACGAAGCTCGGCTGGGGCTGCAACGCGAGGGCGCCGTCGGTCTCGAAGTCCCACTCCCAAGGAGAGAGTCGGCTTCCGGCCGCGCTACGATGGCTCGCATGGCCGGGCCTCCTGCCGGGGCCGCGAGACTCCAGATCCCGCGCTGGATTCAGCTCGTCGGTCTCCCGCTCGTGCTGCTGTTCCTGTGGACGGTGGCCGGCGCCGCGCGTCACGTCGTCTTCCTCTTCCTCGTCGCTGCGCTGATCGCGTTCCTGCTCAATCCGCTGGTGCGGGGACTGACCCGTGTCTGGATTCCCCGCGGGTTCGGCGTCGCGATCGTATACGTGACGTTCGCGGCCATCGTCATCGGCGCGGGCGCCGCGCTCGGCACCGTGGTCATCAACGAGACGAAGTCGAGCGCGAGCCGCGTGGACAACTACTTTACGGACGCCCACGGACGCGGACACGCCTACGACACCGATGCGTACCGCGACGTGGACCGGCTCCAGCACTGGCTCAACACCCACCACCTGAGCGGGGTGAAAGTCCGGAAGCAGGGGCACGACCTCGTCAACCGGATCCGCAAGCACGACGTTTCGAAGTACACGGGCAAGATCGTCGACTTCGTCGAAGGCGCGGCGATCGGGACGATCAAGTTTCTCTTCGGCCTCGTCCTCGTGATCGTGGTCTCGATCTACATGCTGCTCGACATGCCGCGGTTACGAAGGGTCGTGGACCGGCGCTTCCCGCCGAGCCCCGGCTCGACCGCCTTGCTGACGCGGATCGAGCGCTCGCTGGCGAGCTACGTCCGCGGTCAGGCGCTGCTCTCCCTGATCATCGGGACGAGCGCGGGGCTCGGGCTCTGGCTGCTCGGGACCATCGGCTGGGCGCCGGGGGCCGACCGCTACGCCGTGCTCTTCGGCTCGTGGGTGGCGATCACCGAGCTGCTGCCGTACGTCGGTCCGTGGCTCGGCGCGATCCCGCCGTTCATCTACGAGCTGGTCGTGCACCCGATTGCGGCGCTGTGGGTCGGCCTGCTCTTCCTCGGGATCCACCAGGTCGAGGGGCACATCGTCGTCCCGAACGTGATGGGCAGCGCGCTGCGTCTACATCCGCTGCTGGTGATCTTCGGGCTGCTGGCCGGCGGGGAGATCTACGGGCTTCCGGGGGCGCTCATCGCGCTGCCGCTGCTGGCGGCCGGCCGCGCGATCTGGGAGTTCTTCGGTGAACGGGTGACGTTCGAGACCTGGCAGGAAGGCGGGAAGGTTCCGGTTGAGGTGGAGGTGGAAGAAACGCGCACGATGGCTCAGGTGCCGCCCGCCGACCCACCCGCAGCAGCCAGCCGGTGAGCTCCGAGCAACTGCTGCTCTCAGCCCGCGGGGCGGGCCGCAGGTTCGGTCAGACGACCGCGCTCGAGCCCGTCGACCTCGAGATCTCGGCCGGCGACGCGCTCGCGCTGGTCGGGCCGAACGGCGCGGGGAAGTCGACGCTCCTCGCGCTCCTGGCGGGCGCGCTCGAGCCGAGCATGGGAGGTATCGAGCGGCGCAAGGGCGTCCGCGTCGGCTGGGCCCCCCAGCGGCCGGCGCAGTACGGGCGGCTCTCCGCGCGCGAGAACCTGGAGCTGTTCGCGCGCCTCGAGGGCGAGCACGACCCGGAAGAGGCGGCCGCGCGGCTGCTGCAGGAGTTCGACCTGCCGGGCAAGCCGTCTCCGAGCGCGAACCTCTCGGTCGGCAACCGCCAGCGGCTGAACCTCGCGATCGCGTTCCTCGGCCGGCCGGAGGTGCTCCTGCTCGACGAGCCGACTGCCGCGCTCGATCCGGAGCAGCGGCGCCGTCTCTGGGAGCGGACCTCCGCGCTGCGCGAGAGCGGCGGGGCCTTCGTCTTCGCGACGCAGAACCTCGACGAGATCGAGCGCCGCGCCGACCGCGTTGCGGCTCTGCGGGACGGACGCCTTGTCTTCGACGGCTCCGCTCACGAGTACGACCGCACGCAGGCTGACACTTTGTTTGCGTGAGCTCTCACGGACAACGCATCGGCCGGCCATTTCAGACGGACGGCGCGTGACGCGGATCTGGCTCTTGCTGCGGAAGGACGTCCTCGTGCTGAGGCGCTCTCCGCTGCTCCTCGCGATCCTGCTCGCCTACCCGCTGACGATCGCGGTGCTGGTCGGCCTCGTCGCGAGCTACGCCAACGCGAAGCCGCGCGTCGCGCTCGTCGACGAGGACAACCTGCCGCCTACCGTCACGATCGGCGGAAACCGTTTTCACGTCGACCGGACGATCCAGCAGGTCGGCAAGAACGTCCAGCTCGTCCGCCTCTCGCCGGCGGATGCGGCGCAGCAGCTGAAGACCGGGAAGGTCGTTGCCGTGGTCACCGTGCCGCCGGGTTTCATCACGACGCTGAAGGAGATGGTGCGCAGCCCGAAGCTCGAGGTGGAGCTCTCGCACGGGACGATCTCTTCGCGGGTCGACCAGCAGGTGCAGGCGCTCGTCTACTCGCTGAACCGGCAGCTGCAGCGCGCGTACATCGGGACGAACCTCGGCTACGTGCAGCTGATCCTGCGCGGCGGCAAGGGGTCGTTCCTCGGACGGCCCATCAGCATCCTCGGGCTCGAGCGCGCGCAGAAGGTGCTCGCGGGAATGCCGCAGAGCGCCAAGGTCCGCAATCTCGAGGACTTCATCCACGACGCGCGCCTCGCGCTCGCAAACACGGGCGGCGCGCTGCAGGCGACGGCGCATCCGATCGAGATCGATCGCTCACACGACCGCGGCCGCACCTGGCTGCTCTCCGCGAACGTGCAGGCCTACGCGCTGGCACTGACGATCACCTTCCTGACGCTGATGCTGGCCGCCGGGTCGCTTGCGGCGGAACGGGACGAGAACGTGATCGGCCGCCTCGCGCGCGGGCTCGTCGGGCTCGGCCACCTCGTCTGGGCCAAGGTCGCGCTGGCGGCGGCGCTCGCCCTGGTGATCGGCATGGCGATCGCGGTCGCGTTCGGCGTGGTCATCCAGCTCGGCGGCATCACCGGGGGCGAGCCGTGGCACCGGCTCCCGCTGCTCGTGGTCGGCCTCGTGCTCGCGGGCGGCTCGCTCGGTGCTCTCGGCGCGCTGCTCGGCGCGCTGGCGCGAGAGGCGCGATCGGCGTCGCTCGTCGCGCTCCTGGTCGTGCTGCCGATCGTCTTCCTCGGGCTGATCCCGTCGGAGATCGTCCCGCCCGCGGGCTGGGCCTCGAGCGCGCTGCCGTTCACGCACTCGTTCGAGCTCTTCCGCTCGGCGCTCTTCGACCTGAGCCCGTGGGGGACGGTGCTTCGGCAGGCGATCTGGCTCCTCGTGCTGGGCGGGATCTTCGGGACGCTCGCCCGCCTGGGAGCGCGTAGATTGTTGACGTGAGCTTCCCCGCAACCCGGCTCCGCCGCCTGCGCCGCAGCGACCGGCTGCGCTCGCTCGTCCGCGAGACGCGCCTCGACCTCGACGACTTCGTCTACCCGCTCTTCGTCGGCCCGCGGACCGAGCCGAACGCCGACCTGCCGCCGTTCGGGCGCCTCGCGGTCGAGGACCTTCCTGCGGAAGCCGCCGACCTGGAGCGGCTCGGCGTGCGCGCGGTGATGCTCTTCGGGATCCCGGACGAGAAGGACGACGACGGGTCCGGCGCCTGGGAGGACGACGGCGTGATCCAGCGGGCGCTGCGCACGCTCCGCCAGAGCTCCGGCGAGCTTGTCCTGACGACCGACGTCTGCCTCTGCGAGTACACCTCGCACGGCCACTGCGGGCCGCTCGACGGCGACGACGTCGACAACGACCGGGCGCTGGAGCTGCTCGCCCGCACCGCGGTGAGTCACGCGGAAGCGGGCGCGGACGTCGTGTGCCCGAGCGACATGATGGACGGGCGCGTCGCCGCGATCCGCGCCGGGCTCGACGACGCCGGCTATGCGCAGATCCCGATCGTCTCGTACGCGGCCAAGTACGCCTCCGCGTTCTACGGGCCCTTCCGGGACGCGGTCGACTCCACGCCCGCGTTCGGCGACCGGCGCGGCTATCAGATGGATCCCGCCAACGTGCGCGAGGCGCTGCGCGAGTGCGCGCTCGATGTGCAAGAGGGCGCGGACGCCCTGCTCGTCAAGCCGGCGCTGCCGAACCTCGACGTGATCCGCGCGGTGCGAGAGCGCTTCGACCTCCCGGTGGGCGCCTACAACGTCTCGGGCGAGTACGCGATGCTCAAGGCCTCCGCGGCGCGCGGTTGGATCGACGAGCGTGCGGCGGCGCTGGAATCGCTGACGGCGATCGTCCGCGCGGGCGCCGACCTCGTCGTCTCGTACTGGACGAAGGAGCTCGCGGGCTGGCTGTAGCGACGAGTCTCTGGGAGACCATCGCAACGGAGGCGGCAGGCGAGAGCGCGCTCTGGGGCGACGCGCTGCGCCCGGAAGCCGAGCGTCAGCAGGAGCCCGTCTTCTCGCCGCTGGGCGAGGAGCGGTACGCGCTCGGCCTCGAGACGATCTACGAGGGCTACCTGCTGCACTACGGGACGCCGCGACTCTTCGATCCCGCAGACGGCGACACCGCGCTGCTGCTCGGCGACTACCTCTACGCGCACGGCCTGGTCCGGGTCGCCGAAACAGGAACCGTCGAGGCCGTGGCCGACCTGGCCGCGCTGATCTCCCGCTGCGCCCAGCTCCGAGCGGACGAGCTCGACGGCGACGGCGACGAGTGGGCCGCGACGGCCTCGACGCTCGGCTACGGCGAAGCCGCCCGCGCAGCCTGGGAGCCGACCGCCGGAGCGCGGGCTGCACTGGCAAAGCACGCGTCGCTCGTCGAGTAGGATCGGGCCCGATGCCGCTCGCCGTGAAGACCGCAGCCCAGGAAGGCCTCGACGTGATCCGCGCGATGCTGAT
>DATDFL010000046.1:0-7632 GCA_036522595.1 Gaiellaceae bacterium
GCAGACCGCCGCAAACTCATCGGCGGCCATTGCCTGGGCTGCGAGAATCGGCTTCGTGCCCGAAGCGCGGCTCGAGGACTCCGGCTCGGGGCTTGCCCCCGTCACGGAGGGCTGGTTCGTCGTCAACGTGCGCGATGCCGAATGGTGGTTCGCGGAGAGCCGGGGTGCGGCGTGCTGGTTCGAGAGCGAGTACGGCGAGCCGCCGGTCGAGTTCGCGCAGCTCGGGATCAACGTGACGGTTCTCGAGCCCGGCCAGAGCAGCGTCTATCACGCCGAGTCGAATCAGGAGGCGTTCCTCGTTCTGGCGGGCGAGTGCAGGCTGCTCGTCGAGGGCGAGGAGCGACGCCTCCGGCCCTGGGACTTCTTCCATTCGCCCCCGTGGGCGGAGCACGCCTTCGTCGGGGCCGGCGACGGGCCGTGCGCGATCCTGATGGCCGGCGCACGCCTGGGCCCTGGAGTGCGCTACCCCGTGTCGGAGCTCGCCGCGCGCTACGGCGCGAGCGTCGAGAACGAGACCTCCGACCCGGGGCAGGCCTACGCGACGGCCGAGCGATTCCGGCGAGAGCGCCCGCCGTGCTGGGCCCGCTTGCCCTGGGGTTAGCTCGCCAGCGGCCAGACGAGCCGAGCGCGCACGTCGGCTTCCACGTACTCGATCCGGATCGGCTGGGCGAAGCGGAGCCCCTGGCCCAGCACCGTCGCGATGAAGCGCTGCGCCGTCAGGTGCAGGCTGTCGTACGAACCGACGTGGTCGGTTGTCGCCGCCGGGGCAGCCGGATACACCGTCACGCGCAGCAGCTCGTCTCCCTCCACGTCCGCGGGAACCGGGAAGCCCGCCTCGACGAGGTGCGTCCCGTTGCCGTCACCCGAACGAAACAGCGCCGTCGGCGGTCCGGCAGGCGTGATTCCACGCTCCTCGAGCCGGTTCCACGCGAGGCGCAGCATGTCTCTGACTCCTTCGGGATCGACCAGTCGCAGGTGGCGGATCGTCGCGGCGAGCCGCAGCTCGGGGACGTCGCACACGTCCACGGTGATCTGCTCGCCTCCGCTCTCCACGAGCGCGCTCAGCTCGATCAGCAGGCTGTGCTTGTCGCGCACCTCCTCCGCGACGCGGAAGCCGTGCGCGGCGAGGCGGTCGCGCAGCGTGTCCCCGTCTGCCTCGAGGAGGGCTCCGATCTCGTCGAGCGGCAGCTCGAGTGCGCGCAGGCGGCGAATCGTCACGGCGTCCTCGACCTGCGCCGCGTCGTAGTAGCGGTACCCGTTGTCGGGGTCGACCCGAGCTGGCACGAGCAGCCCGATCTCGTCGTAATGGCGGAGCGCCTTGACCGTCAATCCCGACGCATCCGCGAAGCGTCCGATACTCAACATGAGCCCTAGGATGCAGGCTCCCGTAAGGGGAGAGTCAACTGTTGCGTAGCATCAGCGCGCGTGGAGGCGCGAGTACGCACCGGCGGCTGTCTCTGCGGGGCAGTCCGCTACAGCGTTCGCGGTGAGCCTGCGCACGTCCGGCGCTGCCACTGCGCCAATTGCAGAAAGGAGTCGGGCAGCGCGTTCAGCGTCTATGCGCACTGGCCCGTCGAGGCGTTCGAGCTGAGCGGCGAGCTCTCGAGCTACGACGGCCGCGGCTTCTGCCCGCGCTGCGGGTCTCGGCTCCTCGACACAGCCGACCCCGACGACACGCACGTCGAGATCCGGATCGGAAGCCTGGACGAGGCGCCCTTCGAGCTGAAGCCCGTGGACGAGATCTGGGTGAAACGGCGCGAGAGCTGGATACCGCCCGTCGAGGGCGCAGCCCAGCACGACGAAAGCTCAGCGCAGAACTAGGAGGTCGAGCCAGTTGCTTCTGGGTTCCGGGCGCGCTGCGTCCGCGGCCTGACGAAGTCGTTCTTTGCCGCGGAGGAACTCGTCCTCGGTGAGCTTGCGGATCGTGGTGTCGGCCCGGCGAAAGGTATCCATCTGGCCGAGAAGGTCCGCGAGGCTGGACGAGTACGTCTCGCGAACCTGCTCGAGGGCGTCTTGACGAAATCCAGCGGCCGCGAACGCCTCGCACACGTCGGTGACTGAAGGGTAGGCATCGACCGTGCGAGCGGTTTCCGGGAACCAGCGGACGAACTCGACTCCGTCGAGCCGGCCCGGGAAGCCCTGTCGCATGAGCACGGAAGCACCGGGGCGGAGAACGCGACGGATCTCGTGCGCGGCCACTTCCAGGTCGGGGATGTGGTGGATGACGAGGGACAGCCACGCGGCGTCTGCCGATTCATCTGGCAGCGGCAGCGCGTACGCATCTCCCTCGAGCGGCTCGATGGCCGGAGTCCGTGGAATCTGAGCGCGCATAGCGGCCGACGGCTCGACCGCGAAGACGCTGATGTCGAACCAGTCGCTGAAGGCGGCGGCGAACTGACCCGTCCCCGCGCCGATGTCCACCAGCGTCATCCCGCGCGACGGGCGCAAGTGGCGCCGTACCGCCTCACGCCACTCCGAGAGCCCCTCGCGTGGGATCTCGCGAACCGTCTTGAACGCTGCGGCAGTCTGCTCGTCGTAGCTGATCCTGGCGATGGTCATGCCTCCTTGAACAGCTTCCAGTGCCCCTCGGTGACGACTTCGACGCTGCCGTCGATCACTTTGATGGCGGTTTGATCGTCGATCGCGTATGCCGGGCCCGGAATCCCGGCCGCCCACCGTTCTGCGTTGGCCATGGAGTTGTCCGGCATTTCCTCGTGGTCCACGTGCGGAAAGATCGAGAACTCGACGATTCCCAACGCTTCGTCGCCGCCGCTGGGCGGATTCCAGCGGACGAAGTCCTCCCCGATCTTCGGAGTCATCACGATGCTCCCGGCGCTCAGTCCCACCCAGACCGTCTCGTGCAGCGACGGCAAGAGGTCTGCGAGCCCGGACTGCCGCATCCAGTAGCAGAGGTACAGGGGATCGCCGCCGTTGACCAGCAGGACGTCGGTCTCCTTGACCAGGGGGACCCACTGCTCTTCACCGAGGCTCGGCAGCGCGGTCAGCTCCAGCACTCCAAGCGACTTCCAGCCGAGCTCACACATGGGGCAGCGGGGCTCTTGCCCGCTGATGAACCGCCAGGCCGCCTCGGGACCGGCCATTGGGTGGCCGTACGTCGCGGTGGGAATGCAGAGGGCCGTTGACTCGGAAATCGGCTTTCCGAGGAGGTCGACCAGCGCGCCGTGGATGCTCGGGTTCTTGATGCCGGCCGACGTGAGAAGAAGCCTCATACCGCGATATGCACGTGGTCCATGCGTTCGATCGCCATCCGCTCGACGGTACCGGAACCGGGTCACCGCTACGCTCCGGTCATGAAGACGATCTGGGCGGGCCGAGCAGCACAGGCTGCGGCGAGGTACGGCGAGCACGCGCCCACCGCCGCCGTCTGCTGCAACGCATGTCGAACCTGCGTCCAGACGAACCTGATCGCAGCGGCGATCGCCGGACTCGCCGCGGCGGGAACCTGGCTGACGCGCCTCGCTCGGCGCCCTGTGCCCAAGCGTTTTTAGCTCAGCGCGTCGACCGTGGCGGTCTCGACAAGGTCGGCGACCTCCCGCGCGAGATCCTCGTCCGAGGTGACGAAGGCATCAGCCTGGAGCTGCGTCAGCGCCACGAATTCGGCATCGGAGGTTGACTCCCAGCCCAGCTGATCCGCAACCCTCCACGCGGTCCGCTGGAGCACCTTGTCGCCGAGGAAGCGGACCTTCAGCGAGTTGATCCGCGCCACCCGCTCCAGCCCCTCGGCCGCCGTGATCTCACCGCGGCTAGCCGCCTCGTAGAGCGCCGCGAGAGCCTGCGAGCGAACGAGCGTCGGCGCGACGAGCTGGTGGCCGGCCGCGACCTCGATCTCGCCGGCCGCGATTCGGAGCAGCGTGTCGCAATCGACGACGAACCGGGTCACGCCGCAGACGCTACACACCCGCGATCGTCTAGCCTCGCCGCCGTGGACGAGGAGGTCGTGCCGGTTCTCTATGTCGAGGACGCGGGTCGTGCCGTCGCGTGGTACGGGCGCCTCGGGTTCGAGAAGGAGTGGGAGCACCAGTTCGAGCCGGGTTTCCCCTGGTTCGTCTCGGTCGCGCGCGGGCGAGTGCGGCTGTACCTGTCGGAGCACAAGGGCGACGCGCGCCCCGACACGTTGATCCACCTCTACCTCAACGATGTGGATGCGGTCTCGAAGGAGTTCGGCGTCGCGGTCGACGAAGAGGGGCTCGCCGGGCGCGAGTGCGCACTCGAGGATCCCGACGGCAACCGGCTGCGGATCGCGACGAGGCGCTAGCCCAGCGCGCGCTGGAGCGCGGCGCGGTCGGTCGGTTCGCCGTGCGTGGGGAGCACGAGCTCGACCGGAAGCTCGAGCAGCGGTTGCATCGACTCGAGGAGCTGATCGGGCGACGCGTCTTCTGGCGCCCAGTCACGCGGGAACTCGAGGCCCTTGTCGCGCTCGATGAGCGAGTCGCCCGCGACCAGCGCCTGCCGGCTTTCGATCCAGAGCACCGGGTCGTTGAGCTCCCGTCCCGGGAACGCCTCGACGCCGACCCGGAGCCGGTCGCCGGCCTGGAATACCTCCCCCTTGACCGGGTCCGGGTCGGGCGGGTCCGGTGGCGGAACGTAGATCGGCAGGCCCAGACGCTCGGCGAGGCTCGGCGCATCGCGGCGGTGCCACGGGCAGGTCAAGACGATCGCCGTCGCCCGCTCTTCGAGCTCGCCCGGCACGGCCAGCGGGTCGAACAGGATGAGCCCGTCGTCGAGCTCGATCGCGTACGACGAAACGACCCTGCCCCAGGCCGCGCCGCGGGCGTTCCACTCCGGATGGGGCGCCTGCCAGTGCCAGATACCTGCCTGCACCTCGCGCACGGCGGGGATACTAGTTCGGGTGTACGAGCTCGTTCCCGACGACTTCGTGGTGCCGGCCGTGCTCGAACACGAGCGCTTCCGGCTGCGGATGCTGACCGTGGACGACGTGGTCAAGGACTTCGACGCGATCTGCAACCGCGTCGACCACGAGGGCTCGCCACGGCCGCCGTTTGTGGAGTCCGTCGCCGAGAATCTCATCGACCTCGGCTGGCACCAGAGGGAGTTTCAGCTGCGGCGCTCGTTCGCGTACACGATCGTCGCGCCCGACGAGTCAAGGGTGCTCGGCTGCGCGTACATCGATCCCTCGGAGACCCATGACGCGCGCGTGTGGATGTGGGTGCGCAGCCAGGCCTGGGAGGAAGGCCTCGACCCGCTCGTCGAGGCAGTCCTCCGCGACTGGGTCGAGCGCGAGTGGCCGTTCGAGAACGTCGACTGGGGGAAGCGGAGCTAGCCGGCCAGGGCGGCCGGGCGCTCGGCTCGGCGGTACTCGACTTCGTAGCCGAACCGCCGCGGGATGGCGAGCAGGCCTTCGAGGTCGAGGTCGATAGTCGCGCCGGCCTTCTGAGTGACCTCGTCCTCGATCGGCAGGTCGAAGTCGTCGGCGCCGTAGTCCAGCGCGCGGAAGGCGTCCTCGTTCTGTGTCAGCACCGACGTGCGAATGTGCTTCACGTTGTCGAGGAAGATCCGGCTCAGCGCGATCCAGCGCCAGTACTCCCTCGGTGAGATCTCGCGGCCGCCGAACGCGGTGCCGTACGGCTTGTACGTCCAGCAGAGGAACGAGAAGAGCCCGCCCCCCTCCTCCTGGAAGTCGCGCGTGCGCTGCAGGTGCTCGAGCCGCTCGTCGAGGGTCTCGTCGAAGCCGATCACCATCGTCGCCGTCGTGTTGAGGCCCGCCTCGACGATCGCGCGCTGCGCTTCGAGGTAGTCCGAGACCAGGTACTTCCACTTCGCGTGCCGCGCGCGGAAGTCCTCGGTGAGGATCTCCGAGCCGCCGCCGGTGATCCAGTGGACGCCCGCCTCGCGCAGCCGTGCCGCAGCTTCCGCGTACGACAGGCGCGCCCGGTCGGCGAGGAACACGAACTCCGCGACGGTCAGGGCGTAGAACTCGACCCGCTCGCCGTAGCGCTCGCGCACCGACGCGAAGAGGTCGCAGTAGTAGCCCAGCGGCAGTCGCGGGTTGAAGCCCCCGTTGAACGCGACGAGGTCGCCGCCGAACTCGACCAGCTCGTCGATCTTCGCGAACACGTCCTCGCGCGAGAGCACGTAGCCGCCTTCCTGGTTCGGCAGGACGTAGAACGCGCAGTAGTCGCACTGGGCGACGCAGACGTTCGTGTAGTTGATGATCCGCATGACCATGTAGGTCGCGCGCTTCGGGTCGTGGTAGCGGGCGCGCACGTCGCCTGCCAGCCGCTTCAGCTCCTCATCAGAAGCCCCGAGCCAGAGCTCCCGGGCCTCGTCGACCGAGATCCGGCTCACAGCACGTCCATGAAGGAGCTGACCGAAAAGACCGCGCGGCCGACCCCCGGCTCGCCGTAGCCCGGCGGCGGCTCGAGCCCGTGCCGCGCGAGTGCGTCGCGGTAGGCCCCGAGGAGCCGCACGTGGTACTCGAGCGGCGCGCCGCCGGGGTTGTCGCGACCCAGCGGCGTCGTCGGCTCGGGGCACCAAGTCGTGAACCGCGGCGTGACGCCGTGCGACATGAAGTAGTCGAGCCCTTCGACGGTCGACGCGATCGCCTCCGAGATCGACTCGAATCCGAACGGCCGCGCCATCTCCACTCCGGCGACGAAGTTCGGGATCACGCGGCTGGGGCCGAACACATCGGCCGCGTCGAGGATTCGGCGGTGCCACTCCTCGCGGCCGACGTAGCGCTGCTTCCCCGGCGAGATCAGCGAGAAGAGCCGCTTGTCCCAGACCTCGTAGTTGGGGTGGTAGATCGAGATCCCGTAGTCCTTGAACCGCTGCGCGTCCTCTTTCGGCAGCGCCTGCGCGACGACCTTGCCGATCCAGCGGCCGGGAAAGCGCTCCTCGATCGCCTGCGCGTAGCGGCCGTAGAAGTCCGCCTCCGCGAGGCCGTCCACCGCCGATGTGACCGAGCCGCCGGTGAGCGTGTAGGCGTGCGTGTGGCCGCCGTCGTGGCGGTCGATCAGCTCCAGCGCCTCGAGCACGTCCTCGACCCCCTTGACGCCGGTGTACGGCCGGCCCGCCTTCTTGTGCTGGCGCCAGTTGTGGTTGATGTCGCAGAAGCCGCACTCCTCGTGCGCGCCGAAGTACTGGCAGAGCCGCAGCACGGTGAGGTAGATCAGGTAGCCCCACTCGATCGTCGGCGCCGTCTCCATCACCGTCTTGCCGTTCGAGAGTGTGTGGCGGTAGTACTCGGGCATCGGCGGCAGCGTCACGTCGGCCAGCTCGAGGCCGTCGAGCGAGAGCTTGAGCTCGGAATCGACGCGGTAGGGCGAGGCCGGATTGACCCGCACCGAGACGATCGTCCGCCGCAGCTCCCACGGCCCCCCGCTGAGCGCGATCTCCTCCGGCGGCCGCTGGAGCGCAGCCGCGCCGAGCTCTGTGAGCGGCTTCTGGTCGAACGAGAAGATGAAGTACGACTTGGGCTTGACCTCGCCGTCGAGGTTCGCCGTCAGCGCGCCCTCGTCGAACGCGATCCCGGTGCGGAGCAGATCCTCCTTGAGCACGGCCTCGGGCGGAATCTCGGGGTAGCGCCCGATCAGCTCCTCGACCAGGCCGCGGCGGCTCTCGACGGTCGCGCTCACACTCGGAACCTACCTC
>DATDFL010000047.1:0-2643 GCA_036522595.1 Gaiellaceae bacterium
GATGCGGCAGAGCGCCGCGATCAATCCCCAGCGGTGATTGCTCTCGGAGAAAGCGTCGTGACCGGCGCGCCCGAGCCGCAGGGCCTCGGAGTAATCCCCCAGCCCGAACGCACTCAGGCTCGCGCGGCTGAGCGCGTAGCCCGTTCCGCCGGGGTCACCGACGGACTCGAACAGCTCGTTCGCCTCCATGTGCAGGCGAAGTGCGTCGCCGAAGCGCTCCTCGGCATCCGCGAGGAGGCCGAGCTTGCTCGTCGCGTACGCAAGCACTAGCGGGTTGCCCAGCTTCGCCGAAAGGGCGTATGAAGCTTCGAACGCCTCGCTTGCAGCCTCGAGATCGTCGAGGAGGAGTCGGCCGAACCCGAGATCCATCAGCCCACCGCTCTCTGTGAGCCCGTCGTCGATCGCCTTCGCGATCTTCGTCCCCTCTTCCAGGAGACCCACCGCCTCCCGGAGGTCGTCCCTATATCCCGCCATGATGCCCATGGCGCACAGGCAGCATGCGAGCTCTCGCTCCAGGTTCCGCGCCCGCAGCACGGGCAGGCAGCGGGAGCCGAGCTTCTCCGCTTCCGCGTCGTACCCGAGCCGGGCGGCGATGGCGAGCCGGTACATCGCGGCCGCCAGCGCGACGGCGCTCGCGCGTCCGGGGTCGTCCGCATCGAAGCCGGCCGAACGCACGAGCCGCTCGAGCGTCTCGCCACCTTCGAACCAGCTGTGCATCCAGAGAAAGGTGTAGAAGGCTTCGAGGACGCGCAGCGCCACATGCTCGTCATCCTCGGCCAGGGTCCACTCGACTGCGGCGCGGAGGTTGTCCAGCTCGCCGCGCAGCTCGTCGCGAGCGACCGCGAGCTCTGGGCCCAGGAGCGCCGCCCGCCGTTCCAGGAGCACCGCAGCGTAGTGACGCGCGTGCCGCTCGCGGGCTTCGGCTTCCTCGGCGGGTGACACCCGAAGTTGTTCCGCCGCGTATTGCCGCAGCAATTCGTGCAGCTCGAAGCGGCCGAAGTCCGGACGGCGCAGGAGCGACTTGGCAACGAGCTCGGAGAGGAGGCGCAGGTCGGCGCCGGTGACCGCTAGGGCGGCGCTGCGATCGAAGCTGCCGTGGAACACAGACAAACGCGAGAACGCGCCGCGCTGTTCGTCGGTGAGCAGGCGCCACGACTGGTCGATGGCCGCCCGCAGGCTGCGGTGCCGTTCCGGTACGTCACGCATCGACGTGGCGAGGAAGTCGATGTTGGCTTCGATCTCATCAGCGATCTCGGCGCCCGAGAGCACGGACACCCATGAGGCCGCGAGCTCGATGCCGAGTGGCATGCCGTCGACGAGCCTGCAGATGCGGGCCGCCTGCGAGTACCCGGCGTCGTCGAGGGCGAAGTTCGGTTCGACCTGCGTGGCTCGTTCGACGAACAGGCGCACCGCCGAAGCGTTCCCCTTCTCGTCCTCCGCGAGACCGAGGCCCTCGACGTCGAATGCCCACTCGCTCTGGAGGTTGAGCCGCTCCCGAGAAGTGATCAGGAGCTCGACGTTCGCGGCACGCTCGATCACCTCATTGAGAAACCCCGAGCCCTCGATGAGATGCTCGAAATTGTCGAGGACGAGCAGCGTCGAGCGCTCGCTGAGGTAGTCCAGCAGCTGATCCTGCGCCGAAAAGCCGCTGTGCGCGCCGTCGACGGCGAACTGAATCGATTCGGCGAGGGCAGGCGCGAGGAAGTCCGGCGACGCGACGGAGACGAGCGGCACGAAGTGGACCCCGTGCGAATAGCGGTCGACCCGGCGAGCGGCGGCCTCGAGCGCAAGCCTGGTCTTGCCCACCCCGCCCGGTCCGACGAGCGTGAGCAGGGGGCAGCCGGGGTCGTCGAGCAGCCGGTCGATCGCTTCGAGCTCCGAGGCCCGGCCGACGAACGACGTTCGCGGCAGCGGGAGGTTCTTCATGCCCGCCTCGATCGTCTTCAGCAGTGGGAACTCGGAGGGGAGGCCGTCGATCTCGAGTTGGAAGATGCGCTCCGGCGCGCTGAGGTCCTTGAGGCGGTGCGCGCCGAGGTCGCGGACGTCCGCGTCGACGAGCGCTTTGGTCGGCTCCGACATGAGCACCTGCCCGCCGTGGCCGACGGCGGCGATACGGGCACCCTTGTGCACGTCGAGACCGACGTAACCCTCTTCCGTCAGCCGCGGCTCGCCCGTGTGCAGGCCCATCCGCACACGAATCGGGCCACCGACAAGAGCACGCTGGCAGTCGGCAGCAGCGGCGACCGCGTTCGACGCGCGGGCGAAGACGACGAAGAACGCATCACCCTGCGTGTCGACCTCGACGCCCTCGTGCTCGGCGAATGCCGCGCGGAGTCGCCGCCGATGCTCGTGCAGCGCCTCCCCGTAGTCATCGCCCAGCTCGTGCAACAGCCGCGTCGAACCCTCCACATCCGTGAACAGCAAAGTCACGACACCAGTCGGGAGACCGCTCGCCATGCCCACGATCATGCGCCGTCGCGCGTTCGCTGTCCAGCGAACATGAAGCGGAGGGGGAGGGATTTGAACCCTCGTCGGACGAAACCGCCCGAAACGGTTTTCGAGACCGCCGCATTCGACCGCTCTGCCACCCCTCCGCGCGAAAACAGGGTACCTCGGTCTTCTGGCCGGGCGTCCCGGAGGCCG
>DATDFL010000048.1:0-19647 GCA_036522595.1 Gaiellaceae bacterium
CGCCCATGACCGTGTCGAGAGAACCGACGATCGCGATGAGATCGGCGACCAAGGCGTTGGACATGCAGGTCGCGGTCGCCTCCAACGCGACGAACGACGGCGCGCGGAACTTCACCCGCCAAGGCTTCGGCCCGCCGTCCGAGACGACGTAGCAGCCGAGCTCGCCGCGCGGCGACTCCACGGCGACGTAGACCTCGCCCTCGGGCACGCGGTACCCCTCGGTGACGATCTTGAAGTGGTGGATCAGCGACTCCATCGAGGTGTGCAGCTCCTCGCGGGGAGGCAGCACGACCTTGCGGTCGTCCGCGATCCACGGCTCGCCCTCCATGCCTTCGAGCCGGTCGAGGCACTGGGCGACGATTCGCGTCGACTCCCGCATCTCGTCCATGTGCACCTGGTACCGGTCCCAGACGTCGCCGTGCTCGTAGACGGGCACGCGGAAGTCGACCTGGTCGTACGCCAGGTACGGCTCCGCCCGCCGCAGGTCCCAGTCCACGCCTGAGCCGCGCAGCACCGGTCCGGACTGTCCCAGAGCGATCGCATCGTCCTCCGACAAGAGCCCGAGCCCCTTCGTCCGCTCGAGCCAGATCTCGTTCTGGCCGAGAAGGCGCTCGTAGTCGTCCACGGCCTTCGGCATCACGTCGATGAACTTCCGGGCCTCGGGGTAGAAGCCGCGCGGAATGTCCTCGGCGAGCCCGCCCGCCTGGAAGTAGCGCGTGTGCATGCGCGTCCCGCAGACCAGCTCGAAGAGATCGAGGATCAGGTCGCGCTCGCGGAAGGCGTACCAGAACATCGAGATCGCGCCGAGCTCCAGCGCCGCGGTCCCGAGCCACACGAGGTGCGAGTGGATCCGGTTCAGCTCGGCCAGGCACATCCGCATCCACGTCGCCTTCTCCGGCACCGGCAGCCCGAGCAGCTTCTCGATGGCGAGCACGAAGACCAGCTCGTTGTTCTGGAAGGAGAGGTAGTCGATCCGCTCGGGGTACGTGATCGCCTTCCACCAGGTCTTCTGCTCCATGTTCTTCTCGAAGCCCGTGTGCAGGTAGCCGATCACCGCAGCGAGGCCGACGACGTCCTCGCCATGGAGGTCGATGATCAGCCGCAGGACGCCGTGGGTCGACGGGTGGTTCGGGCCGAAGTTGACCTGCAGGACGTTCTCGGAGCCCCGCAGCTCTTCCGGCACCTGCAGCACAGTCGGGATCGGCGAGGGGATGCGCGTGCCCTCGTAGATCTTCGGTTTCTCAGCAGCTATCGCTTTCATGTTCATTCCTCCCCCGAAAAGCGCACCGGCTCGCCGCCGATCGGATAGTCCTTGCGCAGGGGGTGGCCCTCCCAGTCCTCCTCCATCAGGATCCGGACCTGGTTCGGGTGGCCGTCGACCGGGATGCCCATCAGGTCCCAGGCCTCGCGCTCGTGCCAGTCCGCGGTCGGCCAGACGGGAACGACCGTCGGCACGTGCTCGCCGTCGTCGAGCCAGACCTGCACGCGGACCCTGCGCGCCGAGGGGATCGCCAGCAGGTGGTAGTTCATCGCGAAGCGCTTCGGCTTCGTCTCGGGGGTCTTCGCGAGGCCCTGCGAGCCCGGGAAGTTGAGGTCGCGGCCGCCGGTCGTTCCGATGTAGCCGGCAACGCCGTAGCGGCCCCAGCCGAGGTAGTCGGTCGCCGCGATGTCCGCGAGGAAGTTGAAGCCCTCGCTGTCGCGCAGGTGCTCGCACGCCTCGATCAGCCGGGCGGGATCGACGACCAGGGTCGTCTCCCGGTGCGCCTCGTGGGTCTCGACGAGGCCGGGGACGCCTTCGTAGGTCAGCTGGCCACGCCCCGGATCTCGTAGGCCGGCGGCACGCCTGCCTTGATCTTCTCCTGCAGCCGCACGATCCCCTCGACGAGCGCCTCGGGCCGCGGCGGGCAGCCGGGGACGTGGATGTCGACCGCGACGATCTTGTCGACGCCCTGCAGGACCGCGTAGTTGTTGAACATCCCGCCCGAGCTCGCGCAGGCGCCCATGGCGATCACCCATTTCGGCTCGAGCATCTGGTTGTAGATCTGCCGCAGCGGCGCGGCCATCTTGTGCGCGACGCGGCCGGAGACGATCAGCAAGTCGGCCTGGCGGGGCGAGGAGCGGAAGACCTCGGCGCCGAAGCGCGCGATGTCGTACCGGGACGAGACGATCGACATCATCTCGATCGCGCAGCAGGCGAGCCCGAAGGTGTCCGGCCAGATCGAGCTGCCCTGCGCCCAGGCGACGGCCTTCTCGACAGTCGTCAGTCCGAGCTGAGACTCGAGATCGCCGAGCTCCTGCTCGAAGACGCTCGGGCCCTTGCCCTGCCACATCACGCGCTCCGATTGCAGCCCGTACTGCGCGAGGCGCTTCTTCTTCTCTACCGCCACTCGAGCGCCCCCTTGCGCCAGATGTACACGTAGGCGACCGCGAGGATGACGATGAAGAAGAAGAACTCGACGAAGCCGAACCAGGCGAGCTGGTGGAAGACGACGGCCAGCGGATACAGGAAGACGATCTCGATGTCGAAGACGATGAAGAGCATCGCCGTCAGGTAGAAGCTGATCGTGAAGTGCTTGATGTCCGGCGAGCCGGTCGAGACGCCCGACTCGAACGGCAGCGTCCGTCCCCGCGTGCGGCGGTGCGGGCGCGTGGCGAAGACGAACGACATCACGATCATCGAGGTTGGGATCGCGAGCGCGAAGAATCCGTAGATCAGGAACGCCAACCAGCTGTGCAGCACCGCGGTCCTCCTGGGGTCGAGCGAGCCGGACGCTAGCAGGTCGGGGGTCGGCACGAGCGAGGAGGAAAACGGCTCAACCAAGCGTGAGGCAGCTGTTACAAAGTCGTGGCTCGGGAGGGGGATTCTGACGGCCGGAGCACGTTGCTACGATGCGTGGGATGGCGACTACCGAGCATGAGCTCTCGCTCGTCGCGCTCACTCCGAGCGCGGCCTCGAAGATCAAGGACCTGATGGCCGAGGAGCCGGAGGGCGAGGCCGCGGTCCTGCGGATCGCCGTTCAGGGCGGCGGCTGCTCGGGCTTCCAGTACGCGCTCGGCTTCGACCGCGGCTCGCAGGAAGGCGACCACGAGCTCCAGAGCCACGGCATCCCGGTCGTGGTCGACCCGTTCAGCGCGCCGTACCTCGCGGGCACCGAGATCGACTGGGTCGAGGGGCTGCAGGCGGGCTTCGCCATCAACAACCCGAACGTCTCCGCCTCGTGCGGCTGCGGCCACTCTTTCCAGGTGGAAGAGGGCGCCGACCCAGCCGCCGACGTAGGCGGGTGCGGCTCAGGCTGCGCGCACTAGTCTTCTAGGCGCCGTGAGCGAGAACGGCGTCGTCGACATCACGATTCTCGGAGCCGGCCCCGTCGGCCTCTCCGCCGCGTACTACGCGGGCCACCGCGACGCCTCGGTGCGGATCATCGAGAGCCTCGAGCAGCTCGGCGGGCAGGTTGCGGCCGTGTACCCGGAGAAGCACGTCTACGACGTCGCCGGGCATCCCAAGATCCTCGGGACGAAGCTCGTCGAGCTCTGCGCCGAGCAGGGGCTCCAGTACGGCGCCGAGGTGCGCCTCGGCGAGGAGGTGCAGAGCCTCGAGCGGATCAACCAGAACGGCGAGGAGCTCCTCGCGGTCGGCACCGACAAGGGCGGCCCGTACCTCTCGCGGGCGCTGATCATCACCGCCGGCCATGGCGCCTTCGAGCCGCGCAAGCTCGGGATCGAGGGCATCGACGCCTGGGAGGGCAAGGGCCTTCACTACTTCGTCCGCGAGAAGGCCGTGTTCCGGGGGAAGACCTGCGTGATCATCGGCGGCGGCGACTCGGCGCTCGACTGGACGCTCGGCCTTCAGGACACCGCGCAACATCCGATCGCGCTCGTCCATCGCCGCGACAACTTCCGCGCGCTGGAGTCCTCGGTCAGCGAGGCGCGCGCGCTCGAGGGCGAGGGGCGGGTGCGGATCATGACGCCGTGCGAGGTGCGTGAGGTGCACGGCGACGGGTCGATCGAGGCGGTCACGATCGAGAACACGAAGACCGGCGAGAGCGAGCAGGTGCCCTGCACGGCCCTCATCACGCTGCTCGGCTTCCACTCGCACCTGGGCGCGATCGCGGAGTGGGGTCTCGAGCTCGAGGGCAAGCGGCAGCTCAAGATCGACCCGACGACCTGCGAGACGACCCAGGCGCGCGTCTTCGCCGCGGGCGACGTTGCCGGCTACCCGGGCAAGATCACGCTGATCACGATCGGCATGGGCGAGGCCGCGATCGCCGCGAACAACGCCATCGCCCAGATCCGCGGCGAGAAGGTCCAGCCGAAGTACTCAACTGACTGACGTCTTTGCCGATTCATTAGGACATGCGCGTCGAATGCCTCGGCTGTGGCGAGGAGCGGATGCTGGAGCGGAACGCCCGCCGCCAGGTCGGCGGGGACGAGTGCCCGCGCTGCAAGTACGTCGGCTGGGCACCTTCGGAGTCGCTCGACGAGACGCTGCGCCGCCTAGTGCGCTTGCGTCCGCTGGAGCGTCGCCGCATTTACTCGGCCTACTAGACTCGATCGCGTGGCCACGGACGCGCGGGAAGAGCTCTGGGGAGCGGAGACGACGAAGGCCGTAGAGAACTTCCCGGTCTCCGGCGAGCCGATTCCCGCGCCGGTTGCGCGCTGGCTCGGGCGGATCAAGGCCGCCGCCGCGCGCGTCAACGCCGAGCTCGGGCTCCTCGACTCCGACAAGGCCGAGCGGATCGCGGCCGCAGGCGACCGGATCGCGAACGGCGAGCTCGACGACCAGTTCCCGATCGACGTCTTCCAGACCGGTTCGGGCACCTCCTCGAACATGAACGCCAACGAGGTGATCGCGAGCCTCGCGGGCGACGATGTCCACGCGAACGACGACGTCAACATGGGCCAGTCGTCGAACGACGTCTTCCCCTCCGCCGTTCACCTGGCCGCGCTCGGGGAGGTCACCTCCGACCTGCTGCCCGCGCTCGACGGGCTCGCTTCGAGCCTCGAGGCCAAGGCGCGGGAGTTCGAGGACGTCGTCAAGTCGGGTCGCACCCACTGGATGGACGCGGTCCCGGTCACGCTCGGCCAAGAGTTCGGCGGCTACGCGACGCAGGTCCGACAGGGGATCGCCCGCGTCCAAGACGCGCTGCCGCGGCTCGGCCAGATCCCGCTGGGCGGCACCGCGGTGGGCACCGGCCTCAACACGCATCCCGAGTTCGCCTCGCGCGTGCGCGCGCTTCTGCAAGAGGAGACGGGCCTTGAGATCTCGCCGCCGGCCGACCCGTTCGAGTCCCAGGCGGCACGCGACGCCCTGGTCGAGACGAGCGGCGTGCTGAAGACCGTCGCCGTCTCCCTCACGAAGATCGCCAACGACATCCGCTACCTCGGCTCGGGCCCGCGCGCCGGCCTCGGCGAGCTGACACTCCCCGAGCTGCAGAAAGGCAGCTCGATCATGCCCGGCAAGGTCAACCCGGTCATCCCGGAGGTCGTGACGCAGGTAGCGGCGCAGGTGATCGGCAACGACGCGGCGATCACCGTCGGCGGGCTCCAGGGCCACTTCGAGCTGAACGTCTTCGTCCCGCTGCTTGCGCGGAACCTGGTCGACTCGATCAAGCTCCTCTCGAGCGCCTCGCGCCTCTTCGCCGAGCGCTGCGTCGACGGGATTGAGGCCAACCGCGAGGCGTGTGAGCGCTACGCGGAGCTGACGCTCTCTGCCGCGACCGCGCTCAACCCCTACATCGGCTACGACAAGGCGACGGAGATCGTGAAGGAGGCTGCGAGCTCCGGCCGGCCGCTTCGCGACGTGGCCCGGGACGCCGGAGTCGACGAGCAGACGCTCGACGAGGCGCTGGACTACCGCAAGATGGCAAAGCCGCACTCCTGACTTCGTTTAGTCACATCGGGTTCCGGCCAATAAAGAACCCGGTATCGAGGAAAGGGGAGAGGCATGACGCGATATGTGCTCGCCGTGCTCGTGGCGGCTCTGACGGGGTCTCTGCTTTTCGGCGGGATCGCATCGGGGTCGAAACGCGCACGGCCGGTTCATCACCGCAGCGCCCTCGTCCGCGCGGCGGCGGGAAAGCTGCAGGCACCGAGCATTCCAATCCGGATTCGGCGGCACGGCCGGACACAGACTGTCCAGCGCAAGCTGCCGTTCTTCTCCGCGGGGGTGCTCGCTGCGGTCTATGGAGCCCTGCATCCCGACGATGTGAACGGCGAGCGGGTGGACTCCGATGCCGAGATCCAGAATCCGGCCCACGGAGGCGGGACCCCGGGAACGCTGGGCTGTAGCAACCGGGACAGCCACGGCAACACCCGGGTGAACCAGGACTGCAGCTACCGGCGCCAGGCGGAGGAGGACATCACGTACAACCCGCTTGACCCCGGCAACCTCACCGCGGGTCAGAACGACAGCCGGGTCGGGTTCAACCAGTGCGGCATCGACTGGTCCACCAACAACGGCTCGCACTGGGGTGACATGCTGCCGCCGTTCCGGCAGCGGTTGAACGCGCCCGAGCTCATGGGCCCGTCCGCCGACAATCCGAACAACAACACGATCAACGGCGACCCGGGCACCTTCCACACGTATGACGTGGCCAGCGACCCGGCAAACGCGGTCGACGCGTTCGGCCGCGCGTACTTCAGCTGCGTCGTCTTCGACGTTGCCAGCTTCGCGCAGGGCCTCTTCGTGACGCAGTCGCCCGCACCCGCGAAGGGCTCGTTCTACTACAACGTCCCGAGCCCGCCGTCGAAGCTGTTCATGACCGTCGAGGACAACTCCGTCGAGATCGTCCACGACAAGAACATGATCTCGGCGGACCGTTACCGCTCGAGCCCGAACGCGGGCAACGTCTACGTGACGTGGACGGTCTTCAAGTTCAACCCGAACTGCGGGCACCCGCCGAACGGGGACGAGAACTTCTGCAAGTCCCCGATCTTTGGCTCGATGTCCACCGACGGCGGCCAGACCTGGTCGACGCCGGAGGAGATCAGCGGCAACAATCCGCAGCTCTGCTTCTTCGGCGACTTCTTCAACGGCGGGGCGCCGAACGACTGCGACTTCGACCAGGGCTCGTACTCGGTCGCGCTGCCGAACGGCGACCTCTCGGTCGTCTTCAACAACGGCAACACCCCGGCGGGGAATCCGAACGCGCAGATCCTCGGCGTCCACTGCCACCCGACCGGTTCTTCCACTGCGGGCACCGCGCACTTCAACTGCGCGCCGCCGACGAAGGTGGGCGACGACGTGGTCGTGGGCGAGCCGCAGTGCGACTTCGGGCGCGGCCCCGAGGAGTGCATCCCGGGCGCCTACATCCGCACGAACGACTTCCCGCGGATCACCAAGGACAACACCCAGAACAACCACGTCTACACGGTGTGGCAGGACTACCGCAACGGCGAGTTCGACATCCAGCTCTCCCAGTCGACCGACGGCGGGGTCACGTGGCACGAGGCGGGGACGGTCAACCCGGATCGCGGGCTCGACCACTACTTCGCGGCCACCGACCAGAGCCCGCAGCACGGTCACGGCCACGGGAAGAACGACCACGGAAACGACGACCGGAACGGTGTCAGCTACTACCGCACCGGACGCGTCCCGGGTGAGAACGACCCGGCCGTGGGCTGCCTGTTCGAGATCAGCCCGCCGGACTGCACACCGTTCACTCCCGGCACCCAGCCCGGAGTCGGCGAGGAGAACTCGGACTACGTGCTCGCTGGAGGGCGCGGCGACAACACTCCGTATGCCTTCCGGGTCGTCTCGCCGGTCTTCCCGCCGCCGGACGGCATCCAGAGCGGGTTCAACGGCGACTACAGCGGTTTGACCGTGAACCGCGGTAACGAAGCGCACCCGATCTGGTCCGACACGCGGAACACGAACCCGTTCCCGCTGAACGGCGTCGTGCACGACGAGGACGTCTTCACCGACAACGTCGGGCTGCCCGACGGCCATGGTCACCACGGCCAGGGCGTGCTCGGGAAGAGCTTCACGCGCAAGGTCCGCAAGAAGCGCTAGCTCCACCTGGCATCCGAGTCAGAAAAGGGCCGCCGCGAGGCGGCCCTTTTCGTTCCACGAACGGGTGATGGAGGAACGTCGACCCCCGGCCGAAATCAGACACATGGTGCGGCGGCCCGGCCTCCTCCTTGCGGCGATCTTCGGCGCGCTCGCGTTCGCGGGCAGCGCGTCGGCTTCGAACCCCTTCGGGGTCACGGTCGTTCGCTTTGTTCCGGGAACGCCTCCGGCGCAGATGCGCTCGGCGGTCTTCTCGGCCGGCGGCGTCGTGGTCGACGACCTGAGCCAGATCGATGCGCTCGCTGCCGCCTCCACGGCGAACGGCTTCGCCGCGCGGATCCGCCAGAACCCGGCGGTTACCGCCGCGTTCCAGGACTCGCTGCTCGTGAGCGATCACGGTGACGTCGACCAGAACGGCGGCGGCCGCGCTCCCGACGGCGACGGCCGCACGGGCGACTCCTTCCCCGACCCGTGGCACGAGCTGCCGGCGTTCCTCGGAGTCTCGAACCCAGAGGGCATCCTCCAGTGGGACGACAACCGGATGCACGTTCCCGGCGCCTGGGACTCGACGCGCGGCGATCGCAATATCGTGGTCGCGGTTCTCGACACCGGCGTGGACGTCGAGCACCGCGAGCTGCAGAGCGCGGTCGACCGGCACCTCGGCGGGAACTTCATCCCCTGCTCCGACCTGCGCGCGCTCTTCGGACTCGGCTACATCGACCGCTCGGGCCTGCGCGACTGCCGCGACGGCGACTTCGAGGGCCACGGCACCTGGGTCGCGAGCCGGATCGCCGGCGCGGCGAACGGGTTCGGCTCCAACGGCGTCGCCCCAGGAGTCCGGATCGCCTCCTACAAGGTTCTCGCCGCCGGCCTCGGCGGCCTCTCGAGCTGGATCCTCTCCGGGCTCGTCAGCGCGTGCTCCTCGAACGACGTCGACCTCGTGAACATGTCGATCGAGGGCTATCTCAACCCGGCCGACCCGGTCGACGCTCAGGTCTACGACCTGGTCACCGATGCGGTCTCCTACTGCCGCTCCCGCGGGATCGCCGTCTTCGGCGCCGCGGGCAACGCGCACGTTCGGGTCGACCGAGTGAACATGACGGTCGGCGGCCGCTCACTGCAGGGCGTCGGCCGCGTCTCGCTCGGCGCCGACGGAATCGCCTCCGTCACTCCCGGCGCCCCGCTGGCGCCGTTCGACCTGCGCGGGCTGCTCGAGGTGCCGGCGGGCGTTCCCGGCGTGACGATGGTCTCGTCGACCGCGAACGCGATCGGCGACGCTCCGGCCTGGGTCCCGCTGCGCTGGCAGGATCACGTCGGCGCCCGCGACCAGCTTGCCTACTACTCGAACTACGGGTCCCGGATCGACCTCGCCGCTCCGGGCGGCGCGCGCCGCTACGAGATTCCCCTCTACGACGGCGGCGACGGCGACATCCTCTACGGCGGCTGGGGTTCGTTCGGTGCCCTCGAGGACAAGGGCCTGATCTGCACCGACCCGGTGCTCTCGGCCCTCTTCAACGCTGCCTGCTTCAAGCTCGCCGGCCAGGGCTTCGGCTGGCTCCAGGGCACGTCGATGTCCTCCCCGAACGCGGTCGGCGTCGCGGCCCTGACGCTCTCGGCCCGCCACAACCTCGTCGGCAGGCCGGATGCGCTGCTCGCGCGGCTGCAGTCCACCGCGAACCAGAGCCCCGTGAACTACATGGGCCCGAACGACCCGGCGAACTTCGCGCCGTCCCTCGCGGGAGCGCCGTGCTCGACGGGGTTCTGCCACATCGACCAGGCCCATCCGCTCACCTTCGCGGACGCATACGGCGCGGGTCTCGTCGACGCCGCCGCAGCAGTCGGCCACTAGCTTCCGCCGTACGGAACCGCTCACGCATCGTCGGTGAGCGCTCACGCATCCCGCTTCTCATTTGACAGTGTGATGTAGGAGCACATATAAACCCGCTGCTACTTCGGGATTTATGCCTGAGCGCTCGAGTAACACAGGGGAAGGGAAGGATCCGCTTGCGGTCGAGCTCGGCCGCCGTGGGGGTCTCAAGGGCGGCAAAGCCCGTGCCGCGAAGCTGACGAAGGAGCAACGGGTCGAGAGCGCTCGGAAGGCGGCACAGGCCCGTTGGGCCAAGCATCAGAAATCGACCGCTATCAAGAACGCAGGAGGGCACACGCCTCCTGCCAGGAGAGGGGAGAGGATGACCAAAGCACGCCAGAGCGTCCTGGCAGCGGCAGTTCTGCTTGTCGGGGCTCTCACCCTGTCCCTGGTCTTGCTGACCAGAGGATCGACCGGAACGGCGCAGGCCTTTGCCTCGAAGCTGGGCCAGTCCGAGAGCGCGGCGGAGAAGCCGGGCATCGGGCCGAACAACTACGAGGCGTATCTCCAGGCTCAGCGCACGTATCCGGCCAACGCGATTCCGCTTTCGGTTTCGAAGCGGGCCAAGGCCACGTTCGCCAAGATCGCCCGAGCAGACGCACGGGCGCTCAAGCGGGCGGGGAGCCGCCATCTGCTCTGGAACAACGGCGAGTGGAAGCTCTATGGGCCGCGCACGGACGCGGTTCAGCCCGGCGTCACCTCGTTCTCCGGCGCCGAGAACACCACTGCGAGCCGGATCACCGCGCTCGTCACCGATCCTGACTGTACGGCTCGCAAGTGCGGGCTCTGGGTCGGGGCCTCGGGCGGAGGTGTCTGGCGGACGGAGAACGCGCTCGCACCGAATCCCACGTGGCAGCAGCTCAGCCCCGAGGATCTGGACCAGAACTCGGTCGGGACGCTCACGCTGGTCCCGGGCGGCCACGGCCACGGGCATGGACACGATCAACAGGACACGCTGTACCTCGGCACGGGCGAGGCCAACCGCTGCTCATCCGGCTGCGAGGCCGGCGTCGGCATCTACAAGTCGACGAACGGCGGCCACAGCTGGCACAAGCTCGGTGACCGGTGCGTCAGCAACGCCACCTACTCCTGCATCACCCCGGGCATCGATGCCTTCCTGGGGCGCGGGATCAGCTCGATCATCGTCGACCCGACGAACCGGAACCACCTGCTCGTCGGCTCGGCTCAGGCAGTCCGAGGCCTCTCGCACACGCTGGGCAACGGCGGCACCACCCGCCTCGAGCCCGGTGCGAACGAGCCCGGCCTCTACGAGTCGTTCGACGGTGGCGACCACTTCACCGAGGTCTGGAACGGCAACCAGTCGAACTCGTTCGGCGTCACGAAGGTGCTGCTCGACCCGGCCAACCCGACCACGGTCTATGCCGCGGCGTTCGACCAGGGTCTGTGGCGCAGGTCGCCGAGCCTCGACGGCTCTGCTACGGCGTTCGACTTCCACCAGGTCTTCGCTCCGCAGTTCGCGGGCGGCGGGATCGACCGCACGGCGTTCGCGCTGACCCGGAAGAGCGGGACGACGCGGATCTACCTGACCGACGGCACGGCGAACCCGGACGGGATCTCCGGCGCCACCGCGTCGAACTTCTGGCGGACGGACAACGGCAACCAGCCCGCGGCGGCTCTGCTCGCGTCGCAGGCAGCCGGAGCAACGCCTCCGCCGGACACGACCGTGTACCCGCAGACCTACAACGGCTGGCAGAACCTGACGTCGAAGACCACGGGCTCCCCGTACTTCGCGACCGACGACTTCTGCACCGGCCAGTGTTGGTACGACGAGGACGTCTACACGCCGGCCGGAATGCCGGACACCGTGTACGTGATCGGCTCGAACGTGTACGGCGAGCAGCCGTGTGACACGAAGGGCGTCGGTTGCGGCAACGGCCGGTCCAACGGCCGCGAGGTGCTTTACTCGACGACCGCTGGTGATCCGGATGGCACGGCGAACAGCCGGACGTTCACGGATCTCTCCTACGACCACACGGAGCGGCCCGCCAGCTGGTGCGCGTTCCAGCCGTACATCGACAACGGCTGCATGCACGCCTGGGGCGGGATCCATCCCGACCAGCACGTGATCGCAGTGAACCCGGGCAATCCGACCCAGATCTTCGAGGGCTCGGACGGCGGCATGATCCGCACCAGCGGAACGTTCGCCGACGCCCAGGCCGACTGCGACAGCCCGCACCGCAACGGCGGCGGCCCGCTGCCCCCGACTTCGGGCAGCTACGCGGCCTGCAAGCGGCTCCTGTCGCGGATCCCCGTCCAGATCGACCACATCGACAAGAAGCTGAGCAGCACGCTCCAGTTCGTCAACGTGGCGATCAACCCGGCCAACTGGCGCGAGGTGATGGGCGGAACCCAGGACAACGGCACGTGGTCGAACATCGGCAACACGCGGAACACGTTCAACCAGGTGATCTACGGTGACGGCGGCAACGCGGTGTACGACGCCACGCAACCGACCTGGCGCGCGAACGAGTTCACGAGCTGCTTCGGCGACTCGAACTTCGAGAACGGTGATCCCACGAAGTGGGTCATCGCCACCGGGCCGATTGCTGCCAGCGGCGAGGCGTGTGCCTTCTACTGGCCGCAGGTCGGCGACCCGAACCCCGTGCCGGGCACGCACCCGATCTACAACGGGGCGCAGCACGTCTGGCGCAGCTGGGCGTTCGGCGCCGGCACGCCAGGCCAGGTCCCGCAGGACACCACTCCGAACGTCGCCGACTACGAGGCGAGGTGCCCAGAGTTCGTTCACCCCGGCGCCGACCCGAACTGCGGCGACTACCTGCCCCTCGGCGGGCCTGCTGGTGCGAACCAGCCGGGCGACCTGACGGGCACGGTGTACGGAGCCGACCGCAGCGGAGGCTCGGTCTCGTTCATCGCGCGGACAAAGGCGGACCACGGAACGTTGTGGGTGGCCACCTCGGCCGGCCGCATCTTCGTGACGCACAACGCGGATGCGACCGATCCGGCGACCGTCACGTTCACGCGGATCGACAGCTCCACGTCGGGCAACTCGCCGACGAGGTTCCCGAGCGCCATCTACATCGACCCGGCAAACGCCGGCCACGCGTGGATCACGTACTCGGGCTACAACGCCGTTACCCCGACCACGCCGGGCCACGTGTTCAGCGTGACCGAGGGCGGCACGTTCACGAACCTCAACGTCGAGGCCGGCTCGCGCGCGTTCGACACGCCGTTCTCGGATGGTGACCTCCCTGTGAGCGACATCGTCCGCGACGACGCGACGCACACGCTGTACGTCGGCACCGACTTCGGCGTCCTTCAGGGGACGAACGACGGTGCCCACTGGCACGTCACGAGGGGCATGCCTCGCTACGAGATCATGCACCTCGAGATGCAGCCCTCGAACCGCGTTGCAACGTGCACGGGCGGCGGCCACTGCCGGCGCATCCTGTACGCGGCCACGCACTCGCAGGGCATCTGGAAGATGAATCTCGGTTAGCCCGCGACTCAGCATCAAGGGCTGAAGAGGGCCGCCTCCGGGCGGCCCTCTTCCTTTCTTACTATCCCGGTGTGAGGCTCTTGCTCGTCCTGCTGGCGCTGCCCCTGCTCAGCTCCTGTGGCGGCGGCGCACAGCAGTCATCGCACAGCGGCGCGGGTGGCCTGCAAGGGAAGGTGGTCCGCGGCCCGATTACGCCGACGTGCTCTCAAAACACGTCGTGCACGGCGCCGGCCCGCGGGCTGACCCTCACGTTCTCAAAGGACGGGAAGGTAGTCGCGACCGTCAAGACAAGGGACGACGGGACCTACCGCGTCGAGCTTCCGGCCGGCCGGTACTTCGTCCTCGGACCTCAGCCCGTTCGCCCGCAGCACGTGGACGTCTCGGGCGAGGGCTTCCGCCGCGTCGACTTCTCGTTCGATACGAAGATCCGCTAGTACGCGACGGCGCCGCGGCCCGTCTCGGCGGCGTGGCGCTGCTCGTCGGCGCGATAGGAGCTGCGGACGAGCGGCCCGGAGAAGACCGACCCGAAGCCGAGCGCCTCGCCCCGCTCGCGGAACCAGCGGAACTCGTCCGGGTGTACCCAGCGGTCGATCTCCGCGTGCCTCGAGCTTGGCTGCAGGTACTGGCCGATCGTGACGACGTCCACGCCGTTCTCGCGGAGGTCCCGCATGGTCTCGACGACCTCGTCGTTCGTCTCGCCGAGCCCGACGATGATCCCGGACTTCGTCATGACCGGGTAGTCCGCGACCTCCTTCGCACGACGCAGCAGCCAGAGCGCCTTGTCGTAGGACGCCTTCGCGCCGCGCATCTGCGCGTGCAGCCTGCGGACGGTTTCGATGTTGTGGTTGAAGACGTCCGGCCGCTCGGCGAGGACGATCTGCAGCGACTCCTCCTCGTAGCCGAGGAAGTCCGGCGTCAGCACCTCGACGGAAGCTTCCGGGACCTTGTGCTTGAGCGCTCGGATCGTCGCGGCGTAGTGCTCGGCGCCCTTGTCCTCGAGGTCGTCGCGGTCGACGGAGGTGACCACGACGTGGCGCAGGCCCATCTTCGCGGCGGTCGCCGCGAGCCGCAACGGCTCGAGCGGATCCGGCGGCCCGTCGGGTTTGCCGGAGTGCACGTAGCAATAACGGCAGGCCCGCGTGCAGGTCTCGCCGAGGATCTGAAAGGTCGCGGTGCCGCGTCCCCAGCACTCGGCGATGTTGGGGCAGCGCGCCTCTTCGCAGATCGTGTTGAGGCTCGCGCCGTGGATCAGCTTGCGTACGTCGAAGTAGCGTGAGTCGGCGCTCGGGGCGCGGACCTTCATCCACTCCGGGCGGCGAGGCCGCTCGGCCACGGGCAGCGAGCCCTGCATGTCCTGGAGTCTACGTTTGGGCTACGCCGCTACGCGTCGCGACGCGCTACGTGCACTTCCAGGGATCCAGATAGACGTCGTCGATCTGGTAGGAGCCGCCGTTCACCGGGGTGAACTTGAAGGCGACGGCCTTTGTTCCGAGGAGGCTGGTCACGTTGCTGAGCAGCAGCGCCATGCGGGGCGACGGAGCCCACGAGCCCGTTCCGCTGACGGTTCCGCCGTCCAGGATCGTCAGGAGCCCACCGAGGAGGCTCGGCACGATCACCTGCACGTGCATGCCGCCGGAGCTCGAAAGCCGCTTCATCATGAAGCGCAGGTGCCAGTCGCCGATCGCGAAGCAGACGGTGCCGCTGTACGCCGAGCTGCCGGCAGGCATGGAGAGTGAGTGACTGTCGCTCCGATTGCCGGTCAGGTTGTATGACTCGTTTCCGGCCACGACCCTGGCGCCACCGCTGAGGACCCAGCCGGTGCTGCCGGACTCAAACCCGCCGTTCAGGAGCCGCGCATAGTTCGCGGAGTCGCCGAACCGGAAGAACGCCTTCGTCGAGGAGGGGTCGCAGTAGGAGGCCCCGCCCGTTCCGAGCAGGCCTGCCTTCGCCGTCGAAGTGTGCGCGAACGACGCGATGATCGCCACGCCGCAAAGCGCACTGATCACGCCTCGTACTACGCCTTTCGCCACAGATGCCGCCACAGCCGTCCTCCCGATAGAAGTTGTCTCACTGTGATCCGGCTGCGGCTGGTCGCATCACCCTATGGGGTGCTTTTCGGGACGATCGATCCCTCGAACGAGTGAAACCGCGCGGCGCTTTGCTTCAAGCCGGGCCCGGCGCGGGTCGATCTGCTTTCCATGTCCACTGCGGCGAGCACCGGCACCGGCTCGCTCCTACTCGACCCCGAGGAGCAACGCGCGATCGAAGAGCGGCGCGCGCGTCGCCTGCACCGACTGGCGCGCCGCGAGCTGACCTCGGTCCTCGTCTTCTCGGGCGGGTTCATCGCCGCTGCGGTCGCGCTTGCCTTGCTCGTTCCGTCGCACCGTCATCCGGGCTGGCTCGCCGGTCTGCTCCTCGTCGCCGCCTACGGTGCCGCGTTCCGGCTCGACTTCGAGATCGGGACAGGCTCGGCCGTGCCGACCGAGCTGATCCTCGTGCCGATGCTCTTCGTGCTGCCGGTCGGCCTGGTGCCGCTGGCGGTGGCCGCCGGGATCGTCGCCGGAAGCCTCGAGGAGTGCTTCCGCGGCTCGTTGCGCGTCAGTCGGATCCCGATGCGGCTGATGATCTCGTGGCACGCGATGGGCCCCGCGTTCGTCTTCGCGCTCGCCGGCGAGCGGGGGCCGCGCCTCTCGGATTGGCCTCTCTACGTGGTGGCGCTGTCTTCGCAGTTCGTGCTCGACACGCTGTGCGCAGCGGGCCGCGAGTGGCTCGCGTTGGGAGTCCGGCCGCAGGTCCAGCTGCGAGCGATGTTCTGGGTCTACTCGATCGACGCCGGCCTCGCGCCGGTGGGGCTGGCGGTCGCCTTCGCGACGGAGTCCTCACCGTACGGGGTCGTGCTTGCACTCCCGCTCGTCGGGCTGCTCTCCGTGTTCGCGCGCGAGCGCAGAGTCCGAATCGATCACGAGCTGGAGCTCCGCGACGCCTATCGCGGCACGGCCTTCCTGCTCGGCGACGTCGTCGAGGCGGACGACGAGTACACGGGGCTGCACAGCCGCGACGTGGTCGAGCTGACGCTCAAGGTGGTCGACCACCTTGGACTGTCGACCCGCGAGCGCCGCGACGCCGAGTTCGTGGCCTTGCTGCACGACGTGGGCAAGGTGCGAGTGCCGAAGACGATCATCAACAAGCCCGGCCCGCTGACCGTCGAGGAGCGGGCCGTCATGGAGCAGCACACCGTCGAGGGCGAGCGGCTGCTGCTGCGAGTCGGCGGCCTGCTCGGGGAGATCGGGCGCGTCGTGCGTTCGTGCCATGAGCGGTACGACGGCGAGGGCTACCCGGACGGGATCGCCGGCGAGAAGATCCCCCTGATCGCGCGGATCGTCGCCTGCTGCGACGCGTTCAATGCGATGACGACCGACCGCTCGTACCGCAAGGCGATGCCGCTGCACGAGGCCGTCGCGGAGCTCAGGCGCTCGAGCGGCACCCAGTTCGACCCGCGTGTCGTCGATGCGCTGATCGGGTCCCTCGACGGCTACGCCGAGCCGGCCGAGCCCCAAAAAATCACCCTGTCCGCAATCGTCTAGCCGGCCCGAAGGGCCATGTCTGGGGACTGTCCCCGGACGTGGCCGAAACGGACGGGTGGAGTTGTGCCGAAAGTGTGACTTCTCGTCGACAGGGCCGCGCCAATGCGAGGATGCGTTCAGGCGGGCGCTCACGCGGCGCGGGCGAAATGGCCAGAACGGCTAGCGGGCGCCGGCTGTTTCCGCCTGGACCCGCTCCGCCGCCAGCGGCTCAAACGTGAGCCCGAAGACGTCCTCCAGCGCGGACACCGCGTGCGGGCGCACCTCGTCGACCGAGACCGGGCGACCGAGCTCGCGGGCGATCGTCGTGAACGCCGCGTCCTCGAGCCCGCACGCTGTAATCCACTCCGTGAACGGCGCCGGGTCGAGGTCGACGTTCAACGCGTAGCCGTGCGTCGTCACCCACTTCGAGATGTGGATCCCGATCGAGGCGATCTTTCTGGGCGGCGCCTCGAGCCAGATCCCGGTCAAGCCCTCGATCCGCGTCGCCGCCACCCCGAGCGGCGCGAGCGTCCGGATCAGCGCCTCCTCGAGATCCCTGCAGTAGCGCTTGACGTCCTGCCCGTGCCGCGTCAGGTCGAAGATCGGGTAGCAGACGAGCTGCCCGGGCCCGTGGTAGGTCGACTTCCCCCCGCGGTCGGTCTCGACGATCTCCACGTCCGCGCCTTCGGGGATGTGCAGCTCACCGGCGTCGGTCCGCCGCCCCGTCGTCACAACCGACGGATGTTCGAGCAGCAGCACCGTGTCGGGCAGCTCGCCCGACGCGACGCCACCGGCCACCGAGCGCTGCAGCTCCCAGGCCTCGAGGTACGGAACCCGCTCCAGCTGCAACACGTGTCCCAACCGACTCACGCGTCCAGCCTACCCACCCGCAACACCGGCTCCGCCCCGAGGAACGTCCCGATCCGCTCAGCCTCAGCCTCGAGCTCGGCCTTGTCGAGGCGCCGCGCCGGCTCGACTGCGATCTCCACCTTCTTCCCCTTGCGAGCCCGCCTCCAGATCCCCGCAACGAGGCCGTTCGCGAGCACCGTGGGCACGGCGGCGATCCCTTCGAACCGGCCCTTCGGATGCGCCTTGATCCGAGCGCGCACCTTTTCCGGCACGAGCTGCTGCCGTTCGCGGAAGCCCATCACGTAGCAGTCGTACTCGGGGAGCAGCCGCAACGGACCAGGCTCGCTGCCGGGCTCGACCTCAACGTCCGGAACCTGCGGTGCCTTGGCAGGCCTGAGACCGAACCACTCCGCGAACTGGCGCGACCCGGCCGGCCCGTAGGTCGTGAGAAACCGCCGAGCACTCTCCGAAAGCGCCTCGCCGGAATCGACCTCGCGCCAGCCGACCCACTGGTCGGTCCGCACGAACGTGACCTTGTTGCCCCGCGGCGGACCGTGGCACAGCTTCCCCTCCACGGCCGCCGACCCGATGAAGTAGCCCCACCCGGAGCTGAGCTTCTCGCGTGTCCATTCACCCGCCCGCTTCGCCACCTCGTCCGCGAGCTCCTCGCGCAGGAGGCAGCGCCCATCGAGCGCCTCCGCGATCGCCGCGAGCACGGCCGCGTCCTCGGGCTCGGAGACAGCGCGCACAGCGGCGGCCCAGAGCGGCAAGTCGTCCGGAGGATGAAGATGGAGCGTCCCGCGGATCGTCCACGCCTTGACGAGCGAGCGCTGCTCCCAGAGCTCGGCCCGCACGTCCTGCTGCGTGATGCCGTCCACCCGGGCCGAGATCGCCAGCTCGGCGGAGCCCATGACCTGCGCGTGGATCCCGCAGACGTCTCGAACGACCTCGGCGAGCTTCTCGCGCGGCGCCGGCTCGAGCAGGTGGCTCCGAGCCACCCGCCCGCGAATGTCTCCCCTAGTAAGCGCCCTCGTCGAAGGTCTCGAGGTTCTCGCGCAGCTCCTTCATGAACTGCGCGGCGTAGGCGCCGTCGACCAGCCGGTGGTCGTACGAGAGGCAGAGGTTCATCATCGGGCGGATAGCGATCACGTCCGCGCCCTCCTCGTCCTGGACGACGACCGCCCGCTTCACCAGCGCCTCGACGTCCAGGATCGCGACCTGCGGTTGGCTGATAATCGGCGTGCCGATGATCGCGCCCCAGCCGCCGGGATTCGTGATCGTGAAGGTGCCGCCCTGCACGTCGTCCGGGGTCAGCTTCTTGTTGCGGGAGCGCTCGGCCACGTCGGCGATCGCGCGCGCGAGGCCGAGCAGGTTCAGGCCTTCGGCGTTCTTGATCACCGGGACGATCAGGCCGTGGCCGCCCTCGAGCGCGACCGCGATCCCGAGGTTGATGTACTTCTTGATCACGATCTGCTCGCCGCGGATCTCCGCGTTCACCCACGGCCAGTTCTTGATCGCCTCGATCGTGGCCCGCGCGATGAACGCGAGGTACGTGGGGTTCACGCCATAGCTCTTCTCGTACTCCGGCTTGAGGCGCTTGCGGATGGCGACGACCTTCGAGAGGTCGATCTCGAAGACCGTCGTGACGTGCGCCGAGGTGTCGAGCGAGCGGCGCATGTGGTCGGCGATCCCGCGGCGCATCGCGTTCATCGGCTGAAGCTCCTCGCCGGTTCCGGCTCCAACCGGCTCTGGCTGCGGCGTCGGTGCAGGAGGCGGTGCGGGCGCTGCGGCGGGCTCCGGTGTCGGAGGAGCGGCAGGAGCCTCGGCCGGAGGTTCCGGCGGGGCGGCAGGAGCCTCGGCCGGCGGCGCCGCCGGAGCAGCG
>DATDFL010000049.1:0-13119 GCA_036522595.1 Gaiellaceae bacterium
GGTAGTCACCGTCGCCTGATCGCCAGGGTCCCGCGTTCAGCTGAGCAGCCAGAGGAGGAGGGTTGCCAGTGCGACGGCCACGGCCGTCGCGGGTGCCCAGGTCCGCGCCCACGGCCGGCGGTCGCCGGCGAGGTCACGCGCAACCAGCGTCGCAACCGACCCGTGCGCCGTCGCGAGCGCGCCGACGCTGAGACCGATCAGCGCCGCGTAGGCCCCAGGCCCGGAGGTAGCAAGGGCTGCCAGGGAGGCGCTGACCGGCAGGTTGTTCGCAAGCGCCGCGGCCGCCGCGGTTGCTCCGGCAACGGCCAGGAGGGCGGCCAACCCACCGCCCCGCAGCGAGACCGGCGGCGCGAGCCGGTCCAGCGTTGCGAGCAGGCCTGCCACCTGCGCGCCGATCCGCCAAGGGACGAGCATCGTCATCGTTTCAGTTCCTGGCAGCTCGGCATCGTGATCCTCCCGCGAGAGCAGGCGAACCGGGACGAGCGCGCAGAGCACGGCCGCACACAAACCCGGCACGAGCAGGTGCCCGAGGAACGCGGACGGGGAGAGTCCGAGCCTGCTCATCACGACCAGGTTGGTGGGATTGCCCTCGGGAACGGCAAGCGAGACGGCGTTCGCGACCGCAACCGCGCCAAGGAAGAGCGGGGACTGGGGAATCCGGCAACGTCTCGAGAGCGCGCGCACGAGCGAAACCATCAACACGACGGCACCGTCGAGAGAGACGACGCACGTGAGAACCGCCGATCCCAGGCAGACGAGCGCATAGATCCTTCCGGGCCGAGCTTTTCCGGCGGCTGCAAGCACCCGGGCCGCGCGCTCCGCCAGCCCTGCACGCTCTGCCAGAGACGAGAGCGCCAGGGCCCCGGTGAGAAAGAGCAGCATCGGGCCTGTTGCGCGCACCGTGTCTGCGGCGACGCCCCAGCCGGCAACCAGCACCGAAGCGCTGCCTGCAGCGAGCGCTACGGCCGCCGAGGTCCTGCTCCTCGGCCAAGTTGCGACCGCAGCGACTGCGACGGCTGCGAAGATGATTCTACTAAGCATTCTTAACCGTTAAGGTTACTTAACTATGCCTCGTTCCCGCCGCGCGCCAAACCCGGTCGAGCCTCTTGTGGGGGTCGCACCGCTGGTGAGCCGCTGGATCGAGCATCTGCTGGCCGCTCACGACCCCGCGCTCACGCTTGCGCAGTTCCTCGCGCTGCGCGCGATCGCCGGCGAACCGGTGACCGGTGCAGAGCTGGCCCGGCGTACCGGCGTCTCGGGTGCCGCGGTCTCGCAGCTCGTGGCGGCACTCGACCAGGCGGGGTGGGTCGAGCGCTCTCAGGCTCCGGACGACCGCCGTCGCCAGGTGCTGGGCCTCACCGGGGCGGGCAAGCGCGTCTACGCATCGGCGGCTCGGCTCGTGCGTGGGCGGGTTGGTGAGCTGCTGTCCACCTTCCCCGCCCCTGAGATCGACCGGTTCGCGCGGCTGCTCGAACGGCTCGAGCAAGTGCTGGGCGGGGCGCCGCCACCGCGCCGACCACCCCCGCCTCCGCATAAGAGGCCCTGACTAGACTGGAGACGTGGACTTCGAGACCCGCGCGATCCACGATGGGCAGGAGCCGGACCCGGCTACCGGGGCGGTCACCGTCCCGATCTACCAGACGTCGACCTTCGTCCAGGAGGCCGTCGGAGAGCACAAGGGCTACGAGTACGCGCGCGTCGCGAACCCGACCCGGACGGCGCTGCAGCTCTGCCTCGCGTCTCTCGAAGGCGCGGAGCACGGGGTCGCGTTCTCGTCGGGCCTCGGCGCAGTCACGACGATCATGCACCTGCTCAGCCCAGGCGACCGGGTCGTCGGCGTGGCGGACGTGTACGGCGGCGTCTACCGGATGTTCTCGCAGGTCTACGAGCCGAAGGGCTACGAGTTCGAGTGGGTGCCGGCGGACGAGCTGAACTCGGATCCGGCCGCGCGGCTCGACGACAAGACACGGATCCTCTGGCTCGAGACGCCGACGAACCCCCTCCTCAACGTCATCGACATCCGCAAAGCCGCGGAGGCTGCGCATGCGGCAGGCGCGATCGTCGTCGTCGACAACACCTTCGCCTCGCCCTACCTACAGCAGCCGCTGGCTCTGGGCGCCGACATCGTCGTCCACTCGACGACCAAGTACCTCGGCGGGCACTCGGATCTCATCGGCGGCTTCGCCGCGACGAACGACCCGACGATCGCGGAGCGGCTCTTCTTCCTGCAGAAGTCCCTCGGCGCGGTGCCGGGGCCGTTCGACTGCTGGCTCGTGCTGCGCGGGCTCAAGACGCTCGCCGTGCGGATGCGGCAGCACTCCGAGAACGCGATCGCCGTGGCGGCGCACCTGGAGCGCCATCAGCGCGTGGAGAAGGTGCTGTACCCGGGGCTCCCCTCGCATCCCGGGCATGCGATCGCGGCTCATCAGATGCGCGACTTCGGCGGCATGGTCTCGTTCCTCGCCGAGTCGGAGGAGGAGGCGGTGGGGATTTGCGCGCGGACGAAGCTCTGGAAGCTCGCCGAAAGCCTCGGCGGCGTCGAGAGCCTGATCGAGCATCCCGCGCGCATGACGCATGCCTCGACCGCCGACGCGCCGTTCGCGGCTCCGCGGAACCTGATCCGGCTCTCGGTCGGTCTCGAGTCGGCCGAGGATCTGATCGCCGATCTCGAGGCCGCGCTCGTGCGCTCGGCCGCTGCCGCTGGCGCTTAAGAAGCACGAGGACGCCTACGGGCGCCTGATCCTCGACTACCTCGAGACCGGCGAGGGGATCGAGATCGTCGAGCGCGACGACGGCTTCATCGACGCGAGCGCCTACGGGCCCCGTTTCTACTTCGATCCGATTCGTCGATGGCCGAAGGCGGAGCGGGTCGCCATCCGCCTGGCGCGAGGTCGGGCGCTCGACGTCGGCTGCGGCGCGGGGCGGGTCGCGCTCCATCTGCAGGAGCGCGGGCACGAGGTGGTCGGCATCGATCTCTCGCCGCTCGCGGTGCAGGTCGCGCGGCGCCGAGGCGTGAAGGACGCGCGCGAGCTACCGGTGACGCAGGTGAGCCGCGACCTGGGGCGCTTCGACACCTTCGTCATGTTCGGGAACAACTTCGGCCTGATGGGCACGCAACGGCGGGCGCCGTGGCTCCTGCGCCGGTTTCGGTCGATCGCGAACGAGGGCGCGCGGATCCTGGCGGAGAGCGTCAACCCGTACAAGACGGACAATCCCGCGCATCTCGCATTCCACAAGCGCAACCGGAAGCGCGGCCGGATGGGCGGCCAGCTCCGGATCCGGATCCGGAAAGGGACGCACGCGACGCCGTGGTTCGACTACCTGCTCGCCTCGCCGGAGGAGATGGCCTCGCTCGCCGAGGGCACCGGTTGGGAGCTCGCGCGCGTGATCGACGAGGGCGAGCACGTCTACGTCGGCGTGCTCGAGCGTGTGCGCTGATGCCGCGCGTGCCCGTCCCGCCGGAGGTCGACTCGTTTCTCCAGCAGCCTAATCCGGCGGTCGTCGCGACGCTGCGGCCGGACGGGTCACCGCATTCGGTGCCGACCTGGTACGACTGGGAGGACGGGCGCGTGCTCCTGAACATGGAGGACACCCGGCTGCGACTCGGCTACCTGGCTCGCGATCCCCGCGTCGCGCTGACGGTCCTCGGCCGCGGCGATGACGGCTGGTACCGGCACGTGAGCCTGCTCGGCCGGATCGTCTCGATCGCGGACGACCCGGCGCTGGAGGACATCGACCGCCTGGCCGTTCGCTACACGGGCCGCCCGTTCCGCACGCGGGACGCAAAGCGCGTGAGCGCGTGGCTCGAGCCCGACCGCTGGCACGGGTGGCCGCAGTAACAGTGGCAGCCACTGGCACGGAAGTGTCACGAGTTCGTGCCGAAGTTGGAACGATTTATCCATGATCGAGCCGCTCGATCTCCTCCACCTCGGGCGGCCGAAGGTGATCGGCTGCTACCTGGTCGAGACCTCGGACGGCCTTGCGCTGCAGGACTGCGGCCCCGCGACCTGCGTGCCCGAGCTGAAGAAGCACCTCGCCGAGCGTGGCCTCGAGCTCCGCGACCTGCGGCACCTGCTGCTCTCGCACATCCACCTCGACCACGCCGGCGCGACCGGGACCCTCGTCCGCGAGCACCCCGAGCTGCAGGTGCACGTCTCGGAGATCGGCGCGCCGCACCTCGTCGACCCCGAGCGGCTCGAGCGGAGCGCCCGCCGGCTCTACGGCGACGAGTTCGACCGGCTCTGGGGCGAGCTCGTCCCCGTTCCCGAGGCGAACATCCGCACGGTCGGCGACCAGGTGCTCGGGCTCGAGTGCTTCCCGACTCCCGGCCACGCGTCGCACCACGTCTGCTACCTCGACGATGACGGAACTCTCTACGCAGGCGACGCGGCCGGCGTTCGGATCCAGCCGAGCCGCGCCGTCCTGGCCCCCACACCGCCCCCGGAGTTCGATCTGGCGACCTGGCAGAAGACGCTCGACGAGATCGAGCACCGCGCGCCCGAGCGCCTGGCGCTGATCCACTTCGGCGTCGCGGACGACCCGAAGCCGCACATCGCCGACCTCCGCGCGCGGCTCGAGCGCTGGACGACCTGGGTCGGCGACGGCATGAGCCGCGACGACTTCATCAGCGCGGGCCAGGAAGACCTCGGCCCCGACCGCGACGCGTACGAGCACGCGATGCCCCTTTGGCAGTCGTATGCCGGCCTCGAGCGCTACTGGCAGAAGCGCCTAGAGGACACCGCGGGCGCGTAGGTGTTCGAGCACCTCGTCGTGCGGCAACCCGCGCTCGACGCGCCCCTCCCGGCCCTCAACATCCCGGGCGGCCCAGAGCGCATTCAGCACCGCCTCCTCGGTCGCCTCGACCGTTCCGACGAACAGCGGATCGAGCTCACGCCCTTCGAGCTCGTCCCCCTCACGCGCCGTCGAGAACGCGAGGAAGATCTCGCCGCTGCCGTGATGGGCCGCTGAGCCTGCGCGAGCGAGCCCGAGCCCGGCGCGCAGCGCGATCCGCTCCAGCGAAGCGGCGCTCAGGAACGCATCGGTGGCGACGACCACGATGCAGCTTCCCGCCGGCTTGGCCCTGCCGCCGCCCGGCAGCTGCTCCCCGAGCGGCACTCCCGCGAAGCGCAACCCGTCCACCGAGCCGAAGTTGGCGAGCAGGAGCACGCCGACGGTATGGCCCTCGACGACCCGGCTGGCGCTTCCGATGCCGCCCTTCCAGCCCAGGCAGCTCATGCCGGTCCCCGCGCCGACAGCGCCCTCGTCGAACGGCCAGCCCGTCGCGCCGTTCACGGCCCGCGCCGCGTCCGCAGCCTCGACTTGAACCACGCGAGCCTCGCTGAGCCAGCTGTCGTCGCACTCCCCGACCACCGGGATGACGACATCGTCGACTCCTACGCGTTCGTCGTCCCGCATCGCCACCTCGACCGCGCCGTCGTAGATCCGCCCGACGGCCATCGTCGCGGTGAGATAGACCGGCGTCTCCAGCAGGCCCCACTCGCGGATCTCGTGCGACCCGGTCAGCTCTCCCGCGCCGTTCAGCACCGCGACGCCCGCGCGCAACGGCAACGACGGGGGCACGATCGCCGTGACGCCGGTTCGGGCGACCCCTCGGCCCCCGGGCGGATCGGGCTCGTCGCGCCAGATCGTCACGTGCCCCACGCGAATGCCCGCCACGTCCGCGATCGAGTTCGTCGCACCTGCCTCCCGGAGGCCGATCCGCAGGCCGAGCTCTCGCAAGCGCACGGGAGGACTGTAGAGTCGCCGGGTGGAGCTCGCCATGCCGGTCGTCTGGAGCGATCGCTGCCTGCTCCATGATCCGGGCAGGGAGATCTGGGTCGGCCTCCCCACCGAGGCGTCCGAAGTGCCCGCCCGAGTGGATCGCATCCTCGACACGTTCGCGCGCCCCGACCTCCTCCTGGCCGAGGCCCACGACGACAAGATCCTGAAGTCCGTCCACGACGCGGACCTCCTGCGCTACCTCGCGTCGGCCTACGACGAGTGGCAATCCTCCGGGCTGCCCGAGGACCCCGGGCAGAGCCGCGTCGTCCCGTACATCTTCGCCCACCCCGGCCTCGGCGGCCCGCTCGTTGAGCCGACCGCGGTCTGGGCGAAGCCCGGCTTCTACGCGTACGACACCATGACGCTGATCAGCAAGGGCACGTGGGAGGCGGCCCGCGCCGCGGTGGACGTCGCGCTGACCGCCGCCGATCTCGTACGCCAGGGGGAGCCGGTGGCCTACGCCTGCACGCGTCCGCCCGGCCACCACGCCTGCCGCACCGCCTACGGCGGGTCGTGCTACCTCAACAACGCGGCCTGCGCAGCCGTCGCGCTGGGCGTTGAGCGCGTCGCCGTGCTCGACATCGACGCGCACCAGGCCAACGGGACGCAGCAGATCTTCGCGGGAAACAGCGGCGTGATCGTCGGCTCCGTGCACGTCGATCCGAAGGCCGGCTGGTTCCCGCACTTCCTCGGATTCGCGCACGGTCTCGGCGCCAAGAACATCCCGCTCGCCCCCGGCACCCGCGACGGGACCTGGCTGGAGGCTGTGAACAGCCTCTGCACCTGGGCCCGCGAGAGCAAGGCGGACGGCCTGGTCGTCTCGCTCGGCGTCGACGCGGCCGAGGGCGATCCGGAGAGCCCGCTTAAAGTCACCCAGGAGGGGTACGGCGAGGCCGGAGAGCTGCTGGGAGGGCTCCGCCTGCCGACGGTGATCGTGCAGGAGGGCGGCTACAACCTGGAGACGATCGGGCCGCTGGTTCGTGAGACCTTGGTCGGATTCGAGTCGGCGCGGTGAGATTCGACCCCGCGTACCTGCGGCACGTCGTCGAGCGGCTCGAGTCGTTCCGCTCGCACCCGCTCGGGTTCCGCGTGGCCGGAACCCCGGAGGAGCGCCAGGCGACGAGGTTCATCGCGAAGGAGATGCGCGACCTCGGCCTCGAGGAGGTCGTCGAGGAGCCGGTGCCGGTCGACGGCTGGCGCCTGCAGGAGGCGTTCGTCGAGCTCGAGGACGGCACGCGCTTCGAGTGCGCTTCGTTCGGCGGCGTGCCCGAAACCGGGCGCCGAGGCGTCACCGGCGAGCTCGTCGCGGTCGGCCGCGGCGGCCGCAAGCAGCTCGACCGGCTCGACGTCGCCGGCAAGATCGCGCTCGTCGAGTGGCAGGTCGAGCGGCTCTGGCCATACCACGTCGGCCTTGAGCTCGGCCTGCGCGGAGCGAAGGCGATGATCGTCTACTGCCCGCCGGGCGGCCCCTTCTACCAGTCGCCGAATGCGCTCGGCACCTTCGACGGGATCTGGCACGCGGAGGGGCCGCCCTGCGTGACGATCCGCAAGGAGGACGCTCCGAAGCTGCGGGGGCGGGTGAAGGTCGTGCTCCGCGCACCGCTCACCGCCGGTGCCGAGGCCGCCAACGTGGTCGGCATCCTCCCCGGCCGCCGCCGCGGTGCGCCGCTGATCGTCGCGGGCCATCACGACGGCTGGTTCGGCGCCGCCTTCGACGACGCGACCGGAGTCGCGATCACGCTCGAGCTCGCGCGCGCCTTCCGGGAGGCCGGCCTCCGCCCGGAGCGCTCGATCGCCTTCGTGTCGCACACCGCCGAGGAGTACGGGATCGCCAACTCGGCCTACGACTGGTGTTACGGCGCCTGGTACCAGGTCGTCGCAGACCACCGCGAGTGGGCGACCGGCTCGCCCTTCTACCTCAACGTCGAGGGCTCCGGCCGGCCCGATCCGTTCACCGTCGACGCGCCGCCCGAGCTCGCCGCGCGCATGCGCCGGATCTGCCGCGACGCCGAGCGTGACGGCCTCCTCCCCCACGGCTGGAAGCTCGGCCGCCCGAACACGTGGACGGAGGTCTGGCCGTTCCTCGCCGCCGGGATCCCGGGGATCAACGTCTCCACGTTCACGGACGAGTTCGACCGCACCGACTACCACACGCAGTTCGACACCGCCGACGGCGTCGACTTCGGCTATCTCGCGAAGCTGACCGAGGTCTGCGCGCGGATGGTGCTCGACGACCACCGGCTCGACTTCGGCGCCCGGGCGCGCGAGCTGCGCCGCTTCGAGCTCGACTTTCCGGCGGTCGAGCCGGGCGACGAGCGACGTCGCTTCACGGCGATCGGCCGGGGGCTTTACGGTCTCGACGCCATCGACGCGCCCCGCTACCCACACGAGCAGACCGCCGCGGACATCGAGCACCTCGAGCGGGCGCTCGAGGATCCCCAGAACGCCGAGAAGCATCTCGCCCGCGTCGGGATCAACTGGCTCTGCGCCGACCTCTCGCACGAGGCTTTTCGGATCGAGCGAGGCCGCCGCGGCCGCCGGGCGCGCCGGGCCTGCTGGGGCGTCCAGGGCGACGCCGATCCCGGCCCGGACCTCTGGCGCGAGCTGGCCGCGCTGCGCGGTGAGCGGCCCACAGGGCCGTGGCTCGACCGGAGCCTGCGCCGCCACCTCGCGCGCTCCCGCCGGGAGCTCGACCGCCGCCGCGACCGGATGAAGGCCGCCGCCGAGGGCCGGGTCTTCCCGCTCGCCCGTGCGAAGGACCTCCCGTGAAGCCCCTCCCGCCCGGCGGCACGATCGGCGTGGCCGCCCCCGCGAGCCCGTACGACTCGCGCTCCGAGGTCCTCCGCGGCGTCGAGTGGTGGGAGGCGCAGGGGTACAAGGTCAAGCTCGGCCCCAACGTCTACGCGCGGGATGACTACGTGGCCGGCGGCGCGCGCGGTCGTGCCGACGACCTGAACGCGCTCTTCGCCGATCCCGACGTCGACGTCGTCCAGGCGCTGCAGGGCGGCTACGGCTCCGCGCAGACGATCCCGCACCTCGACTTCGATGCAATCGCCGCCAACCCGAAGCCGCTCGTCGGCTACTCGGACATCACGTCGCTGCACATCGCCGTCCAGAGACGCACCGGCCTGCCCACCGTCTACGGCAACGGGCTGATGGGCGTCAACAGCGCGGAGACGACGGACTTCACGCGCGAGCGCCTCCTCGCCGTCCTCCGGAACGAGGCCCTGGGCGAGGTGCCGAAGAACCCAGACGACCCCTACGTGCGCGCGATCCGCGGCGGGACCGTCACGGCTCCGCTGCGCGGCGGCTGCCTCTGGCTCCTGATGCAGACCATGGGCACGCCGTGGGAGTTCGACGTCGACGGAGCGATCTTCTTCTTCGAGGACTACAAAGCCCCGCCCTACTTCATCGACGGCTTCCTGACCCAGCTGCGCCACGCGGGCAAGCTCGACAAGGTCGCCGGAGTCGTCGTCGGCGAGATGGAGAAATGCGACTGGGGCGACCTCCGGGCCAGCTCCGACTGGGCGAGAAGCCGCTCGCTCGAAGACGTCCTCGAGGAGCACCTGGAGCCGCTCGAAGTACCGGTTCTCTACGGCCTGCCGCTCGGCCACGGCAAACATCTGGCCTCGATCCCGCTCGGCGTTCGGTATACGCTCGACGCGGACCGGCGAACGCTCACGCTCGAAGAGTCCCCATTCGCAGCGTGACAGGAGGAGGGTGAAGATGAACAAGCGATGGCTTGCGGCACTCGCAGTGGGCGCCGCCCTGATCGCGCTGGCGGCCTTCGGGGCCGTCGCAAAGGGCACGGGCACGCAGGGCGGCGGGACGTTCCGGATCGGAACGAGCTCCCGGATCGACTCGCTGAACCCCTACGTCGCGTTCAACCAGGACGCCTACAACACCTTCGAGTACGTCTACCCCTTCCTGGTCCAGTACGACCAGTCCAACCAGCACTTCGCCAAGGACTTCGCCACCTCGTGGCACTCCTCGAACGGCGGCAAAACGTGGACGTTCAAGACGCGGGCGCACGCGGTCTGGACCGACGGCAAGCCGCTGACCGCGAAGGACGCGGCGTGGACGATCAACACCGACATCAAGTACGCGGCGGGTGGCGCGGCCAACGCGGCCGGGCTGATCGCCCACATCAAGCGCGCCACGGCCCCGAACGCGACGACGCTGGTCGTGCAGTACACGAAGGCGCCTGGCAACGTGCTCGGCCAGTTCCAGCAGTTCGCCATCCTGCCCCAGCACGTCTGGAGCAAGTACACGACGCACAAGGGCAACGATCTGAAGACGTTCACGAACTCGCCGCTCGTCGGCGCCGGCCCCTTCAAGCTCGTCAAGTACACGAAGAACGACATCGCGCTCTTCCAGCGCAACGACTCGTTCTACGGCGAGAAGCCGAAGGCCGACGGCTTCGGGCTGCGGATGTTCTCGAACGAGGACACGCTGGTCTCCGCGCTCAAGGCGCACGAGATCGACGCGATCGAGGCCGTGCCGGGCACCGCGATCAAGACCCTCAGCAAGAGCTTCAACATCCGCACCGCACCCGGCGTCGACCAGACGGACTTCATCATCAACTCGAACCGGAAGAAGACGGCGCACCGGGAGCTGCTGGACCTCAAGGTCAAAGCGGCGATGTCCCACGCGATCGACCGGAAGCAGATCATCAAGGTCGTCTTCCTCGGCTACGCGAAGCCCGCCAGCTCGATCATCCCGCCGGCGACGGGCGCATGGCACAACCCGAGCGTCAAGCCGGAGAAGTTCGACCTCAAGCTCGCGAACAAGCTGCTCGACCAGGCCGGCCTGAAGAAGGGCTCGGACGGGATCCGCCGGGCCAACGGGCACAAGATGTCGTACGCGGTGATCACGCCGACCGACGTGCCGAGCACGAACCGGACCTTCCAGATCATGCAGCCGGACTTCCGGAAGATCGGGATCGTCCTGACCCAGCGTGCACTCGACTCGACCGCCGCCTTCGATGCGATGACCGCGCCGAACGGCAAGTACCTCAAGTTCGACTTCGCGCTGTGGGACTGGGTCGGGCTGATCGACCCGGACTTCATGCTCTCCGTGGTGACCTGCGCGCAGTACGAGGGCTGGAACGACAGCGGCTACTGCAACCCGAAGTACGACCGGATGTACTCGCAGCAGCAGCTGACGCCGAACCAGGCCAAGCGAAAGCAGGTCGTCTGGAAGATGCAGAAGTACCTCTACGCGCAGAAGCCGTACATCTGGCTCGCGGCTCAGGACGCGGTCTGGGCGGTCAGCAAGAGCTGGGGCGGGCTCGTCGCCTCGCCGCAGGGGCCGTTCAACTCGATCAACAAGCTCAGCCTCACGAGGGTGCACCAGCAGTAACCGTGCCGTGAGGGGCGCGGATTACATCGTCAGGCGCATCGTCTTCGCGCTGCTGACGGTCTTCGTCGCGATCACGATCAACTTCGCGCTCTTCCGGCTCGCCCCGGGGAGCGCGGTGACGAACCTCGCCCGCGTGCCCCACGCGACCCCGGAGACACGGCTCGCGATCAAGCGCCAGTTTGGGCTCGACAAGTCGAAGTGGCAGCAGTACTGGATCTACCTCGGGCAGCTCTTCCGCGGGAACCTGGGCGTCTCGTTCGCGAACTCGCAGCCGGTCTCGAAGAACCTGCGCTCGGCGGTGATCAACACGATCCCGATGGTCATGATCGGGACGATCTTCGCGATCGTGCTCGGGACCCTGACGGGGGTGATCGCGGCCTGGCGCCGCGGCACGAAGATCGAGGGGGCGAGCGTCACGACCGCGCTCGCGTTCTACTCGATGCCCACGCACTGGCTCGGGCTGATGCTGGTGATCCTGTTCGCGGGGACTCTGCCGACCGGCGGGATGTCGAACGAGTTCCTCTTGAACCCGTCGTTCTTCACGCACCTGAAGGACCTCGCAGAGCACGTGGCGCTGCCGTCGCTGACCCTCGGGCTCGTGCTCTACGGCGAGTACACGCTGATCGTCCGCTCGGCGATGCTCGAGACGCTCGGCGAGGACTACGTGCTGACCGCGCGGGCCAAGGGGTTCCGGGCCGGTTCGATCCTGCGGCGGCACGCGCTGCGCAACGCGATGCTGCCGATCGCGACCCTGATCGCGTTGTCGCTCGGGTACATCGTCGCCGGCGCGATCCTGGTGGAGACGGTGTTCTCGTGGCCAGGGGTGGGGCGCGCGGTCTACGACGCTGTGCTGCAGCGCGACTACCTGACGCTGCAGGGCGCGTTCCTGCTGCTGACGATCTCGGTTGTCTTCTTCAACCTCATCGCCGACCTCCTCTACTTCAAGCTCGATCCTCGGATAACGACGTGAGCGTCGTCCTGCAAGAGCCGGCCGCGCTCGACGATGCCGTTCCCGTCCGCTCGCGGCGCGGGATCGTCTGGGAAACGGTCAAGCGGCGGCCTTCCGCGGCCGTGGGCGCGCTGCTGCTCGTGCTCGTGATCCTCGGCGCCGTGCTCGCTCCGGTGCTGGCGCCGTACGACCTCCACAAGCAGGTCGGGCCCGTGTTCGGGCACCCGTCGTGGAGCCACCCGCTGGGCCTGGACGACGGCGGGATCGACATGGTCACGCTGCTGATGTGGGGTGCGCGGATCTCGCTCGTCGTCGGCTTCGCGGCGACCTTCGTCTCGATGGTGATCGGCGGGACGATCGGCGTCGCGGCCGGCTACTTCGGCGGCAAGGTCGACACGGTCCTGATGCGGATCACGGATTACTTCCTCGTGATTCCGGACGTGCCGCTGATGATCATCGTCGCGGCGATCTGGGGCCCGAGCCTCTTTCACATCGTGATCGTGATCGGGATCCTGCTCTGGACGTCCACGGCGCGGGTGATCCGGGCCCAGGTGAAGAGCGTGCGCGAGCGGGTCTACGTCAAGCGGGCCCGCTCTCTGGGCGCCTCGCACACGCGGGTCGTCTTCCGGCACGTGCTGCCGCAGGTGGCGCCGCTGCTCATCGCCAACACGGTGCTGACGATCGCGGTCGCGATCTTCGACGAGACGGCGCTGTCGTTCCTCGGGCTCGGCGACCCGAGCCGGATCTCTCTGGGGAAGGTGATCGAGAACGCGTTCCAGCGAGCCGCGATCTCGACCGGCGCGTGGTGGGCGATCGTGCCGCCCGGGGCGCTCGTCGCGGTGATCATCCTCGCCTGCAGCCTGCTCGGCGGAGCGATCGAGGATGCGCTCAACCCGCGCCTGCGCGTGGCGCACCTCTCGGCGCGGAGCTTCCGCTTACGGCCTCTGGTCGGGCGGGGGCCGGACGCCCTATGAGCGGGCTCCTGGAAGTCGAGGGGCTGAACGTGTGGTTCGACCTCGGCGGCGGCG
>DATDFL010000050.1:0-7219 GCA_036522595.1 Gaiellaceae bacterium
GCGACCGGCACCGGGATCGGCACGTTGACGCCGACCATGCCGGCCTTGACGTCGAACTGGAACTGGCGCGCGACTCCGCCGTCGCGCGTGAAGATCGCGACGCCGTTGCCGTACGGGTTCTCGTTCACGAGCTCGACGGCCTCGTCGTAGGTGTCGACGCGCGTGATCCCGAGCACCGGGCCGAAGATCTCGTCCTTGTAGACGTCCATCTCGGGCTTGACGTTGTCGAGCAGCGAGACGCCGAGCCAGAAGCCGTCGCCGTCGGGAGTGGTCTCGCGCCCGTCGGCTACGACCGTCGCGCCCTCCTGACGGCCCTTGTCGATGTACGAGGCCACCTTGTCGCGGTGCTCGCGGGTCACCAAGGGCCCCATCTCGGAGTCGGGATCCATCCCGTCGCCGACCTTGACCTTCGGGAGCCGATCCTGGATCGCCCCGACGAGGTCGTCCGCGGCGTGGCCCACCGCAACCAGCAGCGAGACGGCCATGCAGCGCTCGCCCGCCGAGCCGTAGCCGGCGCTGACCGCTGCGTCGGCGGCCATGTCGATGTCGGCGTCGGGCAGGACGATCATGTGGTTCTTGGCCCCGCCGAGCGCCTGCACGCGCTTGCCCTTCGCGGTGCCGGTCTCGTAGACGTAGCGAGCGATCGGCGTCGAGCCGACGAACGACACCGCGGCGATGTCCTCGTGCTCGAGGATCGCGTCGACCGCGACCTTGTCGCCGTGGACGACGTTGAAGACGCCGTCCGGCAACCCCGCTTCCTTCAAGAGCTCAGCGGTGTAGACCGAGGCGGAGGGATCCTTCTCGGAGGGCTTCAGCACGAAGCAGTTTCCGCACGCGATCGCGGGCGCCCACATCCACATGGGCACCATCGCGGGGAAGTTGAACGGCGTGATCCCGGCGACGACCCCGAGGGGCTGGCGGATCGAGTAGACGTCGATTCCGGTGGAGGCCTGCTCCGAGAACTCACCCTTGAGCAGCTCGGGGATCCCGCAGCAGTACTCGATCACCTCGAGCCCGCGCGCGACCTCGCCCTTCGCGTCGGAGAGCACCTTCCCGTGCTCGGCTGTGAGGATCTTCGCGATGTCCTCCGCGTGGTCGTGCACGAGCTCGCGGATGCGGAAGAACAGCTCGGTCCGGCGCGAAAGCGACATCGCGCGCCACGACTCGAACGCGCGCTTGGCCGCCTGAACCGCCGCGTCGATCTCCTCGACGCTCGCGAAATCCACCTCGCCGGTCTGTACGCCCAGCGCCGGGTTGTAGACCGGCCCGCTGCGGCGGGACTGCCCCTCGACGCGCTGCCCGTCGATCCAATGCGAGATCCGAGCGACCTCGCCGGATCGCTGCTCCGTGAACTGATCAGCGACTTCGGTCATGCCGCCAGCCTAGCGCGGAAGCTTCGGTTCGTAGTCCGATCTTCACCCGTGGTACGGTGCCGCGCCACTTTTCGCACGCCCAGTGCACGAAAGGAGCCGCTGATGCGATGTATCCGGATCGTGGCGGCCGCGTTCTTCAGCGCGAGCGCCCTCCTCGTCGGCTCGTTCCCGGCTTCCGCCGGAAACGAGGTCAACTACCAGGATCCGCTGACCGCCGTCCAACCGATTTTCCGCCCACCCACTCCCTCCTGCACGACCACCGCGATGCAGGACTTCGCCTTCAACTCCTCGCAGGGCCACGGCGTCTTCAACGGCACGCTCACGCCACCCGCGGCCTGTCCCGGGCCGTGGTCGAAGATCGTCCTCGACTTCACGGGCAGAGTCGCCGGACGCCAGTTCGACAGGCTGATGAACGTCTGGGTCGGTGGCTCCCAGGTCTTCCAATCGACGACGCCTGAGCCCGATCCCGACGGCATCACCTGGCACGTGGAGCATGACGCTACGCGCTACAGCTCGCTGTTCGCGCAGCCGGCCCCCATCAAAGTCGAGCTTCAAAACTACGTCGACTCAACCTACACGGGCGTCATCTACGGGACGCTCCAGGTCACCTACTACCAGGCGACCGCTTCCTATCCCGCACCAGAGCATCCGGATCAGGTCGTCGGCTTCCCGAATGCCGACTCGTCCTACTTCTACGGCCCGAACGACGTGCGCAGCACGGACGTCACCTTCCCGCGCAATCTCACGCGTGCCTATCTCGAGCTGTACCTGAAGGGCAACTCGTGCGACGAGTTCTGGTTCGGAAGCCAACCCGACGACTATGCGAGCCAGAACGGCCTCTGCGGCGGCGGCGCCTTCCGCGAGGTTCAGGTCTCGATCGACGGCCAGCTCGCCGGGGTCGCTTGGCCCTATCCGTTCATCTTCACGGGCGGCGTCAACCCGTTGCTCTGGCGGCCAATCCCGGCCGTGAACGCCTTCGACATGCCGCCGCAGGTGGTCGATCTGACTCCCTACGTCGGGCTGTTGAACGACGGCCGGCCGCACACGATCAGCCTGCGTGTCGCCCACGACGGCTACTACTGGGGCATCGGGAGCGATTTGCTCCTCTACCGCGACCCGGTGCTGAGCCAGACGAGCGGCGCTGTGACGTCGCGGTCGATCACGCCCGACGCCGGCGAGACGTATGGCGAGAACACGGGCGCGAACGGGGGCGTCTTCACCACCAGCGCCTCACGCCACCTGAACGTCAGCGGCTACGTCGACACCTCGGCCGGCCGGATCACGACGACCGTTGACCAGACGTTCGGCTTCTCGAACCGGCAGGAGCTGAATCTGACCAACTTCCTCGAGAACGTCTCACACGACGAGACGATCGACACCGCCACGACCACGGCCGGTCCCGACGGGACGACTGTCCGCCGTGTGTCGGAGTCGTATCCAATTCGAATGCGCTCGCTCTTCCAGATCCCCGAGCATGGCCAGCAGGACTTCTTCAACCTGCCGGCGGGAGTCGAGCAGTCCCTCCAGCGCCAGACGACGGTGTCCGTCGACGGTGCGCAGACGTTCTCGAGCTGGCTCGACGACACCGTCAACGCATCGGGCCTCTTGAGCCGCACGAACGGAGTCACGACGCTCGCCGGGGGCCGCGACAGCGAGGACTACATCGCGTCCGATTCGACGGGCTCCTGCTACCACCACAAGCTCGTGGCCGCCCAGGGTTGGGTCACGAGCGACCACATGCTCCCGTCCTGCTGAGAGAAGGGGCGGCACCAACAGCCGCCCCTTCCCAACTTTCGTCGACAATGTTCGGCGCTGTGATCGAAGGCCTGGCCGAGCGCGCCGATTCATACGCGCGGGTCGCGCTCGCGAACATCGAGCGCGAGTTTCCGCACAGTGAGGGCCTGCACCAGACCGAGCCGGGGCCCGTTCCGCGGCCGCGCGAGCTGCACCCCGCTTTCTACGGCAGCCTCGACTGGCACTCGTGCGTCGAGATGCATTGGGTCCTGGTGCGGCTCCTGCGGCTGGTGCCGGAGCGAGTGCCCGTCGACGAGATCAGGGCAGCGCTCGAGAAGCACCTCAGCGCGGATGCGCTTGCCGCCGAGGCGCGCTTCTACGCCGAACCGGATCACCAGTCAGGCGAACGGCCGTACGGCTGGGGCTGGGCGCTGCGCCTCGCGTGGGAGCTCTCCGAGCTGGACGACCCGGCTACCGCCCGCTGGGCCGCGAACATGCAGCCGCTGGTCGACGTGATCGTCGAGGGCCTGACCGCGTGGCTGCCGAAGCTGACCTACCCGGTGCGGTACGGCATCCATGCGAACCCGGCCTTTGCGTTTGCGATCGGCTTCCCGTTCATCGAGAAGGAGCCGCGCCTCCTCGAGTCGGTCAAGGAGGCCGCGCTTCGCTGGTTCCTGGAGGACGCCGACTACGCGGCGCAGCTTGAGCCGTCGGCCTTCGACTTCCTCTCGCCCGCGCTGGCCGAGGCGCACCTGATGGCGTCGCTCGTCGACGACTTCCCGGCCTGGCTCGGCCGCTTCCTGCCGGGAATCGCGTACGGCCAGCCGGCGACGCTGTTCGAGCCGGTCGAGGTGAGCGACCCCAACGACGGTCATATCGCGCATCTGCACGGGCTCAACCTGAGCCGGGCCTGGAATTTCCGGCGGCTGGCAGGCGCGCTTCCCGACGAGGATCCGCGCGTTCCGGTGCTGCTCGAGTCAGCCGAGCGCCACGCGGCGGCGAGCATCGACCAGGCGGTGGGCAGCAACTACCACCTCGAGCACTGGCTCGCTGCGTACGCACTGCTGTACCTCGCGGGCTAGGATCGCGGCATGGCCGTTGAGCAAGGTCTTGACGCAAAGCGGATCCAGGAGCTCGACCAGCAGCACGTCCTGCACTCCTGGTCGGTGCAGAGCCAGATCTCGCCGCTGCCTGTTGCCGGCGCGGAAGGGCGCTACTTCTGGGACTACGACGGCAACCGCTACCTCGACTTCGCGTCGCAGCTCGTCAACGTCAACCTCGGGCACCAGCACCCGAAGGTCGTCGCGGCCATCAAGGAGCAGGCCGACAAGCTGACGACGATCGGGCCGCCGATGGCGCACGAGACCCGTTCGGAGCTCGCGCGGCTGATCGCGGAGGTAACGCCGGGCGACCTGACGATGTCGTTCTTCACGAACGGCGGCGCCGAGGCGAACGAGAACGCGATCAAGCTCGCCCGCTGGTACACGGGCCGCCACAAGATCATTGCGCGGTACCGCTCGTACCACGGCGCGACCGCAGGCGCGATCTCGGCGACGGGCGACCCGCGCCGCTGGCCCGCCGAGCCGGGGATCCCGGGGATCGTTCGGATGCTCGACCCGTACACCTACCGCTGCCCGGCCGGACACCCCGACCCGTGCCCAGTCTGTACGGGCGCGCCGCACCTCGAGGAGCTCCTCCAGTACGAAGGCCCGCAGAACGTGGCCGCCGTGATCATGGAGACGATCGTCGGCACGAACGGCGTGATCGTCCCGCCCGAGGGCTACCTGCAGGCGATCCGCGAGGTCTGCGACCGCCACGGCATCCTGCTCATCCTCGACGAGGTGATGGCCGGCTTCGGCCGCACCGGCAAGTGGTTCGGCTGCGAGAACTGGGACGTCGTGCCGGACATCCTCACCGTCGCCAAGGGCATCAACTCCGGGTACGTGCCGCTGGGCGCGATGGTCATCCGCGAGCCGCTCGCCGAATGGGTGCGGGACAAGTACTTCGCGGGCGGGCTGACCTACTCGGGGCACGTTCTGGCGTGCGCGGCGGCGATCGCGTCGATCGAGGCATTCCAGGAGGAGGGCATTGTCGAGAACGCGGCCGCGATGGGCGAGGTGCTCGCCGACGGCCTCGCAGGGCTGCAGGAGCGCCACCCCTCGATCGGCGAGATCCGCGGCAAGGGGCTCTTCTGGGGCATCGAGCTCGTGCGCGACCGCGAGACCCGCGAGCCGCTCGTGCCCTTCAATGCGACCGGCGAGGATCTCGCGCCGATGGCCCAGCTGATGAAGGCCGCGATGGAGCGCGGCCTCTATCTGATGACCCACTGGAACGTGATCCTGGCCGTCCCGCCCCTGACGATCACGCGCGAGGAGCTGGACGAAGGGCTCGGCGTGCTTGACGAAGTTTTGCGTCTGGTGGACTGAGGTACCCTCAAGGCTCCGACGCCGGAGGGAGTCCTCATCCGCTCAGTCCGCATCGAAGCGCCGTCGTCTGCGGCCGCGACGCAGCTCGTGCACGACCTCATGCCCTACGCGCAGACGGATCTCGTCCCGCTCGAGGACGAGCGGTGGGAGGTGCGGATCAGCGAAAGCTCCGAGGACGAGCTCGACGTCGTCCTCCACGCCGTGGCGCGCTGGGCCGACGACCACCGGCTCGACGAGACCCACGTGCTCGTCGACGGCGAGCAGGTCGAGCTGCCCGCAGACTAGGGCTCTTCGCGAAGAGGAAGTCCGCGCGCGACGTGGCGCCGCCCGGCTGCCTGGTAGATCACGTCGACGCTGTCGTTTTGGCGGTACGTCCCAGCGACGCCGAGGAACAGCGAGAACCAGCGCCAGAAGCCGAGCCGCCCCTCGCTGGCCAGTTGCCGGTCGAAGACGAGCTCGTCGCCCTCGCGGCGAAAGTCCTTCCCGGGCTGCTGCTTGACCCCGTTGAGGTAGACCTCGAAATCGTCGCCCAACCCTGCGGGAAGTTGGACACGCGTCCGTTCGACCACGCCTCTTAGAATGCCACCGCCTGTGCGCCGCTTCGTCCGTGTCCTCGTCTGCGTCGCGCTGTTGGCTCTCGCGATCGCCGGGGCGGCGCTCGCGGGCAACGGCGGCGTCGCTCCCGTGGCGCCGGCCTCCCCGAACGAGGGCGGCATCCGCTCGGTCTACTGGCTGATCATGGGCTTCACGGGCTTCATCTTCGTGCTGGTCGAAGTCGCGCTCGTGCTGTTCATCTTCCGCTACCGCAGCCGCGGCCGGGGCCGAGAGGTCGAGGGGCCGCAGGTCATCGGGCACACGAACCTCGAGCTCGCGTGGACGGCCGGACCGGTGCTGATCCTCGCCATCCTCGCCGCGTTCGTGTTCTACAAGGTCGGGGGGATCCGCAACGCGTCGGCGACAGGCGGCACCCAGACGATCCGGATCGAGGGACACCAGTTCTACTGGGAGTTCATTTATCCGAACGGCGCGATCTCGATCAACACGCTGCGCCTCCCAATGGGGCGCAGGACGGCGCTCGAGATCAGCTCCGCGGACGTGGCGCACAGCTGGTACGTGCCGGCGATGGGCGGCAAGCTCGACGCGATCCCCGGCCAGACCAACCGCGAGTCGTGGCGGCCGGTCAAGCTCGGCACCTTCCGCGGCCAGTGCGCGGAGTTCTGCGGGATCCAGCATGCGGCGATGATCACCTACGTCAAGGTGATGGAGCCCGAGGCCTACGACGCCTGGGTGAACCGAAGGTCGCATTCGGCCTCGGAGGTCGGCCGCGAGACCTTCCAGGGCGTGTGCGCCACCTGCCACGGGCTCTCGGGCCAGGGTGACATCGGGCCGCCGATCGCGCAGAGCCCGATCCTCTCCGACCGCAACGCGCTGTCGCTGCTCGTGCGCAACGGGCGCAACCGGATGCCCGCGGTCGGGAGGACCTGGAGCGACGGGCAGCTGAACGCGCTCATCGTGTATCTGAAGGGGCGGTTCCATGGCGGCTAGAGCCGAATCTCCAGCGGTCTCCGTCATCCTCGCCCGCGGCCGCGTCTCGAGCTGGCTGACGACGGTCGACCACAAGCGGATCGGGATCATGTACATCGCGACGAGCCTCGCGTTCTTCGTCGCGGGCGGGATCCTCGCGCT
>DATDFL010000051.1:0-8072 GCA_036522595.1 Gaiellaceae bacterium
ATTCCGCAGGAAGACGCCGACGCGTCGAAGGAGCTGGCGAAGCAGTTCGGCAAGCGCAACATCGCGCTCCAGCTCGGCAAGCAGTGCACGAAGATCGAGGACGACGGCTCCCAGCTCACCGTCCACTTCGGTGAAGGCGAGACCGTGCAGGCAGACCTGATGCTCGTCTCCGTCGGACGCGGTCCGACCGTCGAGGGTCTCGGGCTCGAGGGCATCGGCGTCGAGTTCGACAAGCGCAAGGGCATCGCGGCCGACGAGCACCGCCGCACGACGCAGCAGCACATCTACGCGGTCGGCGACTGCGCCGGCTACTGGCAGCTCGCCCACACGGCGTTCAGAGAGGGCGAGGTCGCGGCGGAGAACGCCATGGGCCACGAGGCGACGGTCGACAACCGCGGCGTCCCGCGTCCGATCTACACCGACCCGGAGATTGCCGGCGTCGGCCTGACCGAGCAGGAAGCCCGCGAGCAGTACGGCGACGACATCGCGGTCGGCCAGTTCCCGTGGGTCGCCAACGCACGCGCCGTCATGCAGAACGAGACCGTCGGCTGGGTCAAGTCGATCCACGAAACCCGCTACGGCGAGCTGCTCGGGCTCGTGATGGTCGGCCCGCACGTGACCGACCTGATCGAGGCGGGCACCGTCGCGCTCGACGCCGAGGCTACGGTCGAGACCGTTGCGGACGGAATGGCCGCCCATCCGACGCTCTCCGAGGCAATCAAGGAAGCCGGCCTCGTGGCGCTCGGACGCGCAATCCACCTGCCGAACAAGCGCAGAGCGCCGGCCCGCGCCTAGGCCGTATCCATAACGGACAACCTGTCGTTCTAGACAACATGGAGGCTTCGCGTGCTCTCGTCCAGCCGCGCCGTCCCCTGCTCGCGCGCCGCTCCAGCGCCGACAAGGCGCTCGAGCAGCTCTACAAGCGCCACGCGCGGGACGTCTACCAGTACGCGCTCGCCCTCCTGACGAACCCCGCGGACGCCGAGGACGCCACGCAGACGACGTTCCTCAACGCCTACCGCGCGCTCCAGCGCGGCGACCGCCCCCACCGGCCGCACAACTGGCTGATCGCGATCACGCACAACGTCTGCCGCATGCGCTGGCGCCAGGCCGGCCACCGCCCACGTGAGGTCGCCTTCGAGGACGCGCCCGAGCCTGCCGCCCCGCCACGTGACGATCAGCCGAATCTCGACGACGTCCTGCACGCGCTCGCCCGCCTCTCGTTCAACCAGCGCTCGGCGCTCGTCATGCGCGAGCTCGAAGGCCGCAGCTGCAAGGAGATCGCAGAGACGCTCAATCTCTCCGTGAGCGCCGTCGAAGCGCTGCTCTTCCGCGCGCGCCGCAGACTCCAGGTCGAGCGCAAGGCGCTCGGCCTTCTCGGGACCGTTCCGCTCCCCGGCCAGATTGCAAGCGCGCTGGGCATCGGCGGGGGCGGGGGAGGAGGAGCGATCGCGAGCGGCCTCGCCGCGATCGGGAGCGACGCGGTGCTCAAGGGCGCGACGGTGCTCGTCCTGGCTGGGGCCACGGCCTCCGGCGCAGTCGCTCTCACGCGGCCGACCCCCACGCTCCGCCCGGCGACCCCGCTTGCCGCAAGCCACGTCAAGCACGCCAACAAGGTCACCGCGCCGACACGCGCGAAGCGAACCGCCAAGTACCGCCGCTCCCACCCGGCGCGCGGTGCCCGCCAGGCCCCCGCGCAAACGGTGATCGCAGGAGGCACCACAGGCGGCTCACAGAGCGGCACCGGCGGCACCGTGCAGGTTCCGCCCCCTCCCGCGGGTGTGCCGGCCCCGCCGCCTCTGCAGCTCCCCCAACTACCGGTCCAACCGCCGGCCCTGGACCTTCCGCCTGTCCAGCTGCCCGCTCTGCCGGTGGATTTGCCGGTGCACGTACCGCCGCTGCCGCCGCTGCCGCCGCTGCCCCCGCTCCCGCCATTGCCGCCACTTAACCCTTAAGCGGGGTGCAAGATGCCCGAGTTTGCGGCATCTTTTAAGACATGACGCCCATCCTGGCGCGCCAAAAGCCGGACCGGTCGCTGGAACGGCTCTATAAGAAGCATGCGGGTGACGTCTACCGCTACGCGCTCGTCGTCCTGCGCAACGAGGCCGACGCCGAGGACGTCACGCAGACGACCTTCATGAACGCCTACCGCGCGCTGGAGCGCGGCGAGCGCCCGCGCGCTCCTCAGAACTGGCTGATCGCCATCGCTCACAACGTCTGCCGCCAGCGCTTCCGCCAGTCGCAGCGCCGCCCGAACGAGGTCGAGCTGAACGAGGAGCTCGCCGAGGCGTACGTCGACGAGGACTCCGTCAGCGCCGAGGACATCCGCCGCGCGCTCGGCCATCTCGCCTTCAACCAGCGGTCCGCGCTCGTGATGCGCGAGCTCGAGGGGCGCTCCTACCAGGAGATCTCCGAGATCCTCGGCCTCTCGGTGAGCGCCGTCGAGACACTGATCTTCCGGGCACGTCGCGCCCTGCGCGAGCAGCTCGAGGAGGGAATCACCTGCCACGAGGCCGAGCTCGCGATCTCGCGCCAGCTCGACGGGCGGCTCCAGCGCCAGGAGCGCGGCGCCCTCCGCGCCCACCTCCGCGAGTGCGAGGAATGCGCCCGGTTCGCCCGCAGCCAGCGGGCCCAGCGCGGCGCGATCAAATCGCTCGCCGCGATTCCGCTCCCGGCCTCGCTCGGCTCCCTCTTCGGCGGCAGCGCGAGCGGCGGTGCAGCGTGGCTCGGCGGCGGTCTCGCCTTCAAGGCCGTGGCCGTGGGCGCCGGAGCGCTGCTCGCCGGCGGCGTCAGCTACGAGGGCGTCAAGCACTTCCGGCCGGCACAGCCCCACGCCTCGGCAACGGCCCGGCAGCACGCCGCGCCCGTCTCGGCGGTGCAGACGAACATGGTGCCGGCGAAGCCGCGCACCGACGACAAGCCGTTCCGCAAGGCCTCGGTCAGGGCGAGGCGCGGCCACGACGGCCGCCCAGCCGTCAAGCAGGGCCTTCCCTCGAAGCCCGAGCACGCGCGCGAGGTCAGCACGCTGCCGCCGTCCCGGGCCCGCGGCCAGGGCGTCCAGCACGCGAAGACGACAAACCCCGGGCACCACGTCGGCCAGACGAAGCACCAGGCCCCGCCGAAGGCGCACAAGGCCCCGCCGAAGCCCGTGAAGCCCAAGAAGAACCCACCGCCGGAAAACGGCAAAGGCAAGGGCCCCACCGGCGAGCACGGCCCGCAGGGCAACGGCAACGGGTTTGGCAACAGCCGGTAACTGCTAGAACACCCGGATGGGCATTGTCAACCGCCGCAACGCCGTCCTCGGCTGGGGCGTCTGGAAGATCGGCAAGCGCGTCGCCAAGAAGAAGGCCAAGGGAGCCGCGCCGTCCGTCGAAGGCGGCCGGCCGAACAAGCCGCTTCTGGGAATGGTCTCTCTCGCAGGCGTCGCGGGCGCGCTGACCTTCTGGCGCAAGAAGCGCGGCGGCGAGAGCTCCTCCTAGAGAAGCCCTCGCCGCACAGCTGAGGAACTACGCCGCGACTCGCTCGGCGAGCGTCTTCGTCTGCTTCTTGAAGGCCTTCTCGACCTCCTTGAGCGTGTGCTCCTCCTGCTCGAGGTTCTCCTTGAGCAGGGCGACGACGTCCTCCTCTCCCATCTCGTCGGCCATCTGGATCAGGCCGTCGTACACCGCGATCTCGTGGTGCTCGACCTCGGCGCAGCCGCTGAGGATGACGGCGTCGTAGAGCTCCTGCGCCGACTGCTTCAGCATCTCCTTGCCTTCCTTCTGGAGCCCCTCGATCGCCGGGCACGGCTGCTTCTCCTGCTCGACCCCGAGCGCGCCGAAGGCCTGCCCGAGGTTCGCGACCTGCTGCTCGGTCTCGTCGTGGTGGTGCGAAAGCTCCTCCTTCAGGTCGGCGTCGTTCGCCTTCTGCTCGTTCTCCTTGAGCATCGAGAGGACCGTCTCCTCCATCGTCAAGGCCGCGCCGAGCTTGTGGATGAACAGCTTCTTCGGATCGCCGATCTGTGCCACTTCTGACCCCTTTCCTTGTTTACAAGTCAGGTGCGGCTACCCGGTCCTTCGCTCGTGAAACGAGAGGCGTAGGATCGCCCGACACGACCGGAAGGAGGGCCCATGTACGCACGCGTGATCGCCTTCTCGGGGGCCGACTCGAGCAAGCGGGAGCCCGCGGAGGAGATGGTTCGTGGGACGGTGATCCCGATGCTGCGCGACTACGACGGCTATCAGGGTTACATCGCCCTGTGGGACGAGGAGAACGGGCGGTCGAAGGCGATCGTTCTCTGGGAGAGCCGCGAAGCGGCAGAAGCAGCCGAGGAGACGCTTGCCGAGCGCCGCACCCAGAACGTCGCGCGCCTCGGCCTCACCATCGAGTCGATCGAGCTGCTCGAGGCACCGGTAGTCGAGCTCGAGGGCGCGCGCGTCTGAGAGAGCTATGAAGCGGCCGCCCGCGATCCCCGGATGCGGGCGGCCGCTGAGCCGGAGGCGCTCACCCGGAAAAGAAGGGAGGATCGGGAGAACGAGCCGGTTCTACCGGATAGATGCGGCGCTGCCGGAAACCGTGCGCCGGTATTCATCGACGGCCTTCTCGGGCGCGCAGAAGGCCCAGGCGTCCTCGACGAGCTCGCGCATCTCGTCCGCGTCGATGGCCGCGAGGTCGACGTGCACCCAGTGGTAGCGCATGTCGCCCTTGCCCGGCAGCGAGAACTTCGTCGGGTCGGAGTGAACGAGCGCCTCGCGGAGGTACTTCGGGAACGCGAACCCCATCGTCGAGCCGTCCTTGTCGAGCGCGAGCCAGACGATCCGCTTGATCCGGAACTTGGTGTTGCCGCGCACGATTCCCTCGTTGATGCCGGGGAGCGTGCGAGCGAACTCGCAGACCTCGTCCATCGAAACCGGCATGACGAGAATCCTAGAGAGCCGGGGCCGGCCCGACGGCTGCGGCTCCGGCGGACCGTTCTCTCACACGGGAGAAAGGCATTCGCATGAGATACCCCGACTCCCGGTCACGTGATCGGCATATCCCTCGAATTGATTAGGCCGAATGTCCTAGTCGAGGCAGCGAAGCACGATCGCAGCCGGCTCGCTGTTCGGCGCCAGGCGCCAGTACATCACGAACTTGCCCCTGCGCTGGACGTTCTCGCGACCCTCGGCCGCCACGAGCACGCCGCTGAGCTCCTCGGCGCTCCCGTTGCTGCGAACGAGGAAGAGGAGGCCCGAGCCGTCGCCAAGCTGAACCTCGTAGTTGCGCTTCTCGACCTCCAGGAGCTGGTTCTTGATCTGGAGTGGCAAGCCTTCGCCGCCTTGCAGAAACGGCACTTCGCTGACCGTCGCGCCGGAGCTCTGCAGGCAGTCGGCAACCTTGTCCGCGCTTGCGCGGTGTGGGCGGAAGGCCAGAAAGGCGGCGATCGCGATCACCGCGACCACTGCGAGCTTTGCCATGGGTTCCTTGTCGGCTCGTGACTTGAATCACTAAAGAGCGGCGGCGAGGCGCTCGAGCCCCTGCTCAAGCGTCTCGTCGGTGACGGCGAGGCTGAGCCGCACCCAGCCGGCACCGCTCGGGCCGAAGCCTTCGCCCGGCGCGAGCACGAGTCGGTGCTCGGTGAGGAGCGTCTCGAAAGTGAGGCCTTCCGGAAGTTTCAGCCAGACGTAAAACGTGCCCTCGCAGGTGATCGGCCCGAGGGCTTCCGCGACCCGGTCGCGGCGCCGCTGGTAGGTGTCGCGCCGCTCGGCGACCGAGTCCTGCGACCCGGTCAGCGCCTCGATGCAGGCCTCCTGGATCGGCCGGAAGATCCCGACGCGGCAGTGGTCGTTGAGCAGGTTGATCCGCTCGACGATCTCCGCGTTCCCGACCACGAACCCGACCCGCCAGCCGGCCATGCCGTAGGACTTGGACATCGAGAACATCTCGACGCCGACCTCCTTCGCGCCCGGGGTGGCGAGGAAGCTGCGCGGCTCGCGCCCGTCGAAGACGAGGTCGCCGTAGGCGAAGTCGTGCACAACGGCGGCTCCGGTCGCGTGGGCGTACTCGATGGCCTGCTCGAAGGCGCCGTCGGGCACCGCGACCGCGCAGGGGTTGTTCGGGTAGTTGAGGTAGACCGCCGCGACGTCCTCGGCCGGCGCCCGCGAGAAGTCCGGAGCCCAACCGCGCGAGGGAGTCAGCGGCAGGAGGCCAGTCCGAGCCCCCGCGAGCGCCGGCGCGGAGGGGTAGTCCGGGTAATACGGATCGGGCAAAACGACGGTTTGCCCCTCGTCAGCGAGCACGAGCGCGAGCTCGACAATCGCCGTCTTGGTGCCGGGGACGACGGCGACCTCGGAGTCAGGTTCGAGCTCGACGCCGTAGTGGGAGCGGTAGCGCTCGGCGAGAGCCTTGCGCAGCTCGGGCAGTCCGCGAAACGGCGAATACCCGTGAACGTCGGGGCGCTCGGCTGCCGTGAGCCTGTCGACGACGTGCGCTGGCGGCCCCGTCTCGGGGTTACCTCGACCAAGGTCGATGACATCTCCTGCGGCCGCCACGCGGCGAAGCAGCGCTCCGAAGTATTGCTCAGGGAGTCTCTCGATCCGTTTAGACCGGGACCGCATCGAGCGATCGTAAGACAAGAAGACGCGCCTAGAATCGGCCCGTGCGAGGCGAGGACGTGCGGGCGGCATCCATGGCGCACCTCGGAGTTCTCGCTGCGGAGTTCGGCGAGGATATTCCGTACGCCCGTGGTCTAGCGCGCGGCTTCCCGTTCCGAGGCACGCGTTCCGTTCCTGAACCGACAAAAGGGCATCTATCGCGCGGCGATTCAGCGAGGGCCTGCCGCGTCGGCGATCAGGACGGCTAAAGAAACGACGCCAGATCGATGGCGCGGGCCACGATTAGCCGGTTCAGGCGCCCCCGGTCGAGCCGCCGCACGAACTCGCCGCGGCAGCCAAAATCCTCATGAATGCGTGCAGACGACGGAGAGCTCCGGTTCTCGCCGACCGATCTCAATGCGTTTCTTGCTTGTGCGCATCTGACCAAGCTCGAGCTTGCTGTCGCGCTCAGCCAGCTTTCGCGGCCGTTTCGGCCCAACGCGTACGCGGAGCTCGTTCGCCGGAAGGGGGACGAGCACGAGGCTGCTTACCTCGCGACGCTTGATGATCGCGTCGCCAAGATCGACGATCCGTATGAGATTGGCTGGGACGCTGCCGCCGCCGCTACCGAGGAGGCGATCAAGAGCCGCGCGCCGCACATTTACCAGGCCGCCTTCCTCGACGGGCAGTGGCGTGGGCTCGCGGATTTTCTCGAGCTCCAGCCGGCGGGGTTCTACGAGGTCGTCGACACCAAGCTGGCTCGGCGGGCCAAGGCTTCTCACGTCATCCAGCTCTGCTTCTACACCGAGCAAGTGGCCAGGCTCCAAGGCCACTGGCCGGAGCGGATGCACGTCGTCAACGGGCTCTCCGAGCGCGAGACCTTCCGGCCCGGCGACTTCTTCGCCTACTACCAGCGGCTCAAGCGGCGCTTCCTCGAGTTCGTCGAGCGCAACGAGCCGACCTACCCGTACCCGGTCGACCACTGTTCGCTCTGCGAGTTTCTCGAGCGCTGCCAGCGGCAGTGGCGCGAGGACGATCACCTCTCGCTCGTCGCGGGGATCCGCCGCAGCCAGGTCGACCGGCTCAACGCTGCGGGCGTCGCGACCCTCGAGCAGCTCTCGACCACCGACACCAGGATCCCGAAGCTCAGAGCAGAGACCCTTGCCAAGCTCCGAGACCAGGCCGCGCTCCAGCGACACCGCCGCGAGACAGGCCGGCTCGAGCACCAGATCCTCCCGCTCGAGCCCGAGCGCGGCTTCGCGCTCCTCCCCGAGCCGAACGAAGGCGACATCTGGCTCGACTTCGAGGGCGATCCCTGGTACGAGCCGGCGCGCGGGCTCGAGTACCTGACCGGCTGGGTCTACCTCGACGAGGACGGCAACCCGCAGTACGAGCACATCTGGGGCCTCGACCGCGACCAGGAGAAAGAGGCCTTCGAGCGGCTGATCGACCTGATCAAGGAGCGCCGCGCCGACCACCCGGGCATGCACGTCTACCACTACGCGTCGTACGAGCGCACCG
>DATDFL010000052.1:0-4986 GCA_036522595.1 Gaiellaceae bacterium
GACGAGGTGGTGCTGCACGCTCCCGCCGCGCAGCCAGCGCCGCTTGGTCGAGCCGCTGGTCGCCATCCCACCCGCGAGCAGCGAAACCTCGCCGCGGGCGGGCAGCCCGATCAGCGAGCCGCCGCGCACGGCCACGTCCCCGCCCGCCGACACGAACCCGTCGGCCGAGATCAGCTCGAGCGCAGAGTCCACCGCGAGGGACTTGACCACGCCGTTGAGGTCGAGGGTGGTTCCGGGTGGGCGCGAGAGCATGCGCCCGGAGAGACGAAGCGACCGCCAGGTTCCTGGCAACGGGGTGCCCGGCGGCCGCTCGTCGTCTCCGAGCTCTGAGAAATCCCGGTCGTACCCCGCTGCTTCGACGGCGGCGCCGAGGGTCGGGTCGACGAGCCCGTTCGTCGCAGCCGCCGCGCTGATCGCGGTCTGCGCCGCGTACGCGAAGGCTCGGGAGAGGATGACCACTCCTAGCGGGTGACGGTTGACCCGATTCAGCTCGCTGTCGGGCCGGAAGCGCGAGAAGATGCCCTCCCACTCCTCGAACAGCGCGCGGATCGCGGCCAGCTCCTCGTCGTTCGCGCCGCAGACCGCGACGTCGACCCCCATCGCGGGGAACCTCGTGGACTCAGGAGACACTGGTCTGCGCCTGGGGCGCGGACGAGCTGCCGCTTGACGGAGCGACTGAGCTCGACCCGAAGTCGAAATCGTCGCTCGACCGGCTCGACGTCGAGCTCGAGCTCACGCCGGAGCTGGAGCCCGCCGACGTGGCCGCGTGTCCGACGTGGGTCCCGCGGACCAGCAGCAAGGTCGCGAGGAAGCCCGCCGCGGCTGCCGCGGCTGCGATCTGCTTGGCGCCGGCTGCGCGGCGGCGGGCTGCCTCGATCCTGGTCATGCCGCAGGCGGTCCGTCGAACCCGGAATCCGGACGGGCATCGAAGTCGCGATGGAAGAACCCGCGCTCGATCCGCGGCGGCCGGATGAACTTGCCGTTGACCAGGCTCGTGATCCGCGTCCGCGCGTCCTTGAGCGCCTGATCCTCCTGCGCCTTCGTGATGTCTCCGCGGGAGACCGCACGGTCGAGCTTCTGCTTCATGTCGGCGACCAGCGCCGAGACGAGGCCGTCGACCGACTTGCCCTGATCCTTCGCGACCTGCGCGAGGGTCTTGCCGGTGTCGAGCTTCGAGTCGAGCTGGGCGTCGGTCAGCCCGAGGTACGAGGCTGCTGCGTCGAGGCCGGGGAAGCCCCGGTGGAAGAAGAGGCGACCGTGGTCGCGGCCGAAGCCGAAGCCGAGCGGCAGCGGCCCGAAGAGCGGGAAGTCGTTCGACTCGACGCGCTGCTTCAGCTCGTCCCCCTGGGCCTTGGTGAGCCGGCCCGCGGCGACGGCAGCGTCGATCTGGTTCTCGATCGCCTTCTTGAGGGCGCCGCTCAGCTGGTCCGGCTGCACGCCGAGCTGCTTCGCCGCGTCGTTGACGATCGCCTGGCTCGCCTCGCCCGGGGAGGAGCGAAGCTGGGTGGCGGCGATGCCGGCGCCCGCCCCGCCGACCGCGAGTGCGGCGACGGTTCCGGCGACGACCTTGCGTTTGAGCGACCTATCCATGGGTCTCCTTTCGCGCTTCATCGGAGCCCATCTCACCAGCGCCATCTGAGAGCGCCCTGAGAGGTTTCTAAGAACTGCTTAAGAGGGTGTCGTGCGGCCGTTGAGGCGCAAGCGCATCAGCGTGCCGCCGTCTTCCGGCCGCTCCGCGACGACCGTGCCGCCGTGTGCCTCCGCGACCTGCTTGACGATCGCGAGCCCGAGCCCCGAGCCCGGCAGGCCGCGCGCGGCCGAAGCCCGGTAGAAGCGGTCGAAGACGTATGGCAGGTCCTCCTCGGCGATCCCGGGACCGTGGTCGCGGACGGTCACCTCGTCCCCGCGAACGCCGACCTCGACCTCTCCGCCGGGTGGGCTCCACTTGGCTGCGTTGTCGAGCAGGTTCGCGACGGCGCGCTCGATCGTGGACGGCGCGCCATGGACGAGGGAGGACTCGAAGTCCGTCGTGAAGGTGACGTTGGGCCGGTTGCGGCGCGCCCGCTCGACGGCGTCCTCGGCGATCAGGTCGAGCCGTACTTCCTGCGGTTCCTCCGGATGCTGCTCGGCGCGAGCGAGCTCGATCAGCTCCGCGATCAGTGCGGTCATCTCGCCGAGCTGCTCGACGACGTCATGCAGCAGCCGTTGGCGCTCCTGAGGCGCGAGCGCGTGCTCGCCCGCGAGCACCTCGATGTTCGTCCGCAGGCTGGTGAGCGGCGTGCGCAGCTCGTGCGACGCGTCGGCAACGAGCTGGCGCTGCGCGCGGCTGGACTCCTCGAGCGCGGCAAGCATGGTGTTGAAGCTCGTCGCGAGCCGCCCGAGCTCGTCTTCGCCCGTCGCCTCGATTCGCTGCGAGAGGTCGCCGGTCTCGGTCACGTTCTCGGCGGTATCGGTGAGCCGCCGCACCGGCCGCAGCGCCGCCTGCGAGACGGCGAGGCCCAGCCCCGCCGCGACCGCGATTCCGCCGAGGGCGATGATGATGAGGTAGATCGTCACTCGGTGAAGCGTGTGGTTCACCTCCCCGAGATTCCGTGCGATCTGGAGGGCGATTCCAGACCCCGAGATCGTCAGGACGCGGAGATCGCCCACGTCGCTGAAGTGCTCCTCGCCAACGTTCCCGCGTGTGGCCCGCAAGGTCTCTTTGGTGACCGGCACGGATCCCTTCTGAGACCCGCGCGTGTGGAAGACGTGGCCTTGTGATGTAACCGCTTGCGCGAAGGTCGCCTCGCCCACGGGCGGCCCCGGGATGTTGAGATAGCCGTCGTCGATGCGCAGCGGCAGCGGGCTCTGACGGATCTGCGCCCAGCGAGCCCGAAGCGTGCTGTCGACCTGGCCGCGGAGCTGGTCACGCACGACCACGTACACGACCGCGGACGCCGCGATCACCGCGAGGGCCACCGCCGCCGCCGCGACCAGCGCCAGCCGTGCCTTGAAGCTCACGAGGACTCGCGCAGCGCGTAGCCGACACCGCGAACGGTGTGGATCAGCCTCGGCTTGCCGCCTGCCTCCGTCTTACGTCGCAGGTAGCCGATGTAGACGTCGAGCGAGTTCGAGCCGTACCCGAAGTCGTAGCCCCAGACGCGCTCGAAGATCACCGACCTCGTCAGCACCTGCCGCGGATTGAGCATGAAGAGCTCGAGCAGCGAGAACTCCGTCCGCGTCAGCTCGATCGGCTCGCCGCCGCGCCTGACCTCGCGCGTTCCGGGATCGAGCTCGAGATCGGCGAACCGCAGAGCCTCGCCGGCGCCGTCCGCGGTGCGCCGGAGCAGCGCCCGCAGCCGGGCCAGCAGCTCTTCCAGCGCGAATGGCTTCGTCAGGTAGTCGTCAGCACCCGCGTCGAGGCCCGCGACGCGGTCGCCGACCTCCGTGCGCGCGGTGAGCATCAGCACCGGCACGCTGTTCCCGGAGCGGCGCAGCGTGCGCGAGACCTCGAGCCCGTCCGTACCGGGCATGAGGACGTCGAGGATCACCGCGTCGGGCTGCGCGTCGCCGTCGAGGCTCTGGAGGGCCTCACCGCCATCCGAGGCGAGCGCGACGTCGTAGCCTTCGAGCTCCAGCGCGCGCTTCAGCGAGTCACGCACCGCGCGCTCGTCGTCGACTACCAGGATCTTCACGGCAACATTGTCCTCGGGAAACCTGAAAGCTGCCTGAGAGCGTAGGGCTTCTTACCGAGTTCTTAGTTGCGTTTCAGGCGAGTCTTAGACGGAATTGATCCCATAGGACTCGTAAACCGATCGAAAGGAGCACGTCTCTCCGATGTCCGTACCCCGCCGCTCGCGTATCCCCCTCATCGCCTCCCTCCTAGCGGCAGCCTGCGTAGGCGCGGGCGGCGGGGCGCTCCTGTACTCGGCATTCGGCTCGGGCGACCACACGACGGTCGTCCGCCCGGTCACCGTCAAGGACACACAACCCGCTTCGAACGCACCGCTCTCGGTCAACGCGATCTATCGCAACGACTACAAGGGCGTCGTCGAGATCACCGTCAGGACGAACGCGCCCAGCGGCTTCGGCTCCTCAGACGCCGAGGGCTCCGGCTGGGTCTACAACCAGAACGGCGACATCGTCACGAACCAGCACGTGGTCGACGGTGCCCAGTCGATCAAAGTCACCTTCTGGAACGGCAAGACGTACGACGCGCACCTCGTCGGCAGCGACGCCTCGACCGACCTCGCGGCCATCAAGGTCGACGCGCCCGCCTCGATGATCCACCCGCTGCAGGTCGGCGACTCGTCGGCCCTGGAGGTCGGTGACAGCGTCGTCGCGATCGGCAGCCCGTTCGGGCTCCAGGAGACCGTCACGAGCGGCATCGTCAGCGCCTTGCACCGGACGATGACCTCGCCCTCCAACTTCACGATTTCGGATTCGATCCAGACGGACGCCGCGATCAACCACGGCAACTCGGGCGGCCCGCTCCTGAACGGCAACGGGCAGGTGGTCGGCGTCAACGCGCAGATCGCCGGCAATACCGGCGGCAACGTCGGCGTCGGGTTCGCGATCCCGTCGAACACCGTGCACAACGTCGTGACGCAGCTGATCTCCAGCGGCAAGGCGCAGCACGCCTTCCTCGGGGTCACGATCGACTCGACCGCCAACGACGCCCTCATCGCCGGCGTCCGCGGTGGAACGCCCGCGGCGAAGGCCGGCCTGAAGAAAGGCGACGTCGTGATCTCGCTCGGCGGCAAGTCCATCTCGAACCCGGACGAGCTCGCGAGCGTGATCAACGGCTTCAAGCCCGGCGACTCGGTCTCGGTGACCTACAAGCGCGGCGGCGACAGCCACACCGTGCAGGTCAAGCTGGCCACACGGCCCTCCTAGAACTCGAGTTCGGGGGCGCTACCCTTCGCGGGGTCGCGCCCCCGTAGCTCAGTGGATAGAGCAGCGGTTTCCTAAACCGCGTGCGCATGTTCGATTCATGCCGGGGGCATC
>DATDFL010000053.1:0-2321 GCA_036522595.1 Gaiellaceae bacterium
CACCTCGGCCGCACCCGAGTCGAACAGCATCCGCACGATCTTCCGGGTCGTCGTGCCGCGGATGATCGAGTCGTCGATGGCCACGACGCGCTTCCCTGCGACCTCTGCAAGCGGGTTGAACTTCAGCTTCACGCCCTGCTCCCGCAGCTGCTGGTCGGGCTGGATGAACGTGCGGCCCACGTAGCGGTTCTTGATCACGCCCTCCGAGAACGGGATGCCGCTTGCGCGCGAGAAGCCGATCGCGGCCGGGGTGCCCGAGTCGGGAACCGGCATGACGAGATCCGCCTCGACCGGCGCTTCCTCGGCGAGCCGCTCGCCCATCCTGATGCGCGCGCTGTGGGTCTCGATCCCCGCGAGGCGCGAGTCTGGCCGCGCGAGGTAGAAGAACTCCGCGATGCAGAGCGCGTGGCCGGGGCCGGCCTCGACGGCGCGTCTCGAGTGGACGCCCTTGTCGTCGATCAGGACGAGCTCGCCGGGCTCGATCTCACGCTCGAGCTTCGCGCCGACGAGGTCGAGCGCGCACGTCTCGGAGGCGAGGATCCAGTCGCCGTCGTCGCTGCGGCCCAGGCAGAGCGGGCGGAAGCCCAAGCGGTCGCGGAAGCCGATCAGCTTGTCGTGCGCGAGCGCGACGACCGAGAAGGCGCCTTCGAGGCGCGCCATCGCGTTGGCCACTGAATCCTCGAGCGGGCCGGTGTCGTTGGCGATCAGCGCGCCGATCACCTCGGTGTCGGAGGTCGTAGTCAGCGTGACGCCGTCCGCCTCGAGCTCGGCCCGCAGCTCGGCCGCGTTGACGAGGTTGCCGTTGTGCCCGAGCGCGACGGTGCGCCCGCGTCCGCGCTGGATCAGAGGCTGCGCGTTCGCCCAGTGCGTCGAGCCGGTGGTCGAGTAGCGCGTGTGGCCGATCGCAGCGTCCCCGCGCAGGCCGCGCAGCTTCTGCTCGTCGAAGACCTGCGTGACGAGGCCCATGTCGCGCAGCACCGTCAGCCGGCCGCGGTCGGAGACGGCGATCCCGGCCGACTCCTGGCCGCGGTGCTGGAGCGCGAAGAGGCCGAAGAACGTAACGCGAGAGACGTCCCGCTCCGGCGCGCGGATGCCGAAGACGCCGCACATCAGGCGACCGTCCCGAGCTCTCGCGCGTCAGGCCAGTCCGGCTTGGGGCCTGAGAGCACCACCGAACCATAGGGCGCCTCGGCCTCGGATTCGAAGCGGTGGCCGCTGAACGCGGAGGCCTCGTCGAGCGCATGCGCCAGGCCGCCCTCGCTGACGTCGTGCGCGAGCGAGAACCGCGCCGCGTTGCGCCAGAGCCAGCCGATCAGCTCGACCTCGTCGCCCTCGAGCAGCCAGACGCGGTCGCCGGGCCGCCAGCCGCGCGGAACCTCCCGCACGTCCTGGACGAGCCCGACGCAGCCGACGACCGGCGTCGGCGGAATCGCCCGCCCGTCGGTCTCGTTGTAAAGCGACACGTTGCCCGAGACGACCGGAATCCCGAGTGCCTCGGCCGTCTCGGCAATCCCCTCGATCGCCTCGGCCAGCTCCCAGCCGATCTCGGGCTTCTCCGGGTTGCCGAAGTTGAGGCAGTCCGTGAGCGCCAAAGGCTCGCCGCCGGCGCAGGCGACGTTGCGCGCCGCGTCGAGCACGGCCGCGCGTCCGGCTTCCCGGGGATCGCGACAGCCGACCGGCGGCCCGTCGAGCGAGACCGCGAGACCGCGCCACGAAGGGCGGAGCCGCAGCACTGCAGCACCGAGCCCCGGCCGCCGCACCGTGCGCGACTGGACCAGGTGGTCGTACTGCTCGTATATCCAGCGCTTCGGCTCGAGATTGACGGGGTCGACATGAGCGGGCGGCCGCACGCCTGCGATGCGGTCTACCTCGTAGCGCGGGCACTCGTCCGTAAGCAGGCTCGCGGGGATCTCGCCGACGGGCTCGTCGTCGAAGAAGGCGCGGAGCTCGCCCGTGTCGGTGACCTCGCCGATGACGGCGTGGTGGAGCTCCCAGCGCTCGAGCACCGCCTCGACGGCCGTGAGCGACTCGGGCCGGCAGACGGCGACCATCCGCTCCTGGCTCTCCGAGATCATGATCTCCCACGGCTCCATCGCCTCCTCACGAAGCGGGACGCGGTCGAGCTGGATGTCGACGCCGACCTCGCGGGCCATCTCGGCGAGCGCGGAGGCGAGGCCGGCCGCGCCGCAATCCTGCAGCGACTCGACGAGCCCGCCCTCCACGAGCTCGAGCGACGCCTCGATCAGCTTCTTGCCCATGAATGGATCGCCGATCTGCACCGACGGACGCTTCTCGTCGGAGCCCTCGCCGAGCTCCTGGCT
>DATDFL010000054.1:0-4866 GCA_036522595.1 Gaiellaceae bacterium
AGGAGCCGCGGACCGGCGTCCTCGAGCTGGCGCGCCGCGTCTCGGTGTCGCCGCACCATTTGAGCCGCGTCTTCAAAGCCGAGACCGGCCAGACGATCTCGCGCTACCGGAACCGGCTGCGGGTCCGGCTCGCGCTCGAGCGGCTCGCGGCGGGCGAGCCCTGCATCGCCCGCCTCGCTGCCGATCTGGGCTTCGCCGACCAGGCGCACCTCGCGCGCGTCGTCCGGTGCGAGCTCGGCACGACGCCCTCGCTGCTGCGCGAGCGCCTGGCCGCCGGCTCGTAGTCGTTTGCGCCGGAGCGGCGCCTGTGCAACACTCATGTTGCATGGATGCAACGACTCAGGTTCGCGTCGACGAAGCTCTTCGACAAGCCACGATCCACGTTCTGCGCGAGCAGGGCTGGGAGGGGCTGACGCTCGAACGCGTCGCGCAGGCCGCCGGCCGAGCACGCACGACGCTGTGGCGGCAGGGGCTGACCGTGCAGGTGCTCGTCGGCGCGCTCGTCGGCGAGCTGGCCGCGGACTACCGCGAGGCGATGTATCCGATCCTCACCGCCGGCGGAACCGGCCGGGACCGCCTCGAGCGCGGGCTCGTCGCGCTCTGCGACCTGGTCGAGCGGCACCTGCCGCTGATGCTCGCGACGGACGAGGCATTCCACCAGGACACCGCTCCCGGCGAACCGGCCAACTACCTCCATCCGTTCATCCAGTTCCTGCGCGAGGGTGCCGCCGACGGCTCCCTTGCGCCCGGCGACGACGTGGTCGCGGCCGCGGATGTCGCCTTCAACGCGGTCGCGTGGCCATACGTCCACCTGCGCGGCCGCCACGGCTGGCCGGCCGACAAGGCCCGTAGCGGAGTCGTGGACGTCGTGCTGAACGGCCTCGCTGCGAAGCCGGGAAAGGAGTGAATGTGAGCACCATGGCCCTCCCATACTCGGAGCCCCTCCAAGTACGCGAACCGGGCGAGCGGGAGATCCCCGAGCCGCCGAGGCGCGGCGAGCCCGGCGGCCCGCCGTGTGCGATCTGCGCCGGCAAGACCGAGCCTGTCTGGTCGGACGAGAACTGGACGCTCCACCCGCCGGTTCAGGGAAGCCTCCCCGGGTCGGTCTGGTTGGCGAGCCGGGTCCACGTCGACTCGTTCAGCGACCTTCCCGAGGAGCTGGCTGCGGACTTCGGCCGAGTCGCCGCACGGGTCGACCGCGCCATCCTCTCCCTGGGCGGCATCGCGCGCGTCCACCTCTACCGATGGGGCGACGGAGGCGCGCATTTCCACGTCTGGTTCATTCCGAGGCCGCTCGGGATGCTCGAGGCGGTCGGGATGGCGCTGCCGGTGTGGGAGGACGTGCTTCCGAACGTGCCCGACGAGGAGCTCCGGGCGGCAGCGGAGCGGGTGGCGGCTGCGATGTGAGGCTTATTTCGGCGGCAGCGAGCGGGCGAACGCGACGCCCCGCTCGACCCAGCCTGCAAGCTCGTCGCCGGCGGGATCGACGCGGAGCCAGCCCGCCATCTCGCGGCCGCGCATCTCCATCGGCCGCGCGTCCGTCGAGGCGACCAGCTCGTCGGATTCCTCGGGATCGACCCGCACCAGGAGCCCGCCCTGGCCGCTCGCGGCGACCGCCATGTTCCCGCCGACGAGGAACGCGAGCCCGCCGAACATCGGCTTCTCGGTCAGCGCCGGCTCGTCCGAGACGAGCGCGCGTATCCTCTCGGCGAGCTCCTCGTCATAGGCCACGGGCCGATCGTACCCACGTCATGGCTGCAGCGAAGGGGCGGCTTCCAGGCCGGCATTCGCCTCAGACTCGGCTCGTCCCGGGGCGCGGAACGCCACGAAGACCGCCCCTACGATCAACGCGCCGGCGCCGGCCAGAAGGGCGAGGCTGATGCCGTGGACGAAGGCCGAGTTTGCGTGCGCGACGAGGTCAGGCGAGCCGAAGCGCCGGCCGATCGCCTGGGCCGCGCCGACCGAGCCGCGAGCCTTGTCCGCGAGTGCCGCCGGCAGGGTCGAAGTGTGGCTCTCGATCCCCGACCGATAGACGGTGTTGAGGACGCTCCCCAGCACGGCGATCCCCAGCGCGCCGCCCAGCTCTCTCGAGACGTCGTTGATGGCAGAGGCGACGCCCTGCTTCTCGCGCCGCAGCGACGCGACGATGGCGGTGGTCGCGGGCGAGCCGGAGAGCGCCATGCCGGCGCCGAACGGAAGCAGCCCGGCGAGGAAATGCCAGTACGAGGCGTTCGTGCCGAGCGTCGAAAAGACGCCGAACCCCGTCGCCATCAAGCCGAGGCCGATCGGGCCGGTGACGCGGACGCCGACCTGCCCGGCGATCTTGGGCGCGAAGCGGGAGAGCGGAATCACGACCGCGGCCATTGGTAGGAGCGCGGCAGCCGCCTGGAGCGGCGAGTACCCGAGCACCAGCTGGAGGTAGGGCAGCGCGAGGAACAGGAACCCGAAGGCGGCGAAGAACTGCACCGAGATCGAGAGCGAGCCGGCGCCGAAACCCCGCCGCAGGAAGTTGCGCGGGTCGAGCATCGGCTCACGTCGGTTGAGCTCCCAGAGCACGAATGCCGCGACCAGCGCGAGCCCGCCCAGCAACGAAGTCAGCGTCAAGGGATCACCCCAGCCGTGCTCGGGCCCCTCGATGGTGCCGAACACGATCGCGGCGAGCCCGAAGACGGAGAGGACCGTCCCGACCGGATCGAGCCGGGGCGGTCGCGATTCGCGCGTCGCAGGCACGACGAGCACCGTCCCGATGAACGCCACCGAGGCGAGCACGACGTTGAGCGCGAAGATCGACGGCCACGAGAAGAAGTGCAGCAGGACTCCGGACGTGACAAGCCCGATGACGGCTCCCCCGGCCGCGACTCCCACCCACGTCCCCACGGCCTTGCCGCGCTCCTCGGGCGGGAAGATCGTGGTGACCACGGAGAGGGTGACCGGCATGATCAGCGCAGCCGCCACGCCGAGGCCCGCGCGAAGAGCAATCAGCGTCCCGGGTGACTGGACGAACAGCGCGGCGAGAGAGACGGCACCGAACAAGGCGAGCCCTGCCGCCAGCAGCGGCTTGCGCCCGAAGCGGTCGCCGATCGCTCCGGCAGGTAGCAGCAGCGCGGCGAACACGATCGCGTAGGCGTCGACGATCCACTGCAGCTGCGTCTGCGAAGCGCCGGTGTCGCGAGCGATCCCGGGGAGGGCGACGTTCAGGCTGGCGACCGCCGCGACGACCATCATCAGCGCCAGGCACATGACCCGCAGCACCAGTCCCCGTCTTCGCGCTTCGCTCATCTGATCGAGTCGAGATTTCATGTCGGCGGCTCCTTCCGCTAAACTCAACATTCGTTGAACTCAACAAGTGTAGAACTTCTGGGCTAGCGATGTCAAGGACACAGCCGAAACGAACGGGCAGGCGCCCCGGGGCGACCGGCACCCGCGAGCAAATCGCGGCCGCTGCGCAGTCGCTCTTCGCCGAGCTCGGCTACGAACGGACGACCTTCCGCCGGATAGCCGCGGATGCCGGCGTCGACCCCGCGCTCGTCGTGCACTTCTACGGCTCGAAAGAAGACCTCTTTCGCAAAGTGATGGAGCTGCCCGAGGCCATCTCGGATGCGCTCGTCCGTGTCGCCGAGGTGCCCGACGAAGAGAAAGGGCGGCGATTTGCCGAGCTCATCGTCGCTGCCCTCGAGAACCCGGCCACACGACCGGTCGTTCTGGGGAGGATTCGCTCGGCGAGCTCGCATCCGGAGGCAGCAGCGCTCGTCAGGGAAACCGTCACGCGCGACCTCTCGCGGCTCACGAGCGCAATCACCGACGACCGGCCGGAGACTCGAGCGGTCTTGATCGGCGCTCAGGTGGTCGGCCTCGCTCTGGCCCGCTACATCGTCAGAGTCGAACCGCTCGCCTCGCTGCCGGCGCCTGAGGTCGTCGACCTCATCGCGCCGACGTTCCATCGGTACCTGGCTGAGCCGCTGTAGCGCGCAGCGTTTGACCCGGCTTCAGGTAGGCCGTAGGGTTGCTTCAGTTTTCCTTCGACGGGGTCTAAGGGAGATGAGATGCCGTCGAGCGTGCCGGAAGTCGCAGCCGAAGTGGATGTCGGCGAGCGGCTGCGGGAGCTGCGGCGCTTTCGGCGAGCGACGCTGCGGACGATTGCCGACCGCTCCGGCCTCAGCGAGAGCTTCTTGAGCCAGGTCGAACGCGGCCGCTCGAGCGCGAGCATCGCCTCCCTGCGCAAGATCGCCGAGGCGCTCGGGGTGTCGATGGCCGATCTCTTCGGGCCCGACGGCGTCCCGGGGCCGAAGGTGCTTCGCCGAGCGGACCGTCCGGCACTCGCGTTCGGAGTCTTCGGCAAGAAGTCGCTGCTGACGCCGAAGCCGCTTCACCACCTCGAGGTCTTCGTCGGTGAGCTCGAGGTCGGCGGCTCGACCGGCGAGCAGCCGTACGTCCACGGGGACTCGGAGGAGCTCGTCGTCGTCCTCTCGGGAAATGTCCAGCTCGAGCTCGAAGGCGAGCTCTTCGACCTCGAGACCGGCGACAGCATCGACTACCGGAGCTCGATACCGCACCGCGTCACCAACACCGGCCAGGAGCTTGCCGAGGTGATGTGGATCATCAGCCCGCCCAGCTACTAGGGGGAGAAGGAGGAGCAATGGAGGAGTCATTCGAGCGGCGATTGAGCCGCGAGCAGCTCCTGAAGATCGTGGCCGCGACGGGAGGAGCAACGCTGCTCGGCGGCCGACTGGGAACGGCGGAGCTGGCGCAGGCCGCCTTGACGGCGGAGTCGGGGCGGCTGCAAGTCCTCGACTGGGCCGGCTACGGCAACGACGGCGGCCAGTCCATGTTCTCCGCGTACGTGAAGTCCCACCCGCACAACAAGCC
>DATDFL010000055.1:0-8139 GCA_036522595.1 Gaiellaceae bacterium
GCGCCTCGCGGGGCTCAATCCGGCCGGTGTCGTCTGCGAGGTCATGAAGGACGACGGGACGATGGCGCGCGTCCCCGACCTGCTCGAGTTCTGCGGCCGGCACGAGCTGCCGCTCGTCACCGTGGCCGACCTGATCGAGCACCGGCGGCGGCACGAGCGGCTCGTCGAGCGCGAGGTCGCGGTGCGGATGCCGACCGCCTACGGCGAGTTCACCGCGCTCCTCTTCCGAGAGACGCTCACCGGCAAGCAGCACGTCGCCCTCGTCAAGGGGGACGTCGCGGGAGCGGAGAACGTCCTCGTCCGCGTCCACTCCGAGTGTCTCACGGGCGACGTCTTCCACTCGCTGCGCTGCGACTGCGGCGAGCAGCTCGACCAGGCGCTGCAGCAGATTGCGTCCGAGGATCGCGGGGTCCTCCTCTACATGGCGCAGGAGGGCCGTGGCATCGGCCTGCTGAACAAGCTCCGCGCCTACGAGCTCCAGGAGTCCGGGCTCGACACCGTCGAGGCCAATCTCGAGCTCGGCTTCCCGGCCGACGCGCGGGAGTGGGGGATCGGCAACCAGATCCTCGCCGACCTCGGCCTCTCGACGATCCGGATCCTGACCAACAACCCCAAGAAGATCAGCGGCCTCGAGGGCTACGGCCTGACCGTCGTCGAGCAAGTGCCGATCGAGACGCCGCCCAATGCGGAGAACATCCGCTATCTCGAGGCCAAACGCGCCAAGCTCGGCCACCGGCTGCACCATCAGGATCTGCGCTTCGACGCTGAGGGTGAGGGATGAGCGAGGGGCTCGAAGAGCCGCGCCTCAGGCTCGAAGGCGAGCCGGACGAGGAGCGTCGCGAGGATGTGACCGAGATCGAGACCGAGCGCGAGGAGCCGGAGGCACCGCCTGTCGAGGAGGAGGAAGCGCTTCCCGCCGAGGAGGACGAGCTTCCGCGGCTGCGTGGGTCGGAGCACGCCGGCGGCGAGCTCCGGGTTCCCGATGGCTACGGGGTGATCGAGGGCGAGCCGACCGGCGGCAGGCGCGCGGTCGGGGTCGTGGTGGCCCGATTCAACGGCGAGATCACGGGCGAGCTGCTGGCGCGTGCGCTGGACGAGCTCGAGCGGGCCGGGGTGGGCCGGGAGGCCGTGACGGTCGTGCCGGTTCCCGGTGCCTTCGAGCTGCCGTTGGCGGCGATGGCGCTGGCAAAGACCCGCCGGTACGCGTGCATCGTGGCGCTCGGCGCCGTGATCCGCGGCGAGACGGCGCACTTCGAGTACATCGCGAGCGAGGCGGCGAGCGGGTTGCAGCTCGCGGGGATCGAGACCGGCGTGCCGGTGGCGTTCGGCGTGCTGACCGTCGAGAACGAGCAGCAGGCGCGCGAGCGGCTGGACAAGGGCGCGGAAGCGGCTCGCACCGCCCTCGAGATGGCGGACGTGTTCTCGCAGCTGCGCGCCGCGGCCGGCTCGGCCCCGGGCTGAGGCCCGGTCGCGAACGCGTCTCTCGACGGTCTCCGACCGGTCAGTTCAGAGGGACGCGCGAGCAAGCTCGCACGTCCTGAAGTCGGCTTCGCAAGCGATGCCTCATGCCTTCGCCTCTCTTCACGGCCTCCGACCGGTCATTTCAGACGGACGCACGAGCAAGCTCGCACGTCCTGAAGTCGGCATCGCAAGCGATGCCTCGTGCCTTAGCTACACTCTTCCGCCGATGTCCAAGGTCTGCGCAATCTGTGGGAAGAAGCCCTCGTTCGGCCACAACCGGAGCCATTCGATGGTGGCGACGAAGCGGCGGTTCAACCCGAACCTCCAGCGCGTACGCGTGCTGCTCGGCGGGAAGGCGATGCGGGCCTATGTCTGCACGCGCTGCCTGAAGAGCGGCCGGGTCGAAAAGGCGATCTAGCCCGAGCCGCCGGCGAGCGCGCCGGCCCCCTGTTTAAGGCACACCCAACCTCCTCCCCGAGGCGATCGTATCGGCGAAATTCGCGCGGGTGTGTGACGCAGGTGTGACAGAAGCGTAACTTTGGCCCATGAGCGATCTCGACTCGCTGCGCGGGTTGGTCCGCGGGGCCACAGGGGCGCTCGAGCGGAGCCGGCAGCGGATCGACGACCTCAACGTCTACCCGGTTCCGGACGGGGACACGGGCACGAACATGCTCTTCACGGTGCGCGGGATCGACGAGGCGCTCGAGCGAACGACCACGACCGACCGGGCCGCGCTCGCCCACGAGGTCACCCGCGCAGCGCTGCTGAGCGCGAGGGGGAATTCGGGCGTGATCCTCTCCCAGATCGTCCGCGGGGCCGCCGAGTGCCTGGCCGACGAGGCCGACCCGATCGATCCGCCGGCAATCGCCCGAGCGGTCCGCGCCGCGTCCGACGCGGCGTACGGCGCCGTTCGAGAGCCGGTCGAAGGCACGATCCTCACGGTCATCCGCGAGCTGGCGCAGGCTGCCGAGGCGCGGGCGGCCACCGCCGACTCCGCCGAGCTCCTCGAGAGGCTGATCGACCACGGCGAGGCCGCGGTGGCCCGCACTCAGGAGCAGCTCGACGTCCTGCGTCAAGCGGGGGTCGTCGACGCGGGAGCCGCCGGTCTCGTCGAGCTCCTCCGCGGCATCACGGCCGCTGTCCGCGGCGGGGAGCTTCCTGAGCCCGCGCCCCGCGTGGAACTACCGGCGGCTGCGGTGCACCAGGAGCTCTCGCGCTTCCGCTACTGCACCACCTTCGTCATCGAAGGCGCCGATCTCGACAACGCGCAGGTAGAGCGCGCGCTCGACAAGCTCGGCGACTCCCTCCTCGTCGTCGGCGACCCGACCGCGCTGAAGGCCCACGTCCACACCGACGACCCGGACGCGGCGCTCGCAGTGGGCACCGCAGTCGGCACCGTCGATGCCGTCGAGATCGCGGACATGCACCGACAGACCCAGGAGCGCGAAGAGCGGCTCTCCGCACACACAGCGGTCGTCGCGGTGGTGGCCGGCGAGGGCAACCGCCGCCTCTTCGAGAGCCTCGGCGCGGCGCGGATCGTCGAGGGCGGCCAGACGATGAACCCGCCGGCGTCCGACCTCGTCGCCGCCGCGGACGCAACGAACGCCCAGGAGGTCGTACTGCTTCCGAACAACTCGAACGTGGTCCTCACCGCGGAGCAGGCGGCGACGCTCGCCGCCGGCCGGGTCCACGTCGTCCCGACGCGCTCGATCCAGGAGGGCCTCGCCGCGCTCGTTGCCTTCAACTCGGAGCTCTCAGCCGAGGAGAACGCCGAAGAGATGCGCCGCGCGCTCGAAGGCGTCGCCACCGGAGAGGTCACCACCGCCACGCGCGATGCGGAGGTCGACGGGCTCACGGTGCGCCAGGGCGAGTACCTCGGCCTCCTCAACGGGCGGGCCGTCGCGTCCGGCCCCAGCTTCGCCGAAGTCGCGCGCGCAGTGGCCGACGGTCTCCTGGAAGAGCCGCACGACGTGCTGACGCTGCTGGCAGGTGAGGGCGCGCCGCAGCTGAACGGCCTCGTCGACGAGCTCTCCGCCGACCACCCTGAGCTCGAGATCGACCTCCACGAGGGCGGCCAGCCGCACTACCAGCTTCTCCTCTCTGCGGAATAGAGTCAGCACATGGCAGAGCAGATCCGCGTGGTCCTCGTGGAGGACAACGACGTCTTCCGCGAGGCGCTGGAGCTGCTGCTCGGCCTCCGGCCCGAGATTCAGATCATCGCCTCGGTCGCCGACGGGGCCGACGCCGCGCAAGCCGCGTCCCAGCTGTGCCCCGAAGTCGTGCTCATGGACTACCGGCTGCCCGGGCTCGACGGCGTGCAGGCGACGCGCGCAGTGCTCAAGGCCTGCCCCGAGACCGCGGTCGTCTGCCTGACCGCGGAGGCAACCCCGCGCGAGCGCGAGGCGCTCTTCGAGGCCGGCGCGGTCGGCTGCCTGGAGAAGGACGAAGGCCTTGACGCGATCGTCACGGCGATCCACGGCGCCGCGAAGACCACGGCCGCGTGAAGCTCACCGCAGAGAACGCCGCCATCGTCGTGGACTCGACGGCGGACTTTCCCGAAGCGCCGGAGCGCTTCCCGAACTGGCGCGTCGTCCCGCTCTACGTCCGTTTCGGCGACGAGAGCTTCCGCGACTACGTCGAGCTCGCGCCGAGCGCCTTCTACGAGCGGCTTCGCAGCGCCGCGCAGACGCCGACGACGTCGCAGCCGACCCCCGGCGACTTCCTGGCCGCCTACGAGGATCTCGCCGATTACGAGCGGATCCTCGCCCTGCACATCGCGGGGAAGCTCTCGGGGACGATCGAGAGCGCGCGCACCGCGGCGCAGATGCTCGGAGGCGAGCGCGTGCGCACGATCGATTCCGAGAGCGCTTCGGTCGCCATCGCGATGCTGGGCCTCGCGATCCAGCGGCGGCTCGAAGCCGGCACCACTGACGAGGAGATCGACGAGCTCGCGAGCCGCTACCGGAGCGAAGCGGGCCTGCTCTTCACCGTCGACACCTTCGAGTACCTGGTGCGCGGCGGACGCGTCGGCCGTGCGCGCGGCTGGGCCGGAGAGCTGCTGCACATCAAGCCGATCCTCACGATCGACGAGGGCGAGGTCGTGCCGGTGAAGCGCGTGCGCGGGAACCGGAAAGCGTTCCTCGAATTCGCGTCGGCGTTCGAGGGCACGACCAACGACTCGCCGTCTCTGAAGGTCGGCATCGCCCATGCCGACGCCCCCGAGCGGGCGGAGGCGCTGCGCAAGATGGTCCGCGAGACGAGACCGAGCGCCGAAATCGAGCACGTCGCGACGCTTGGCCCCGTCCTCGGTGCCCACGCCGGACCGGGGACTGTCGGCTTCTTCTGGTTCGACGACAGCTGAGGCGTCGCTTGCGATGCCGACTTCAGGACTCGCGAGCTTGCTCGTGTGTCCGTCTGAAATGACCGATCGACACGACTGTTCGAAGAGAGCACGCCGTAGGGGTTCTTAGACTGGTCGCGTGCCCACGACCTTTGCGGGAGGGGAGGCGCCCGGCGCCTGGCCGCGCCTGCCCGGGACTCCGCGGCCGGACAGCCTCGAGCGTCCCGTCTCCACGCTGAGAGGCGTGGGGCCGACCCTCCAGAAGACGCTCGGAAAGCTCGGCCTGCGCACGATCGAGGATCTGCTCGAGCACCGTCCGCACCGCTACGAGACAGCCGTGCCCGAGCGGCGGATCGCAGACCTGCTCGCCGGCGAAGAGGCCGCGATCGCCGGAGAGGTGACGCGGGTGTCGGTGCGGCGGCCGCGCCGAAATCTTGCGATCGTCCAGGCCCGCGTCGCAGACGAGAGCGGCGAGATCGGCGCCGTCTGGTTCAACCAGGCGTGGCTCGCCGAGAAGCTCCAGCCCGGAACGCGCGTGAGGCTGCGCGGGCAGCTGGAGCGGAACGGCTTCAAGGTGCGCTCCTATGACCTGAACGGCGTCTCGGCTACCGCCGACTTCGCGCCGGTGTATCCGGCGAGCGAGGAGGTGACGCCCAAGCGCCTGCGCGGTCTGGTCGATCGCGCGCTCGTCTTCGCGAGCGACGCCCCGGATCCGCTGCCGTCCGCCCTGAAGGCGGGCGAGAAGCTGCCGCTACGCGCGGACGCGCTGGTCGCGCTGCACCGGCCCAGGTCGCTCGACGAAGGGGAGGAGGCTCGCCGCCGGCTGGCCTTTGACGAGCTGCTCGTCCTACAGGTCGGCCTCGCGCGCGCCCGGGCCGGGCGGGCAACGGAGCAGGCGCGCGCGCTCGGCGAGCCCGGCGAGCTGACGGCGAGGTACCGCGAACTGCTGCCGTTCGAGCTCACTCCAGACCAGGAGCACGCGATCGCCGAGATCGACCGCGACCTCGGCGGCGAAGCGCCGATGCAGCGGCTCCTGCAGGGCGACGTCGGCTCCGGGAAGACGGTCGTGGCGCTCTACGCGTTGCTCCGCGCGGTCGAGACCGGGCTGCGCGGCGCGCTGATGGCCCCCACGGAAACCCTCGCTGAGCAGCACTTTCTGACGATCGAGCCGCTGTGCTCGCAGCTCGGTGTGCCGGTCGCGCTCCTCACCGGGTCGGTGAAGTCGGACCTCACGGAGGCGCGGGTCGTCGTCGGGACGCACGCGCTGATCCAGGAAGGCGTCGAGCTCGAGGACCTCGCGGTCGCAGTGGTCGACGAGCAGCATCGCTTCGGAGTCGAGCAGCGCAAGGCGCTCGTCGAGGGCCGGGCGCCGCACGTCCTGCACATGACCGCGACGCCGATCCCGCGCACGCTCGCACTGACGCTCTACGGCGACCTCTCGGTGACGGAGATCGCAAAGCCGCCGGCCTCCCGGAAGCCGATCATCACGTCGTGGGTCACCGCGGAGAAATCGTCCGAGGCCTACCGCCGCCTGCGGAAGCACCTCGATGCGGGCCGCCAGGCGTACGTCGTCTGCCCGCTGATCGAGGAATCAGGTACTTCAGTCGCTCGCGCCGCCGAGGTCGAGGCGGAGCGCCTGCGCCGCGGCGAGCTCAAGGGCTACAAGGTCGGCCTGATGCACGGACGCCTACGGCCGGCCGAGCGACGCGCGCTGATGGCGGCGTTCGTCGCGCGAGAGCTCGACGTGCTCGTGGCGACGACGGTGATCGAGGTCGGCGTCGACGTCCCGAACGCGACGATCATGATCGTCCAGGAAGCCGACCGGTTCGGGCTCGCGCAGCTCCACCAGCTCCGCGGCCGGGTGGGTCGAGGCGCGGAGCAGTCGTACTGCCTCCTGATCTCACGCGCGCGCGAAGAGTTGACCGAAAACGCCCAGGCGCGCCTGCAGGCCCTCGTCGACTCCACGGACGGCTTCGAGCTGGCCGAGAAGGACCTCGAGCTCCGAGGCGAGGGGCAGCTCCTCGGCACGCGGCAGTCCGGCCTTTCGGAGCTGCGGTTCGTCCACTGGCGCCGCGACCGTCCGCTCCTCGAGCGGGCCCGCGCCGCGGCGGAGAGCCTCGTCGACTACGAAGGACCGCTCGCGGACGACGTCAAGCGCTTCTTCGGCGAACGGGAGGTCGCGGCGTGATCGCGCTCGAGCACCGCCGACTCGTACGGGCGCTGTCCAACGGCGACGAGCACACGCGCTGGGAGGCTGCGAAGGCGCTGTCCGAGGTGCGTGACGAGGAAACGATCCGGAAGGTCGAGCGAGTTCTGGAACGAAGCTCCAGGGAGGAGGCGCGCGTGGCTGCCGCCTACGTTCTCGGCTTTGCCGGCGATAGCGACGTCGCTCCGGCCCTCGCACGCATCCTCGCCGACCGCGAGGAGAGCGTCGCCGTCCGCGCGTACGTCGCCGAAGCGCTCGGACACCTCCTGCAGCACGAGCCGGTGCTCGCCGGCGTGCGGCTCGCGATTCGGGCCGGGCTCAGCGATCCCGAACCGGAGATTCGCTTCTGGAGCGCTTTCGCTGCGGGAGTTCTCGAGCTGCACGAGACCCGGGGCATGCTCGAGCGACTGGCGAGCACGGATCACGCGGAGGTCGAGGGCTGGTGGTCGGTCGCCGAGGAGGCGGCCTGGGCGCTGCGCGTCCTCGACGGCGAGGAGGACCCGCCGCTGCCGAACCGGAGTGCCTAGGCTCTGACCATGTCTGTCGAACTCATCAATCCAGACGGTCTCTACGAGCCTCCGGTGTACACCCAGCTCGCGGTCGGGCGCGGGTCCCGCGTCGTCTTCGTCAGCGGACAGGTCGGCTTCGATGCCGAAGGGAAGCTCGTCAGCGAGGACGTCGTCGAGCAGGCCGAGCAAGCGTTCCGGAACATCCGTACGGCGGTCGAGGCGCTCGGCGGGTCGGTCCAGGACATCGCCAAGCTCACGATCTTCGTGGTCGGCCATCGCCCGGAGCTCGCCCAGCCGCTGCTCGCAGCCCGCGCCGCCGTGCTAGGCGACCACCTGCCGGCGAGCACCTTCCTCGGTGTGGAGAAGCTGATCCGGCCGGAGCTGCTGGTCGAGGTCGAGGCGATCGCCGTCCTCGACTGAGGCGGCACGATGCGGATCATCGCGGGCTCGCGGAAGGGCGCTCGGATCTTCGCGCCGAAGGGGCGCGAGACCCGGCCGACCGGTGACCGCGTCCGCGAGGCCGCGTTCAACCTGATCGGCCCGGGGTTCGTCGAGGAGACACGCGTGCTCGACCTGTTCGCGGGCTCCGGCGCGATGGGGCTCGAAGCGCTCTCCCGCGGGGC
>DATDFL010000056.1:0-2874 GCA_036522595.1 Gaiellaceae bacterium
GCCTCACGGTCGGGGTAGTCGTCCACCTCGAAGATCCGGGTCGTGATGCCTGCAGCCTCGGCCCGCTCGAGCGCCCGGACGCCCGGCTTGTTGCTCGCGACCGCCACGATCGGCAGGGTCGCGTCGATGAGCGCCTGCAGGTTCGTCCCTTCACCGCTGACCAGGACGCCGATCACGTCAGCCTCCCGATCACCAGCGCGCCCGGCGGCGCCTCCGAGACGACGGCGCACATCCCGATCCCGAGGTTGAAGACGCGCCGCTGCTCGTCCTCCTCGACGCCCTGGTCGTCGAGCCACGCGTACACCGCCGGCCGCTCCCACGCGAGCCAGTCGATCTCGACGCCAATCCCTTCCGGCAGCACGCGCGAGAGGTTGCCGAGGAGCCCCCCGCCGGTCACGTGTGCGAGCGCCTTCACGTCGGCCCCCGCGCGCAGGTCGCGCACCTCTTCGAGATAGAGGCGGTGCGGCGGCAGCAGCAGGTCGGCGTCGAAGTCATCCTCGCCGAGCAGCTCCCGCACGAGCGAGAACCCGTTCGTGTGGAGCCCCGAAGACGGCAGCCCGAGCACGACGTCTCCAGCCTCGCAGCGCGACCCGTCGATCAGCCGCTCGCGCTCGACCAGCCCGATGCACGTCCCGGCGAAGTCGAGCTCCTCCTCGCGATAGACGCCCGGCAGCTCGGCCGTCTCGCCGCCGATCAGCGCGCAACCTGCCTCGCGGCAGACCTCGGCGCAGCCTTCGACCAGCTCGGCGACCTGCTCCAGATCGAGACTGTGCGCGGCGACGTAGTCGAGGAAGAACAGCGGCTCGGCCCCGCAGGTCAGCACGTCGTTGATGCAGTGCGCCGCGAGGTCGCGCCCCGCGTCGTGCAACCGCCCGGCTTGCCGCGACAACACGAGCTTCGAGCCCACGCTGTCAGTGGAAGCCGCGAGCAGCCGCCCCTCGTCCAGCGGAAAGAGCCCCGCGAACGAGCCGAACCCCGCAGCGCCGGTCGACTCGACCGCCGACCGCAGCCGCTCGACGACTCCCTCGGCGGCGGCAAGCGAGACCCCCGCGTCCTCGTAGGTCCTGCCCCTCACGCGCGCGAGTCTACGACCACGCCCGGCTAGGCGAACAGCTCGGCGTACAGCTCCGGCCTGCCCCGCGGCCCGCCCTCCAGGAACCGCACGGTCGCCTCGCCCACTTCGACCTCGCCGTCAGCGCCCAGGGCATCGAGCAGCCGTACCAGCGCGCTTGCTTTCGCGTGCGGGTCGTCGGCCCGCAGCTGCAGCTCCGAGAGGCGCAGCTCGTCCACGTTCGCGAGCACCTCGTCGATCCAGTCCCGCTGCGGATGCACCTCGACCCTGTAGCCCGCGTCCGTGGCGACGAAGGTCCGCCGCCCCGGGTACTCCTGCACGCGGAACCGCAGCTCGTTCGCCCGCTCCAGCACCTCGTTGAACTCGTCATCGTCCAGCGCGACGCCGAGGTGATCGACCCGCGGCAGCGGCCACTGACCCGGCTGCACGACGACGTTGACGGCCCCGCGCTCGAGCTCGCTCAGCCGATGCCGGAACCCCATCTGCTCGAGCTCCTCCCACGAGACGCCGGCCTCGTAGTGCACCTGCTCCTCGCCAATCCGCCCGTAGCGCGCCACGAGCCGGAAGCCCAGCCGGGCCAGGTACCGCCCCTCGACCTCGCGGACGTTGCTCGTGACCAGGTGGTAGTGGAACAGATGCAGGGCTGCCCGATTCTGCAGCAGGAACGAGGCGGGCGGCGAGGAACTTTGCGGCGGCTGCTACATGCGCTCCACGGGCGTTCATCACGTCGATCTCGTCGTCTCGTCGATCGAGCGCAGCCTGCCGTTCTATCGCGACCTGCTGGCGCCGCTCGGCTTCCACCGGATCGGCGAGGTCGAGGGCGAACGGGGCGAGACGATCTGGTACATCGGCGGGTCCGGAAGCTCGATCGGCCTGCGCGAGGCGCAGTCCCAGGCGGCGGAGCCGTACGACCGCTACCGCATCGGGCTTCACCACCTCGCCTTCGAAGCGTCCTCCCGCGCAGGTGTGGACGAGCGAGCCAAATGGCTGCGCAACCAGGGAGCCGAAATCGAGAGCGAGCCGCAGGAATACGGCTACATGCCGGGGTATTACGCAGTGTTTTTCTTCGATCCCGACGGGATCAAGCTGGAAATCCTGCACGTACCCGGCCTTGCGGCCTGACGAAAGGAGAAGCTGGCATGTCGTCGACCGAATCTGGCGGCAACCGTCCGAGCATGGGAATGCCGACCATCGCCTCGGGCGCCCGGATGCCGATCCCGGGGAACGCCGAGTTCGCGCTCTGGCTGGTGATCGAGATCATCTTCGTCTTGATCTGGATCTTCGCCGACAGCGTGAACACCTTCATCTGGACCGAGCTGACCACGGTCCTGACCGCGTTCTATCTCCTCAGTCGCGGCATCGCAAAGGCGAGCCGCGTGCTCGAGCAGTAGCTAGGGGACTGTCTCGAACCTGAGCTTCGCGCCCTCACGCGGGGTTGCCGTCGGGTAATCCCGCGTGAGGCAGGCGCGGCAGAGCTCGGACTCCGGCCTGCGCGTGGCCTCGGTCAGACCCTCCAGCGAGAGGTACGCCAGCGAGGTCGCGCCGATGCGCTCGCAGACCTCCTCGACCGACCGAGTGGCCGCGATCAGCTCGTCCTCCTCGGCGAAGTCCATCCCGTAGTAGCACTGGCTGACGATCGGCGGCGCCGAGACACGCACGTGCACCTCGGCCGCACCCGAGTCGAACAGCATCCGCACGATCTTCCGGGTCGTCGTGCCGCGGATGATCGAGTCGTCGATGGCCACGACGCGCTTCCCTGCGACCTCTGCAAGCGGGTTGAACTTCAGCTTCACGCCCTGCTC
>DATDFL010000057.1:0-5464 GCA_036522595.1 Gaiellaceae bacterium
TCGTCCGTCACCTTGCGCACGTAGTCGACGGCGAGACCGTTCGCGGCTAGCACGCGCGCGGTGCCCGCGGTCGCGAGCAGCTTGAAGCCGAGGACTGCAAGCGCACCGGCGACCGGCACGACCGCCTGCTTGTCCTCGTCGCGCACCGACAGGAACGCCGTCCCGCTGGAGGGAAGGCGCCGGCCGGCGGCGCGCTCGGCCTTCGCGAACGCGGTCGGCAGGTCGGACGCGCTGGCCATGACCTCTCCCGTCGAGCGCATCTCCGGCCCGAGCACGGGGTCGGCGCCGGGGAAGCGGGCGAAGGGCAGCACCGCGGCCTTGACCGAGACCTGTCCCGGAGACTGTCCCTTCGGCAGGGCCAGCTCTGACAGCGTCGCGCCCGCGGCCAGGCGGCACGCTGCCTGGACGAGGTTCACGCCGGTCGCCTTGCTCGCGAACGGGACCGTGCGCGAGGCTCGCGGGTTCGCCTCGAGCACGAACAGCTTCCCTTCGGCGATCGCGAGCTGGACGTTCAGCAGGCCGACGACGCCCAGTGCCGGCCCGAGGCGCTCGACCACTTCGACGACCGCGGCGTGCTCGTTCTTGGTCAGCGACAGCGCCGGCAGGACGCAGCTCGAGTCGCCGGAATGGATCCCGGCTTCCTCGACGTGCTGCATCACCGCGCCGACGTAGGTCTCCGTGCCGTCGCAGAGGGCATCCACGTCGAGCTCGATCGCGTTCTCCAGGAAACGGTCGACGAGCAAGCGCCCACCGGCCTGCGCCGCGTCTTGCACGGCCGCGGCGTCGTAGCAGACCCGCATGCTCCGCCCGCCCAGTACGTACGAAGGCCGCACGAGCACCGGGTAGCCCACCCGCTCGGCGACCTCGACGGCCTCCTCGGGCGAATCGGCCATCCCCCACGCCGGGACTTCGACTCCCAGCTCGCCGCAGAGCGCTGCGAACCGCTCCCTGTCCTCGGCGAGGTCGACCGCCTCGAACGGCGTCCCGAGGATCCGGAAACCGGCCGCCTCGATCGCCCGCGCGAGCTTCAGCGGGGTCTGGCCGCCGAACTGGATCACCACGCCTTCCGGCCGCTCTCGGTGCAGGATCTCCAGCACCTCTTCCGCGCAGAGCGGCTCGAAGTAGAGCCGGTCGGAGGTGTCGTAGTCGGTCGAGACGGTCTCCGGATTGCAATTGACCATGACGGCCTCGTAACCCTGCACGCGGAAGCTCTGCGCCGCGTGGACGCAGCAGTAGTCGAACTCGATGCCCTGGCCGATCCGGTTCGGGCCGGAGCCGAGGATCACCACCGAGCCGGCACTCGGCGCGTCTTCGTCTGCTTCGCCCCAGGTCGAGTAGAGGTAGTTCGAGGCCGCCTCGACCTCGGCGGCACACGAGTCGACGCGGCGGTAGGTCGGCCGGATACCGCACGAGCGGCGGGCCGTGCGAGCCGCTTCCTCCGTGGTTCCGGCGGCCGCGGCGATGTCTGCGTCCGAGAGGCCGAGCCGCTTGAGCCGCAGCCAGTCGTCGGCGACGAGATCCTCCAGGTGCAACGACCCGACCCGCACGCGTTCGAGCTCCGCGCGGAACCAGGGATGCACGCCCTCGGGCAGCTCGTCCAGCGAGGCCCAGGGCGTAACGGCACCACCGTCGAGCTCGCGCGAGCGCAACGCCTTCAGGAACGCCTCCGTGAACGTGCGCCCGATGCCCATCGCTTCGCCCACCGACTTCATCTGCGTGCCGAGGGTCGTGTCCGCGCCCGGGAACTTCTCGAAGGCGAAGCGCGGCACCTTGACGACGACGTAGTCGAGCGTCGGCTCGAAGCTGGCAGGCGTCGTCCGCGTCAGGTCGTTCGGAATCTCGTCGAGCGTGTAGCCGACCGCGAGCTTGGCCGCGACCTTCGCAATCGGGTAGCCCGTCGCCTTGGACGCGAGCGCGGACGACCGAGACACGCGCGGGTTCATCTCGATCACGCGCACGTCGCCGCTCTCGCGGTCGCGCGCGAACTGGATGTTCGAGCCGCCGCATTCGACGCCGACCGCACGCACGATCGCCGCGGCGCCGTCGCGGAGCTCCTGGTAGGCCTCGTCGGAGAGCGTCATCTGCGGCGCGACCGTCACCGAGTCGCCGGTGTGGACGCCCATCGGGTCGAGGTTCTCGATCGAGCAGACGACGACCACGTTGTCGTTGCGGTCGCGGATCACCTCGAGCTCGAACTCGTCCCAGCCGAGGAGCGACTCCTCGACGAGTACCTGGTCCACGGGGCTCTCCCGCAAGGCGCGGTCGAGCAGAACCTCGAGCTCCCTCCGCGAGTGCGCGGTGCCGCCGCCGTGCCCGCCCAGCGTGAAGGCCGGGCGGAGGATGACCGGGAACGAAAGGTCTTCCGGCACGTCTGAGAGCGATGTCACGACGAGCGACTCGGGCACCTTCAGCCCCGTGGCGCGCACCGTCTCGCGGAACTCCTCGCGGTCCTCGGCGCGGCGGATGACCTCGGCGGGCGCGCCGATCAGCTCGATCCCGAGCGCGTCGAGCACACCGGCCTCGAAAAGCTCGAGCCCGATGTTCAGAGCGGTCTGCCCGCCCATCGTCGGCAGCAGCGCGTCGGGCCGCTCGCGCCCGAGGACGTCCGCGACGCCCTCGAGATCCAGAGGCTCGAGGTAGGTGCGGTCGGCGAAACCAGGGTCGGTCATGATCGTCGCCGGATTCGAGTTGACGACCACCGTTCGGAAGCCGTCCTCGCGCAGCACCTTCAGCGCCTGGCAGCCCGCGTAGTCGAACTCGCAGGCCTGGCCGATGACGATCGGCCCGGAGCCGATCAGGCAGACCGAGCGAATGTCACGCCGCTTCGGCAAGCCGCACCTCCTGCACCCAGCGCGAGAGCAGCGGCCACGCATCGTGCGGGCCGGGCCGCGCCTCGGGATGGAACTGCACCGAGGTCGCGCGCAGCTCCGGGAAGTCGAGCCCTTCGACCGTGCCGTCGTAGAGCGAGACGTGCGTCGCCTCCTTCGCCGCGGACGGCGCGACCGCGAAGCCGTGGTTCTGCGAGGTGACCAGCACGCGGTTCGTCCGCTTGTCGAGCACCGGATGGTTTGCGCCGCGGTGGCCGAACTGGAGCTTGAACGTCTCGTGCCCGGTCGCCAGCGCGAGCAGCTGGTGGCCGAGGCAGATGCCCATCAGGGGGACGCGGCCGAGCAGCGCGCGCACCGTCTCGGCCTCGGCAGCCAGCGGCTCGGGATCACCGGGCCCGTTCGAGAGCAGGACGCCGTCGTAGCGGACGAGCTCGTCCGGATCGGCGTCGTGCGGGTAGACCGTGACCGCTGCGCCGGCCCAGGCGAGCCGGTCGAGGATCGAGCGCTTGCAGCCGTAGTCGACGACTGCGATCTGCGCGATGCCTGCGTCGCTGAACACGTACGGCTCCCGGGTCGAGACCACACCGGCGAGCGCGCGCCCCGCCATCGAGGGCTGCTCGCGTACGGCGGCCAACGCCTCTTCGACCGACGCGTCTCCCGCGACCGCGATCGCCCGCATCGCGCCGGCCTGGCGCAGATGGACGACGAGCGAGCGCGTGTCGATTCCGGAGAGGGCGACGAGGCCGTGCTCGTGGAGCCAGTCGGTCCAGGCCGGGCCGCGCGCCTCTCGCATGACCACCGCCCGCGCGTGCGGCCGTGCCGACTCGCACCGGCCGGACGCTACGCCGTAGTTGCCGACCATCGGCGCCGTGAAACAGACGATCTGCTCCGCGTAGCTCGGGTCGGTGACGACCTCCTGGTAGCCGGTCATCGCGGTCGTGAAGACGGCCTCGCCGAAGGCGAACCCCTCGGCGCCGACCGACTCGCCGCGGAAGACCGTGCCGTCCTCCAGAGCCAAGAACCCGGTCATGCCTCGTACACCACCTTTCCTGCGGCCACGGTCATCCGGACCCGGCCCTCGAGCGTCTGCCCCAGCAGCCACGAGTTGGTCGAGCGCGAGCGGAACCCGCCCTCGTCGACGCGCCACGTCGCGGCGGTGTCGAGCAGGACGAGGTTCGCCGGCGCGCCGACCGCGATACGCGGCGACTCGAGGCCGTAGATGCGTGCCGGGCCGGCCGACATCCGCTCGAGCAGCGTCTCGAGCGGCAGCAGCCCCGGCTCGACGAGGTTCGTGTAGAGCGCAGAGAACGCCGTCTCCAGTCCGGTGACCCCGAACGGCGCCGCCTCGAACGGGACCTCCTTCTCGTGCCGCGCGTGCGGGGCGTGGTCGGTCGCGACCGCGGCGATCGTCCCGTCGCGGAGGCCCTCGATCAGCGCCTCGCGGTCTTCCGCCGCCCGGAGCGGCGGGTTCATCTTCAGGTTCGGATCGAGCGTCCGCACCGACTCGTCCGTGAGGCAGAGGTGGTGCGGCGTGACCTCGCCGGTTGCAGCGATCCCGTCCGCCTGAGCCTTCTGGAGCGACGCGACCGACTCGCGTGCCGAGAGGTGCAGCAGATGGATCGGCTGCTCCTCGTAGGCCGCGAGCGAGAGGTCGCGTTCGACCATCAAGCTCTCGGCGACCGACGGATAGCCCGTGAAGCCGAGCTCCGCGGACACCGCCCCCTCGTGCATCTGCCCGGACTTCGAGAGCGTCGGCTCCTCGCAGTGGAGAGCGAGCCGCCGGCCGGTGATGCCGTGGTACTGGAGCGCGCGGCGCATGAGGCCCGGCGCGACGACCGGGCGGCCGTCGTCCGTGAAGCCCGCCGCACCCTGGTCGGCGAGCTCGGCCATCTCGGTCAGCTCGGCGCCCTCCAGGCCGCGCGTGATCGACGCAAGGAAGCCGACGGGGATCTCCGCTTCGGCCTGTGCATCCTCGATCAGCGAGCCGAGCACCGCGGCCGAATCGACGACCGGCTCGGTGTTCGGCATGGCGAGGATCGCGCAGTAGCCGCCCGCAGCGGCCGCCGCGGTGCCCGAGGCGATCGTCTCCTCGTCCTCTCGGCCCGGGACGCGCAGGTGGACGTGTGGGTCGACGAACGCCGGCGCGAGGATCAGCCCCGCGCCGTCGACCACGCGATGGCCGTTGGCGTCGAGGCTCGTCCCCAGCTCGGCGATCGTGCCGCCGTCCACGCGCACGTCGCACACCGCGTCCACGCCCTCGGCGGGATCGAGCACCCGCGCCCCGCGGACGACGACGTCATCCTTGCGTCCGTTCTTGCCGTAGAGCATCACGCCACCTCCAGCGGCTCGGGCGTCTTCACCGAGGCGGGCCCGGTCGTGAGCAGGTCGTAGAGCACCGCCATCCGGACGACGAGCCCCGCCCGCACCTGGGTCTCGATCAGCGCGTCGGCCGCGTCCGCGACGACCGGGTCGATCTCGACGCCCCGGTTCATCGGCCCGGGGTGCATGACTTTCTGGCCCGGCCGCAGCCGCTCCGGCGTGACGCCCCAGCGCGCGGTGTACTCGCGCAGCGACGGCACGTAGTTCGCGCCCTCCTGCATCCGCTCGCGCTGCATGCGGAGGACGTAGACCACGTC